>JBBQVR010000052.1:0-21176 GCA_038211355.1 Rhodobacterales bacterium | reverse complement strand
GTTGTCGTCATGAACGACGTGGACGAGATCATCGTCGCCGACCCCGCCAGTGGCATCAGCCTGCTGGACGCAGTTGGACGGGCACGAGAGGTGGGTGTGATTAGCCCCTTCGCGGTCGAGGTGGTGCATCGCTACGATATTTGCGCGGCCCCAATCGACCCGACAGGTCCGATCCTCAGGCAGCGTCCGCATGTGCGGATTCACTCATCTTACTCCAAGCCCTGCGTAACCTCGGTCCCGGTGCGCTGGTCGCTGGGTGGTCATCGGTCTGACTACCCGCGGCTCGAATTGGACCCCGTGCTTTATCTTTTTCATCTCAGGTTTGTTGACCGCGAAATGCTTTTGGCGCGACAGGCGAAACGGCAGGCCTTGATGCAAGTCGATGCCCCCTCAGGCAACGCTGTTGCCGGCAGCGGCTGGGCGAAGTCCTCCGACGAGGTCAACGCTTTCCTTCTTGCGCTGCAGGATGAAGGTGCGCCCGAAGACAAGGATTTCCAGTTCGACTGGCAGCGCAAGCGGATCACCAATGATTGGCAAATGGACGAAGGCACAGCGCTGTGGCGTCACGGCAAGGTCAAAAATCTTCGCACCTATGTCGTGCCGGAACGGTTCCATGAACTGATCTGATACCTCTTTTGCCGCCAACTAGGTTGCACGAGGTTAAAACGCAATGCCAAAAGAACCGCTGCAAACCTTGTCGTCCCAAATCAATAGCCCGCAGGAAGGCGCTCCTGCGGGCTACGATTCAAAGTCTGTCAGTCCTGGTTCGTCCGGCCCTTACATCCGGGCAGCAACGGCTTCCCAGTTGACCAGCTTTTCCATGAAATTGGTCAGATAGGCCGGGCGCTTGTTGCGGAAGTCGATGTAGTAGCTGTGCTCCCACACGTCGCAGCCCAGCAGCGCGGTCTGGCCAAAGCACAGGGGGTTCACGCCGTTTTCGGTCTTGGTGACCTTCAGTGCGCCGTCCTTGTCCTTGACCAGCCAGGCCCAGCCCGACCCGAACTGCCCGGCACCGGCGGCGGCGAAGTCGTCCTTGAACTTCTGGACCGACCCGAACGCCTCAACCAAAGCCGCCTCAAGCGCGCCGGGCATCTTCTTATCGCCCGGGCCCATCACCTCCCAGAACAGGTTGTGGTTCCAGTGCTGGCTGGCGTTGTTGAAGATGCCGTTCTGTGCCACGGCACCAGCCTGATAGGTGCCCTTGACGATGTCATCAAGGCTTTTGGTTTCCCAATCGGTGCCGGCGATCAGCTTGTTGCCGTTGTCGACATAGGCCTTGTGGTGCAGGTCGTGGTGGTATTCCAGCGTCTCTTTTGACATGCCAAGGGCGGCCAGCGCGTCATGCGCGTAAGGCAGATCGGGAAGGGTGAAGGCCATGAAGTCGCTCCTGTTCGATGAAATCTGTCAGGATTGAATAAGGGGGCAAGCGGCGCGAAGGTCAAGGCTTGCGCCCGGTTTTCCGCAGGCAGCGCCGGATTTCAGCCGACCCGACCGGGGGAGCACACGACGTTGTATTGCCAATCTCGTGTGTCGGCAGGATGGGGACAAGGCGGCCTTGGGTCTGAACGGTGCCTGGTCGACTTGCGAAAGGCGCAGTGCACCGCTTTACCCGTCAACATATCCCCCCGGCCCGGGCCTCATCATCGCCGCGCATCACACCGATTTGCAGCTGCCCCGCGCCTCAAAGCTGTTGTCGTAGCCGCCGGGTGTGGCCCGGATCGTGATTTGCCGCGTTTCCTTGAAATACACCGCGCGGAACCGCATTTTTGTCTGTTGGCCGGTGCTGTTGGTGATCAGGACCATCCAGGAAAGGACCAGCTTTTTGCCCGTTTCCTCAGACACTTTCGCCTCGATGGGGCCATCGTTGAAAAACAGGATCAATCCATCAGACGCCAAAGCCTTGCCCGCGGCTTCATCGTATTGAAGCACATAGGTTTCGGTCAGGTACCCCCCGCCCGAGTTGGTTTGCGGCAAGGCGCATTCAAGCGTCAACGCGTCTGCCAGGGATGGTATCGCAAGGAAAAACAAGCCAAAAAGGGAAAATCGTAGCACGGGGGAATCCTGCTGATGACTGCCTTCCGGAGGGTCGTTCAACCTTGGCCCTCTGTCAATTGGCGGTGAAATGCGGCCTTCCGCCTTGGTTAACGCAACTCACTGCCTGGCTGGGCTGCGTGCGACAAAAGGCCCATCACATAGCCCGCTACAGACCTGAAGCAGACCAGGGTGAAGCCGTCGTTCTGGTGCCAGAAGGCAGCCGGGACCTGGGCGCTGCGGCTGCGGCGCAGCTCGTTTGGGGCAAGTTGGTTAATGTCGGCGGGCGAAAGCTTGCTCAGGACATCCCCGGCGCTGGGGCCTTCGATGCGAAAGACGGCGCGGGCGTCCGAGACATCGACGGCCAGATAATGCTGACCTTGCAAGGCCTTGGCGAGCGTAGCCAGCGCCGCGGCAACCTCGGCATAGGGCAGGACAAGCAGGTATTCGTCTGGGCTCATCCAGCCGCAGGCCTTGTCGCCATTAACCTCGATGCATCTTTGCGCCGGAACTTTGGTGCCTACCGCCGCCTTGATCGCCTTGTCCAACGATTTCAGACCTTTGGCCCGCAAAGTGACCATGCCGACAGGCCCGATTTCGCGGATCTGGGCAAAGCCGTCATAACGGGCGCCCTGCAGGGCAGAGACCGGATCAGACATTCTGCTTCTCCCCTTCCTTGTCGTAAAAGACCGGATCGCAGACGCGCGCCTTGACCAGCCCGCCGGCAACGGTGTTGAATTCCACCACGTCGTCGATCCGGCCAGGCCCTTGATATAAAAGGCCCATTGCGATGCCGCGCTTCAGCGTGGGCGAGTGGTAGGTTGACGTGACGCGCCCTTGGGTGTTGCGCTGGCCGTTGGCGTTCACCCCGTCCGCGACCACATAGGCGCCATCGGGGATCACCGATCCATCAAGGGTTTCGAACCCCACCAGCTTCCAGCGGTCGGGGTTGGCGAGGAAGGTTCTTTCCTGACCGCGTTTACCAAGAAAATCGGCTTTCTTCTTCGAGATCGCCCAGCCAAGACCCAAATCCTGCGGAATGACGGTGCCGTCGGTTTCATCGCCGATCATGATAAAGCCCTTTTCGGCCCGCATCACATGCAAGGCCTCGGTCCCGTAAGGCATTGCGCCCAAAGCCTTTCCTGCCTCCATACACGCGGCCCAGAAGGCGGCTCCGTGGCTGGCGGGGATGGCGATTTCATAGGAAAGCTCACCCGAGAAGCTGATCCGGTAAACCCGGACCGGAAAGCCGCCCAAAGTGCCGTCTGCCCATTGCATGAAAGGCAGCGCTTCCTTGGATACATCCATCCCGCCAAGGACTTGCAGCAGTTTCCTTGCGTTCGGACCCACCACGGCAACCTGAGCGTACTGTTCGGTAACATTCGCGGTGTAAACCTGCCAATCCCACCATTCGCACTGCAGCCAGTCTTCCATCCACGCGTGGATGCGGTCGGCGCCACCAGATGTTGTGTGGCAAAGCCAGGTGTCTTCATCGATCCGGGCGACGACGCCGTCATCGGACAGAAAGCCCTGTTCGTTGCACATCAGGCCATAGCGGCATTTGCCTACCGGTAGCGTGCTCATCACGCCGGTATACATCATGTCGAGGAATTTGCCCGCATCCGGGCCTTTGACGATGATCTTGCCGAGGGTCGAGGCATCCAGCAGGCCAAGAGTGGTCCGGGTGTTCAAAACCTCACGATGGACCGCCTGTTCGTGGGTTTCCCCGGCGCGGGGGAAGCAGTAGGGGCGGCGCCAAAGGCCGACAGGTTCAAAGTAAGCACCTGATTCTACATGGCTTTCATGCATCGGTGTGCGGCGGAGGGGTTGGAAGATGTCGCCCCGCGCCTCACCCGCGAGGGTGCCGAGGGTGACCGGCATGTAGGGCGGGCGGAAGGTGGTGGTGCCGACTTGGGGAATCTCTTGACCCAAGGAATCAGCAAGCACGGCGAGACCGTTGATGTTGCTGAGCTTTCCTTGATCGGTCGCCATGCCAAGCGTGGTGTAGCGCTTGGTGTGTTCGACCGATTGAAAGCCTTCGCGCGCCGCAAGCTGCACGTCAGAGACCTTGACGTCGTTCTGGTAGTCCAACCACATCTTGTTGCGCAGGGTGATCGGCGCGCCTTGTGGCATGACCCAGACCGGGGGGATCGACACCGAGGTTTTGATCGCCTTTTCCACGTCTTGCTTGCGTCTTCCTTTCGTCTCTACGCGCGCAGAGACGCCGGTTTGCGCAACACCCGCAAGGATGGCGTCAAGGTCCAGAAGGCCGGCGGCGGCCCCGACGACGGTAACCATGGCGCTGCCGTCATGGTTCAGGGGCGGGCGGGCGGGGTCGGGGATGAAGGCGGATATGGCATCGTCCCACAGCAGTTTGCCGCCGCAATGGCTGAACAGGTGGACCACGGGCGACCAGCCGCCGGACATGGCGACGGCCTCACACGCGATTTCTTCCAGGACGGCCCCTTCGCCCGCCTGGGCGCAGACCGAAACGCTGGTGACGCGCTTGCCGCCCTTGACCGAGGCAATACCGCGCCCGGTAAGAACGCGGATACCTGCGGCGCGCGCGGCATCGGGCAAGGCCCCGCTGGCGGTGTCGCGGGCGTCTAGAATGGCGGGCACCTCAAGGCCGGCGGCCTTGAGCGTGAGAGCCGTCAGATAGGCGCTGTCGTTGTTGGTCACGACAATCGTGCGGTCGCCGGGAGAGACGGCGAAGTTGGTGACATAATCGCGCACCGCACCGGCCAGCATGACACCGGGAATGTCGTTGCCGGCAAAGGACAGCGGGCGTTCGATAGCCCCGGTAGCGGTGACGATGTGCCCGGCCCGGATCCGCCACAGCCGCTGACGCGGGCGGCCATCGCCGGGGGTGTGATCGGCAATGCGCTCATCGGCCAGCACATAGCCGTGGTCGTAGACGCCAAAGCCGCAGGTGCGGGTGCGGATGGTGACGTTGTCCATCGCGCGCAGGTCAGCCTCAATGGAATTGAGCCAGGCGTCAACGGGCTTGCCTTGCACCTCGGCCTCATCCACCGGAGAGCGGCCGCCAAGGTGGGCGGTCTGCTCCAGCAAAAGGACGCGCTGGCCGGTGCTTGCGGCGGACTTGGCGGCCAGAAGCCCGGCCACGCCGCCACCGATCACCAGCACATCGCAAAAGGCGTAGGCCTGTTCGTAGTGGTCGGCGTCGCCTTGGGTTGGCGCTTTGCCAAGCCCTGCCGAGCGGCGGATGATGGGTTCAAACACATGCTTCCAGAACGGACGCGGGTGGATGAAGGTCTTGTAGTAAAAGCCCGCAGGCAGGAATCGGGCGGCGTAGTTGTTGACCACGCCCACGTCAAATTCGAGGCTTGGCCAGTGGTTCTGGCTGGTCGCCTCAAGCCCGTCGAAAAGCTCGGTCGTGGTGGTGCGCTGGTTGGGTTCAAGGCGCGGGCCAGCCCCAAGGTTCACCAGGGCGTTCGGCTCTTCGGGCCCGGAGGCGACGATGCCACGCGGGCGGTGGTATTTGAAGCTGCGGCCGACCAGCATCTGGTCATTGGCCAGAAGGGCAGCGGCAAGGGTATCGCCGTGGTAGCCGTGCAGGCGCTTGCCGTTGAAGGTAAACTCGGCCGTGGCGGTGCGGTCGATCAGGCGGCCGCCCTTGGAGAGACGGGTGCTCATGCTTTGGCCTTTCCGTCAGGCTGCCAATCTGGGCGGCGGGCCTGGATCTTGGCGATGATGTCGGCCGGGGGGCCGGAGACTTGGGCGGGGTAGGTTCCGAACACCTCAAGCGTGGCGGTGCAGCGGGCGGCGAGGAACCATTTGCCGCAGCCGTAGGTGTGGCGCCAGCGTTCGAAATGCACGCCCTTGGGGTTTTTCCGCGCGAACATGTAGGCTTCGAATTCCTCGGGCGACGCGCCAGGGCCGAAGCGTTTCAGATGCGCCTCATAGCCGGGGGAAAGTTCGGTTTCGCAGGCTTTGACGCCGCAATAGGGGCATTCGAGGGTCAGCACGGGCGGTCTCCGCAATGGAAGAAGGCGGGCACCGGGGGGTGCCCGCCAATGGCGGTGGTCAGAAAGGGCGCGGCCTTAGGGGTTGGCAGGGGCCACTGGCGCTGCATCGGGTGCAGGCACGACAGGATCGGGCGCAACGGGATCGGGCGCGACGGTGCCAGTGTCGGGTGCAGGGGCCGGGGCTGCCGGGGCTGCGTCTGGCGCAGGCACAGGCTCAGCGGCGTTGTTGTTCTCGATCGAGACGCTGGGCGCCGGATCAGCTGTCGGGCCGCTACCCATCCGGTCGCCAAAGACGACATAGGCAATGATGGCGATGACGACGAAGACGCCAGCGACCAGCATGCCGGTGCCAAAGCCGCCGCTAGAATCGCCGGGGCGGACTGGCGGGTTTTCGACATGGATGTTGGTGCGGGTGTATTCGTCGCGCGGGGCGGCGGGCTTGTCACCGGGGTTGACGGGACTGGAGCGGGGCGGGGTGTATTGGTCTGACATTTCGATGTCTCCTGCAGATACAAATCTGCACAGACAACGCCCCCCGTTGCCATTCGGTTCCGGATGCCGGTCATCAATGCGCCACCCCGGCGGCGACGCTTTCGTCGATGAACTGGCCTTCCTTGAAGCGCCACATGTTGAACGCCTCGGCCAATGGCCCCGGTTCGCCCTTGGCCATCAGCTCGGCCATCGCCCAGCCCGAGCCGGGGATGGCCTTGAAACCACCCGTCCCCCAACCGCAATCAATGAAGCAGTTGCCGAGGGGGGTCTTGGAGATCAGGGGAGAGCGGTCGCCGGTCATGTCAACAATACCGCCCCATTGGCGCAGCATTTTCAGGCGCGACAGCATGGGGAAGGTTTCGACCAGTGCGCGCAGAGTTTCCTCGATGTGGTGGAACGAACCGCGCTGGGTGTAGTTGTTGAAGCCGTCGGTGCCGCCGCCGATCACCATCTCACCCTTGTCAGACTGGCTCATGTAGCCGTGGACGGTGTTGGCCATCACGACCACATCCATGCAGGGCTTGATCGGTTCGGACACCAGCGCTTGCAGGGCAACCGCTTCGATGGGCAGGCGGAAGCCGGCCATCTCGGCCAGCTGGCCCGAATGGCCGGCGACGACCATGCCCAGCTTCTTGCAGCCGATGAAGCCCTTGGCGGTGTCGACGCCGGTGACCTTTCCGCCTTCGGACCTGACACCCGTGACTTCGCAGTTCTGGATGATGTGCATCCCCATGTCGCTGCAGGCGCGTGCATAGCCCCAAGCCACGGCATCATGCCGACCGGTGCCGCCACGGGCCTGCCATAGCGCGCCAAGGACGGGGTAGCGGGGGCCGTCGATGTTGAGGATCGGGCAGAGTTCCTTCACCCGCTGCGGGGTGATGAATTCGGTGGCCACGCCTTGCAGCGCGTTGGCGTGGGCGGTGCGCAGGTAGCCCCGCACCTCATGATGGGTCTGGGCCAGCATCATCACGCCACGGGGGCTGAACATGACGTTATAGTTCAGGTCCTGGCTGAGCGTTTCATAAAGCGAGCGCGACTTTTCGTAGATCGCGGCCGAGGGGTCCTGCAGGTAGTTCGACCGGATGATCGTGGTGTTGCGCCCGGTATTGCCGCCGCCCAGCCAGCCCTTTTCGATGATCGCCACATTCGTGATGCCGAAATTCTTGCCAAGGTAATAGGCGGTGGCAAGGCCGTGGCCCCCTGCCCCCACGATAATCACGTCATAAGACGCCTTCGGTTCGGGCGAGGCCCAGGCGCGTTCCCAGCCCATATGGTGGCGCAGCGCCTCGCGGGCGATGGCGAAAACCGAATAGCGCTTCATCAGGGCCTCATCACGGGCTGAACGGTGCCGGGGGTGCCGAAAGGCAGGATCGACACGGCTGGTGTGGAACGGTTGCGGGTTATAGCCGCACCCGTCAGCGGCACAATCGGGAAAATTGCGACATTTGCCAAGCTGTCGCAGGCAGGCGGTGCCATCCCCGGCAACCTGCGGCAACGAGTGCGCCCCCGGCCGGGCCGAATGCCCCTTTCTTGGCGGGGTCGGAACCACTATGTGACGGCAAAGTGGTATGGTGGGATCGGGCAAGGCATGGCAAACGCGGGCTTCTGGGCACTGGCGCTGGTGCTTTCGGCGGTGGTTCTGGCGATCCTGGTTGCGGCGGCGCGGCGCGGTGGGGCGCAGGGCAACCGGGGGGCTGCCGATGTGGCGATCTACAAGGACCAGTTGGCCGAGATCGAGCGGGATCTGGCGCGCGGCACCATCACCGCGGATGAGGCGGCACGCCTGCGCGGCGAGGTTGGCCACCGGCTGCTGGACGCTGACCGGGCCGACAGCGGGGGCGGCGCGACCGGGCCGATGGCACGCGGCGATGTGGCACCCGGCGGGATGCCGTGGCTTGCGCTTGGGCTGACGGGGGCGGTGGTGATCGCGGGGTCGGTGCTGGTCTATGACCGGCTGGGCGCACCCGGCTATCCCGACCTGCCGCTGCAAGACCGCCTTGCGGGGCTGGACGCAGCGATTGCCGCGCGGCCCAGTCAGGCCGCAGAACTGGCGCGGCTGGGCGTGCCTGCCGATCCAACGCTTGCGACCTTGCGAACGGAACTGGCCGCAGAGACCGACATTGACGCCTTGCGGGCGGCCTTTGCGGGGCACTTTGCCGCCGGTGAGGTGGCGGCGGCTGTGGTCACGTCGGAACGCCTGCTGGCGCTGATGGGCGAGACGGCGACAGCGGCCGACCACGCCAACCGGGCGCTGGCGCTGGTGGCGGAAGCGCAGGGCTATGTGTCACCCGAGGCCGAGACAGAATTGCGCGCCGCCTTGTCGCTGGACCTGACAAATGAGGTGGCGCGCTACCTGGTGGGCGAGATGTTCCTGCAAGGCGGGCGGTTCGATCAGGCCTTCCGCTTCTGGCGCCCCTTGGCCGAGGACGGCAACCCGCAGGCGCCGTGGATCGCCTCGATCCGCGCACGGATCGGGATGGTGGCCGATCTGGCGGGAGAGAAATATGAATTGCCGGGGGCTGCGGGTCCGGGGGCCGGCGATATGGCGGCGGCGGCGGGCATGTCGCCCGAGGACCGGCAAGCGATGATCGAGGGCATGGTGGCGCAGCTGTCGGACCGGCTGGCCAGCGATGGCGGGTCCATCGAGGAATGGGAGCAGCTGATCCGGTCGCTGGCGGTACTGGAGCGGCTGGACGAGGCGCAAACGATCTATGACGAGGCGCGCGTCAAGTTCGAGGGACGGCCGGCCGAGCTGTCGTTCCTGCGGATGGCAGCGGTGGAAAGCGGGCTTTCCCCGTGATGGTGCGCAGATGATCCTGACCGACATCGCTGAATTCCTGGCCGCCCTGCCCCCCAACCGGGCGATTGCGGGACTGGATCTGGGCGACAAGACCATTGGTGTGGCGGTCTCGGATCTGCGGCGACAGGTGGCGACCCCGATCGAGGTGATCCGGCGTGAGAAGTTCACGCTGGATGCCGCCCGTCTGCTGACGCTTTTGCAGGCGCGGGGGGCGGTTGGGATCGTGCTGGGGCTGCCGTTGAACATGGACGGATCATCCGGGCCGCGCGTGCAGGCGACACAGGCCTTTGCCCGCAACCTGGAGAAGCTGACGCCGATGCCGATCGGGTTCTGGGATGAACGTCTGTCAACGGTTGCGGCAGAAAGGGCACTACTTGAGGCGGATACGTCGCGCAAGCGTCGTAAAGAGGTGATCGATCAGGTAGCGGCGGGCTATATCCTGCAAGGCGCGCTGGACCGGATGGCGCATATACTGCGCCATGAGGACAGGGGGCGAGACGAGTGAAGGACGATGTCTGGAAGCGCGACGAGATCGCCTCGCCTTGCGTAAAGCTGTGTGTCGTCCACCCCGAGGCGCGGATCTGCGTCGGCTGCCTGCGCACGATCGACGAGATCAGCCAGTGGTCCCGGCTAAGCCATGACGCGCGGGCGTCGGTGATGACCGAATTGCCCGCTCGCGCGCCGCTGCTGGCCAAGCGGCGTGGCGGGCGGATGGGCCGGCTGGAGCGCTGAGCGCCTAGTGCGTCTGTTACAGGATTGAGTGCCTTGGGGCGCAAGCCTGCCAGCCGCCTGCGCGGCGGGATGGGGGTTTCAGCCCCAAACCCCCAGAGTATAGTTCAAAAAAGCGGATCAGGGGCCGGGTAGGTCAGGGTGCTGTCAGCCAGGTTTCCACGTCCGACAGTGGCGGGCGGAGGTAGGCGATCATCCGGCCTTCGGGCGGGGCGGTGTCGGTGGGCTGCCACGCGGCCACGCCGTGCAGGGTCAGGCGGTGCAGCAGCGTCGCCTGACCCCGTTGCGCGGGAAGGATGATCCGGCGGCAAGTGGCAAGGATCTGGCGGCGGGCAGCCTGATAGGGGGCGGTGATGTCGATATCGCCCCACGTCTGCGGTGGGTGGGGGGCCAGAGCCTCGGTCAGCGCCGAGCGAAGGATTTCGTGGCTGCCTTCCCACACCGTAAGGGGGGAGGCTGTGCTGTCGGTCAATGGCAGGCCAAGAATCCAGGCGTGGGGTTCTTTCACCATGCGGGCCTTTTCGGGGCCGATGGGCAGAAGGCCGTCAAGGTGGGCCGCGTCGCGGTCGCGGCGGAAAGCATAGGCAGCGGGGGTTTCGTCAGCCGAGGGTTGGGGATAGCCCGCGCGGATGACGGACAGCTGCGCCCGATGCAAGGGTTGCGGCGGCAGGGGCAACGCCTCCCACGGGAAGGCGGTGCCGGCAAGGCTGCCATCGGCGGCATTGGGCAGGGCATCGACGCCGACAAACCAGGTGCCGCCACAGCGCCAAGGCTCTGGGCTGGTTGCAATGGCGTGAATGGCTGCCCCGTGGGCGGTGTCGGCCCAGGCGCGAAGTGCGGGATGCGGGCCGAGGCGGCGCCAGCCAAGATGCTCGGCGCCGTCTGTCATTGCTGCGGGGTCGGTCGCTACCACCCCAGGACCTTGCGCAGCATGTTCAGCGCGACCAGCGTCAGAAAGACTGCAAAGGCGCGTTTCAACGGCTTGGGGTTCATCGAATGTGCAAGGCGCACGCCCAGTGGCGTGGTCAAAAGCGTGGTGCCGATCACCACCAGAAAGCCCGGCAAGTTGACCGCACCAAAGGTGTAAGGCGGAGCATCGGCCACGTCCAGAAACAGGAACCCTGCAACCGACGGCACCGCGATCAGCACGCCAAAGCCTGAAGCCGTGGCAATCGCCCGGTGGATCGGCATGGCGTAAAGCGTCATCAGTGGCACGCCGAACGTCCCGCCGCCGATGCCCATCATCGCCGAAAAGAACCCGACGCTGCCGGCAAGCGCGCTGCGGGCAGGCTCAGCCGGCATGGCGGCCCCAAGGCGCCAGCAGTCACGGCCAAAGGCCATCCACAGCCCGGCCAGCCCGGCCAGAGCGCCAAAGAGCGCCTGCAGCGTCACCGACGACACCAAGGATGCCACGAACGTCCCGGCCGCCGCCGCGATCACCAGCGCCGGGCCCCAGGTCTTGAGCACCTGCCAGTCGACCGCGCCCTTGCGGTTATGCGCCCCAAGCGACCGCAGCGAGGTAATGGCAATCGTCGCCATCGAGGTGGCGATGCAGACCTGCATCAATTGGTCACCACCATCGCCCAGCGTGCCGAAGGCGTAAAAGAAGGCTGGCACCAGCACGATGCCACCGCCAACGCCCAGAAGGCCGCCGACAACTCCGGCAAAGGCACCGATCACCAGCATGATGGCAAGCATCGGCAAAAGCGTGGCGAGTTCGGGCATGGTCTGGCCTTTTCTTTGACCCGCAGGGACATATCCCGGCCCAGAGACGATCACCAGTGCCAGCACGCGCAGGCAGCTGTGCGCAAAAGGCACGTCTGCACGGGGCGGAGGGGCTGGTCAGGGGCTGGGCAAGCCGGTATCTGAGGCCGCTTGGGCACTTGCCGTGCACGGCTGCACATGGCCTCTGATCCGCCGGGGCTCTGCACCTTGTGCGCTGCGGTGGCCGCGTCAGTTGTTTCCTTTCTTCGGCCCGCTGCAACGCGAGCCTTCGTTTTTTTCAAAAGGACAGCAGGATGTCAGACTCTGTTTTGCGCCCCGATGCGGCTTTGCCCGATACGGCTTCGGATGCAGCACCGATCTGGCGCCCGGCCCTTGTGCTGGGGCTTTTGTCGGCGCTCGGCCCTTTTGCCATCGACATGTATTTGCCCGCGATGCCGATGATTGCGGCGGACCTTGGCACATCGATCCAAGGAATGCAGGGCAGCATCGTGGCCTATTTCATCGCCTTTGGTCTGGCGCAGCTGATTTACGGGCCCTGGGCTGACCGGTCTGGACGCAAGGCCCCGCTTTATGCCGGGATCGGGGTGTTCACGATCGGGTCGATCCTCTGCACGCTTGCGCCCACGCTGGAATGGCTGCTGGTCGGGCGGTTCGTGCAAGGGATGGGCGGGGCCGCGCTGATGGTGGTGCCGCGCGCGATCATCCGCGACATGTATACCGGGCCCAGCGCAACCCGGCTGATGGCGGCGGTGATGATGGTCATATCCGTCTCGCCGATGCTGGCACC
The DNA here is from genome assembly GCA_038211355.1 of Rhodobacterales bacterium. Taxonomy (GTDB): domain Bacteria; phylum Pseudomonadota; class Alphaproteobacteria; order Rhodobacterales; family Rhodobacteraceae; genus Tabrizicola. The sequence goes on along the minus strand of JBBQVR010000052.1, from coordinate 8,623 downwards.
GCTGGCGGGGTCGGGGGTAATGGCGGTCTGGGACTGGCGGGGGATCTTTGCGCTGCTGGTCGTGGCGGCGGTGGCGAGTGTCACGATCCTGGCGCGGTTTCAGCCCGAGACTTTGGCGGTGGAGGATCGCCAGCCGCTGGACCTTGGGGTGCTGCGGCGGGGGGCGGGGCGGCTGCTGCGCGACCCGCTGTTCATGGGGCTGACCTTCCTGGGCGGCTTTGGCATGGCGAGTTTCTTTGTGTTCATCGCCAGCGCCAGTTTTGTCTACACAGGCGATTTCGGCCTGTCGCCAACCGGGTTTTCGCTGGCCTTTGCGGTCAATGCCATCGGGTTCTTTGGCGCGTCGCAAATGGCAGGCCCGTTGGGCATGCGCTATGGCGCAGCGCGGGTGATGGCGCTGGCCTCAGCCGGGTTTGCGGCCTTCACCATCGCGCTTTTTGCGCTGGCGCTGGCGGGGGGCGTGGGGCTGGTGATGTGCGTGGCAGGGCTCTTTGCCGCCAACGCCTGTCTGGGGCTGATCATCCCGACCACGATGGTGATGGCGCTTGACGACCATGGCGACATCGCGGGCATGGCCTCATCCCTTGGGGGCACGCTGCAGATGCTGGCGGGGGGGCTGATGATCGTGGCGGCGGGGCCGTTCTTTGACGGCACGGTCACGCCGATGCTGGGGGCCATTGCGGTCTGTGGCGCGCTGGTGCTGGCGCTGTCGCGGCTGGTGGCCCGAAAGCAGGCGACGGGGCGGCAGGCCGCGCGTTAAGCTGCTGCGGGAGCATGAACCTCGGCCAGCGCACGGTCAAGAAGGGGCAGGCCAGCGCCGTCACGGCTGGCGCCTTCGGACAGAGCCCGCCGCCAGGCCCGCGCGCCGGGGCGGCCCGTGAAGAGGCCCAGCATGTGGCGGGTGATCTGGTGCAGGCGGCCACCCGAGGCCAGGTGCGCGGCGATGTAGGGGCGCATGGCGTCCACGACCGCAACGGCATCGGGGGCAAAGGCATCACCCCACAGCGCATCAGCCCCGATCAGGACCGAGGCCGGGTCATGATAGGCCGCGCGGCCGATCATCACCCCGTCAAGGCCCTGATCCAGAAGCGCCTTCGCCTGGTCAAGCGTCGCAATCCCGCCGTTGATGCAGATCGTCAGGTCAGGAAAGCGCCGCTTCATTGCCAGCACCAGTGCATGGTCCAGCGGCGGAATTTCACGGTTTTCCTTGGGGGACAGACCTTTCAACCAAGCCTTGCGGGCGTGGATGATGACATGGCGCACCCCTGCCCCGGCGATGGCCTCAATGAACTGCGGCAGCACGGTTTCGGGGTCCTGGTCATCCACCCCGATGCGGCATTTCACGGTGACCGGCACATCGGTTTCCGCCTGCATCGCACGCACGCAATCGGCCACCAGCGCGGGGCGCTCCATGAGGACGGCTCCGAAGCAGCCCGATTGCACCCGGTCCGAGGGACAGCCGCAGTTGAGGTTCACCTCAGCATAGCCCCAGGGACGCGACATTCGGACAGCCGTCGCAAGTTCGGCCGGGTCTGAGCCGCCAAGCTGCAGGGCAACAGGGTGTTCCTGGGCCGAATAGTCCAGCAAGCGCGGCTTTGGACCATGCACGATGGCGGGGGCGGTGACCATCTCGGTATACAGCATCGCGCGGCGCGTCATCTGGCGGTGAAAGAACCGGCAGTGACGATCCGTCCAGTCCATCATCGGGGCGACGGACAGGCGATGGGGGCCGTGTTCTAAGGATTTTCCTTGTATTGCTGGATCTTTCTCGGCACGGGTCATGCGTCATTTGTCCTTGAAGGGCCTTGAAAACCCCCGTCAGGCATTGAGTGTTCCCCAGGTGGGGGACAAAACGGAAGGATGGGGGACAGTGGGTTCTATATATGAGCGCAAGCGCGCCGATGGCACTATCGCATACAAGGCAGAGATCGTAGTGCGCAAGGATGGAAACCCGCCCAAATGGGCAAAACTATAGCCCGAAGTCTCGCTCACGCTGGATAAAAGTTGGGGCAACGTCAAACCCTTCATTTTGCTGCACTATGCCGGAGACCAGAATTCCGCTGTTTACAGGAACATTTGGCGGTCCCCGGAGAAAAGAAACGACGACCCGTCATTCGGTTGAGGTGGCGATGCCCCAGCTGACAGGAGCATCGCCAAATCTGTGGTCAACCGACCGGAACATGCGTCGCCGTGGTCCGTCCACGGACCAGGATCAGCGATGCGAGTGCTGCAATGGCCGCTACAACTGCCGCGCCGAGGAACGCGGTCTGGTACCCGGCGAGAAGCGGCGCAGTTTCGTTACCTGCGCTCTCCCCCATTGAGGTGGCAAGCGATACCATCACGGCAAGCCCCAGAGCCGATCCGACCTGATAGGTCGTGTTGATCAGGCCCGAGGCAAGCCCCATGTCCTTGGGTTCGGCGCCGCCCATACCGGTCATGGTCACCGGAATATACGCCAGGGACATGCCGACGGCCGCCAGCAGCGAGACCGGCAGCACGTTTCCAAGGAATGTGCCATCCGCAGGAAGCGATGCAAACAGCGCCAGTGAGAGAGAAAGCGCGACCAGGCCGGTCACCATAACCGACTTTACACCGAAGCGCCCGATCAGCGGGCCGGTGATGCGCACCATCATCAGCATGATCATCAGCGTCATCGGCAGCAGGGCCAGGCCAGAACCGAGAGCCGACAGGTTCAACACGCTTTGCAGGTAAAGGTTGAGGAAGAACCACAGCGGAATCCATGCCGCTCCCAGCAAAGCCATAACCAGATTTCCCGCCGCCAGACCCGGTGCGCGGAAGATGCGCAGAGGCAGAAGTGGGGCTTTTGAGGTGGCTTGCAGGGTCAGAAATGCGACCATCAGACCGGCTGCCAGGCCAAGAAGGCCAAGTGTCTGCGGCACGAACCAGCCGACATGTTCGCCCGTGACGATGGCATAGACCGCCGCAACCACGGACCCTGTGATCAAGGCCGAGTCGATCAGACCGATCTTGCCCCGATTGCCCGGGATTGCCCGCAGTACTGCGGGGCCTGCGAACAACACCGCAATATCCAGCGGCAGGTTGATCAGGAAGGTCCAAGACCAGCTCATCCATTCGGTGATGACCCCGCCAAGGAACACGCCGGCCGTACCGCCCGCAGCAGCGGAGGCACCCCAGAAGCCGAAGGCCTTGCCAAGTTCTGCAGGCTGGCCGCCGAACAGCCGCATCAGGATGGTCAGTGCTGCAGGCGCAATAAGCGCCGCGCCCACGCCTTGCAGGGCGCGCCCGGCAAGCAGCATGGTCTGGCTTTCTGCCAGACCGGCGACCGCCGAAGCCGCTGTGAGGATCGCAAAGCCCCACAGAAAGATTTGACGGGCGCCAAACACGTCGGCCAGCTTTCCGCCCAACAACAATAGACCGCCAAAGGCGATCACATAGGCGTTGAATATCCAGCTCAGGCCCTCGTTAGAAAAGCCAAGGTCGGACTGGATGGCGGGCAGTGCCACGCCAATGATGGAGGTGTCGAGGATCACGATGAACTGGGCTGCGCACAAAAGTGCCAGCGCCTTCCACCGTTTTGGATCGAGGGTTTGGAGTGCCATGGGGATGTTCCTTCAGACAGGGTTGTGCCGTGGCGAATCGCCAGGTCCTGTTTGTCGTCAGGCCTCCAAGGCTGTCAGGGTCAAGCACAAATTTCGCAATATTTCTGACGAGCGCCCTCTTGACCCTGTCACGCTGGGAAGCCCCAGATCAGGCAAACGGCACTTCCGCCGACCCTTCTGAAAGGATCCGAAGATGATTGAACTGACACTTCCCGGCATGACTTGCGGCGGCTGCGCGCGGGGCGTCACCGCCGCGATCAAATCGCTCGATCCAGACGCCGATGTCGTAACAGACGTGGCCGCACGCAAGGTGCTAGTCACAACGACTGTCGACGCCGAGGCTGTAAAAGACGCCGTCAGAAATGCGGGCTATGTGCCTGCATGAGATCAGGTTGCCGTGTGCAGCCGTGACTGGGCCGGGGGAAATCCCCGGCCTTTTCTCATTTCCCCCCGCCTGATTCCGTACCCCGCATTCAATTCAGAAAGCCCTTGACCCTGACATCGTTGGAAGCCGGACAAGCCGATTCGAAGCGCATCACACTTGAAGGGAATCGCATCATGAAGGACTTCACCTCGGCACCGCCCAGCGGCGCAATTGACAGTATTTCCATCCTAGGCATGACCTGCGCTTCCTGCGTTGGCCGCGTCGAGCGGGCGATCACCAAGGTTCCAGGGGTCACATCGGCCGCCGTCAATCTGGCGACCGAGCGGGCCGAGATCCGGTACACCGCCGCCCCTGTCCGCGAGGCAGTCATCGCGGCAATTCGCGAGACCGGCTATGAGGTCGAGGCTGCAACGATGGAAGTCGGCATCGAGGGCATGACCTGCGCCTCCTGTGTCGGCCGGGTCGAAAAAGCCATTGCCGCAGTCCCGGGCGTGCTGTCTGCCTCGGTCAACCTTGCGACAGAGCGCGCGACAATCAAGGTTCTGGATGCCGGATCCAAGATGGTCGCAGCCATCGAGAGCGCAATCCGGGGTGCAGGCTATTCACCCCATGCTGCGCATGTCGATGCTTCAGACAAGACAGCTGCGCGGGAAGAAGAACAGGGGCGGCTGAAGCGCGATCTGCTGATTGCGGGCGGGTTGACGCTGCCGATCTTTCTTCTGGAGATGGGCGGCCACCTGATCCCCGCCTTGCATCATTGGCTGGCGATGACGGTCGGGCAGACACCGCTCTACATCCTTTACTTCGTGCTGGCGACAATCGTTCAGTTCGGGCCCGGCCTTCGGTTCTACAAGAAGGGCATCCCGGCCCTCGTGCGGCTGGCGCCCGACATGAACTCGCTTGTCGTTCTGGGATCGTCGGCGGCCTGGGCCTATTCGGTCGTTGCAACCTTCGCCCCAGGTCTGCTGCCACAAGGCACGGCAAACGTCTACTTCGAGGCATCTGCGGTCATCGTGACACTGATCCTGCTTGGGCGGTTTCTTGAGGCCAAAGCCAAGGGGCGCACGTCCGAGGCCATCAGCCGTCTGATGGGGCTTCAGGCGACGACTGCCCGCGTCTTGCAGGGTGCCGAATTTGTGGAAGTGGCACTGGAAGCTGTGCAGCCCGGCGACGTGCTGCTGGTGCGCCCCGGCGACCGCATTCCAGTCGATGGAACTGTTATGACCGGGTCGTCCTATGTGGACGAGGCGATGATCACGGGCGAGCCGGTGCCGGTGGCAAAGTCGGACGGTTCCAGCGTCACCGGCGCAACGATGAACAAGACCGGGTCGTTTACCTACCGGGCGGAAAAGGTTGGCGCGGACATGATGCTGTCGCAGATCATCCGCATGGTCGAAAGCGCGCAAGGGGCCAAGCTTCCGATTCAGGCACTGGTGGACAAGGTGACCGCCTGGTTTGTGCCCGCGGTCATGGCCGCTGCCGCGCTGACCTTTGGTGTCTGGTGGATCTGGGGGCCAGATTCAGGTTTGACTTTCGCCTTGGTCAATGCCGTCGCCGTCCTCATCATCGCCTGCCCCTGTGCAATGGGCCTCGCGACGCCTACCTCTATCATGGTTGGCACAGGACGGGCAGCAGAACTTGGCGTTCTGTTCCGCAACGGTGGAGCTCTTCAAAGCCTGACTTCGGTCTCCGTTGTGGCGCTCGACAAGACCGGCACCCTGACCGAAGGGCGCCCGTTGCTGACCGATCTTGTGGTATCGGCTGGTTTCACCCGGTCTGACATTCTCGCGCTGGTTGCCGCTGCCGAAGCCACTTCCGAGCATCCCGTCGCGACCGCGATTGTTGAAGCTGCGCGGTCTGAAGGTCTGATCGTCCCAGAGACAAGCGCCTTCGAAGCCATTCCCGGCTACGGCATCCGCGCCATGGTCAATGAGTTGCGCGTCGAAGTCGGGGCCGACCGTTTCATGGCGAGCCTTGGTCTGGACATTGCGCAGTTTGCAAATATGGCCGCTGATCTCGGCACCAAGGCACGCACGCCACTCTATGTGGCGGTAGATGGCAAGCTGGCGGCACTGGTTGCCGTGGCTGATCCGATCAAGGCGTCAACCCCATCGGCCATTGCAGCCCTGCATCACCTGGGTTTGCGGGTGGCCATGATCACCGGCGACAACCGGCACACCGCCGAAGCCATTGCCGCCGAACTGGGCATCGACGAGGTCGTGGCCGAAGTGCTGCCAGAGGGCAAGGTCGCGGCCATCAAGGCGCTGCGCAGTGGGGGCCGTTCGGTTGCTTTCGTTGGCGACGGGATCAACGATGCCCCGGCGCTGGCCGAAGCCGATGTCGGGCTGGCTGTCGGCACGGGAACGGACGTGGCCATCGAAAGCGCCGATGTGGTGCTGATGGGCGGTGATCTGGCCGGTGTGTCCAAAGCCATTGGCCTGTCGCGAGCGACCATGCGCAACATCCGGCAGAACCTGTTCTGGGCCTTTGCCTACAACGCGGCCCTGATCCCGGTGGCGGCAGGGGTTCTGTTTCCAGTCAGCGGCACGTTGCTTTCGCCGATGCTGGCCGCAGGTGCGATGGCCCTGTCATCGGTATTCGTCCTGGGAAATGCGCTGCGATTGAAGCGGTTTTCCCCAGCCAACGTTTCCCCGGCGCGCACTGTGCTGGGGAGCCACCGCGCATCTGCAGCCATCTGAACAAGGAAAACGCATCATGTCGCACAACCACATTGAGCTGTTCACGACGCCGACATGCCCTGACTGCGCCGTCCTCAAGCGATGGCTGGACGCGCAGGGCCTCATCTACATCGAGCGGGATCTTCGCAATCCGCGGATTGCAGACGAGGCCCGCCGCCGAACTGGGCTGCGCATCGCGCCGATCACAATCATTGATGGAAAGGCGCTTTGGGGCCCGGTTGCCAACCAGATCGCCCGTCTTCGCCCCATGATCGGCGCGTCTCACGCCCATTGAAATCGACCGGCAAGAAGGCGCTTGACCTTCCAACGATGGAAAGGTTCAGGATGTCTGCAAGTTGGTCACCTCATCCAGACTCACGGGAGAACCACCATGAACATCGGTGACGTTGCAAAGGCCACGGGCATTTCTGCCAAGATGATCCGCTATTACGAAGACACCGGTCTGATCCGCGCCGCTTTGCGCACCTACTCGGGCTATCGGGTCTATTCCGAGAATGACATCCAGACGCTGCGCTTTGTTCGACGCGCCCGCGATCTGGGCTTTACCGTAAAGCAGATCGACGACCTGCTGACACTGTGGCGGGATCGCGGCCGCGCCAGCGCCGATGTAAAGCAGATCGCGATGGGCCACGTCGCAGAACTCGAAAAGAAGATGCGGGAACTGAAGGAGATGACTGAAACCCTGCGTCACCTTGCATCAAACTGTCAGGGCGACGACAGGCCGGATTGCCCGATCCTGATGTCGCTTGGCAATGCAGCACCGGATACGCTCGCCCCCCCGCTGCGTGATCGCAAGAAGACCCGCGGTTTCGAACGGGTGTGACGGACCACCCGGTTCGCTTGCAGCGCAGATGCCTCTCTGGGTGGTAACCACCCTTCAGAATCTCCACAGGAGGTCTTCACATGACCCATATGACACGTCGCCACTTTCTTTCCGTAGCCGCAGCCCTTGCCACATCCCCTGTCCTGATCAGGCCTGCCTTCGCGCAGGGCACCAAAGGAATGACTTTGCGCGCCACCACAAGAACGCTTGATATCAACGGTCGCGCGGCAAGCGTCTACGGGCTCGAGAACGCCGCTGGTGGACAGGGGCTGGTCCTTGATCCTGGACAGCGGTTTTCAGTCGATCTGACCAATGATCTGGATATCGAGACCATCATCCACTGGCACGGCCAGATCCCTCCCAATGCGCAGGACGGGGTGCCCGGCCTGCCGATGCCGCTGTTGGCACCTGGCGAACGGCGGTCCTATGACTTCGCGCCATTGCCGGGCACGCACTGGATGCACAGCCATGTGCCGGTGCAGGAAATGCAGCTGCTGGCCGCGCCGCTGATCGTGCGCAGCGCCGCCGATCTGGCCGCCGACCGGCAAGAGGTGGTGATGCTCCTGCATGACTTCTCGTTCAAACCCGCCGAGGAGGTGCTGGCCGAGATCACCGGCGGCGCTGGGCACGACATGGCAGGGATGGATCATGGCACGCCTGCGCCCGAGGGCGCGATGCCGGAGATGGACCATAGCGCAATGGGCGGCATGACTGGCATGGCGATGGATCTGAACGACTACAACTTCGACGCCTATCTCGCCAATGACTGAGCTACCCCCCGAAAATCGGACAGTGACGGAAGCTACGATCTGAGGTCTGCTGATCCCCAATTCGAGGAGATCAGAACATGTCGAAACGCAGGAATCATGACGCGTCTTTCAAGGCCCGCGTGGCGTTGGAGGCGCTAAAAGGGGAGCGGACGGTGTCGGAGTTGGCGTCCGCCTATGAGGTTCATCTGGTACCGACAGGTGTTTGCCCTGCAAACACCGACAGGCGACGATGATCCATCAGTGGAAAAAGGCCCTGTTGGAGGGTGCCGCGGGCATCTTCGAACGCGGCGGTCAGGCTGCGGCCACCGCCGAGATCGCCGAGGAAACCGTCCGTGATCTGCATGCCAAGATCGGAGAGCTGGCTG
>JBBQVR010000051.1:0-22424 GCA_038211355.1 Rhodobacterales bacterium | reverse complement strand
GCCATTGCCGGTATCGAAAATGCCGCTCAGTGTTAGGTTGGCCGTGACACCGTTTGAGCTTTGCAACCGCAGCGTTTGACCAAGCGACAGGGCCAGATCGTCAACCAGATCGACACCCAGCACGATCAGACCCGAACCCAGCCGCGCCGTCCCCTCCACCATGTATCCCTCGAGGTCCAAGATCGCCGATTCTCGACCGGGCTCCAATCCTGTGACACTGACCTGGGCGACCTGCGCGCCGCGTGTCAGAAAACCCGCTCCGGTGATCTGCGGCGACACGGCGCGGACGCCCGGTACGGCTTCGATCAGGGGCAGCCACGTGGCCGCATCGCTCAGTGTTGCGGTTCTGGCGCGGCCCCGTTCGGTGACAGACAGGACATGGCCCCCTGCCAAATCGCTTGTTGAAATCAGAACAACCGGGTCAGCGGCTTCGGCCTCTATCGTGACATGCGAGATATCGCCCACGGTGCGCGACAGGATAAACTCGGCCAGCCCGCCGATCAGGGCCGACATGAAGATGAAGATGAAGACCCCCACCGCCACGCCCAGCACCAGAAGCGCGGTCTGCGCCTTGGATGCGGTCAGGTAGCGGGTGGCGATCTTCAGCCCGTACAGCATCAGCCGCCCCCGCCTGTGCTGGCGGTGGTTTCCACAACTTCGGCCCCGTCGGTCAGCCCGGTGCTGTCGCTGATCACCCGGTCACCGGGGGCCAGACCTTTGGTCACGATCAGCCGGGCTGCGGGCCAGTCGGTCACCATGACTGGCGTCAGCACGGCGCGCCCGCCCTGCAGCCGAAACACCGCGTCGCCCTGCAGCGCGCTGCGCGGCACGGTCAGCGCTTCGGCCTGACCCACCACGATGTTCGCCGTCACCGTCAGCCCTGCAGGCGCCTTCAAGGGTTCGGCAAAGCCGATCTTTACCGCCAGCCCCCCGGTTTCCGGGTCTACCCGGGGCGAGACGAAGATCACCTCACCCGCCAGTGTGTCCCGGCTGCCCACCAGTTGCAGCGTGGCGGGCTGACCCAGCGCGACCCGTGTGGCATATGCCTCGTCCACGTCGGTTTCCACCAGCAGCACCGACAGGTCTGCCAGCGTGAACAGCGCCGTTGCCGGGTCCACCAGTTGCCCCGGATCGACGGTGCGCGTCATCACTGTTCCGGCAAAGGGGGCATGCAGGGTATAGCGGTCCAGCTGGATCACCGCCTGATCCAGCAGCGCGCGCAGGCGGTCCACATCCTGCGTGGCACCGTCCAGCGCCAGCCGCGCCTCTTCCAGCTTGGACTGTGCGACAAGGGGGCCAAGGTCGCGGTTGCGGGCATAGGTTGCCGCCGCCTGCGCCTGCAAGACCTGCCCCTGACCCAAGGCCGATGTTGCCTGCCGCACCATCGCCTCTTGCTGGCTGGGGTCAAGCCGCGCCAGCACCTCGCCCGCAGCGACAGTTGCCCCTTCGGTGACCCGCACCTCAAGCAAGGTGCCGCTGACGGCAGACCGGACCTGCACCTGATCGCGCGCGGCCACCTTGCCACTGACCGCCAGAACCAGCGTGACCGGGCCGGGCGCCATCGTCTCGACCAAGACCTCAGGGCGCGCTGACGCCTGCGTTTGCCACCAGACCAGACCGGCTGCCAGCAGGACAAGGACCGGCACGACCAGCTTCCATCCTGGGCGGCGGGCTGTAGGGGCGGGCAGGGGTTCGGCGGCAGGGGAAATGGGGTTGGTCATGGCCCCAGCCTTAGCGGACCCGTCCGCCCGCGTCGATGATCTGCATCAGTCCGGAGTGGGCGGGCGGTGCGTGCAAGCCGGGGACGGCCCTTTCGGGATCCGTCCCGTGAAGGCCACACTGGCAGGCGCCAAACTCGAACAGGGTTGTGCGATGCCGGGGGTTGTGATGAGCTTGGCGTCGAACAAAAGCACTTGGGGGGCGACGATGCGAAACCTGATCCTTGGCATCCTGGTGGCTGCGATCGCCATCCTGGGTTTCTTCTCTTACCAAAGCAGCCTTCAAGGCAATGATCTGCAAGCTGACCTTGCTGCAAGCACCGCCGCCGTCACCGCACTTGAGGCGGAAAAGGCCACCCTCACCGCTGAGGTGGCCCGCCTGCAGGGCCTGACCGACAGCGCCGCCGCCGCCGCCACCGAAGCTGCCGCTACCACCGAAGCGGGGACCGCCACCCTTGCCACCCTGACCGATCAGGTCGCAGCTCTTGAGGCTGACAAGGCTGCGCTGACCGATCAGGTTGCAGCCCTTGATGCGGAAAGGTCGGCGCTGACCGAAGACCTGGCCGCCGCCTCCGCCGAAACCGCCAGCCTGCAGGCCCAGATCGAAGAGATGGCCGCTGCCGCAGCAGTCCCGGCCCCAGAAGCTGCCCCAGAAGCGGCACCAGACCCTGCCGCAGACCCTGCCGCAGACCCTGCCCCAGCCGAGGGTGCGACGAACCCCTGAGGCGGTCACAACATCTTGCCCCGCGCCATTCCGGTTTGCGGCAAAGCGGTGCAGATTGCCGCAAACTGGCATTGCGCCGGCTTTGGACCGGTATAGGGGATCAAGATGCAGCGAAACGGTGGTCAGATCCTGGTGCAAAGCCTGTTGGGACTTGGGGCAACCAAGGCCTTTGGCGTGCCGGGCGAAAGCTATCTTGCAGTTCTTGACGCCCTGCACGACACGCGGGGCCGGCTGGACTATGTCCTTTGCCGTCAGGAAGGCGGGGCAGCCTTCATGGCCGCCGCCTGGGGCAAGCTGACCGGCAGTCCCGGCATCTGCATGGTCACGCGCGGCCCCGGCGCCACCAATGCGGCCATCGGCGTCCACACCGCGATGCAAGACAGCGCGCCGATGATCCTGTTTGTCGGTCAGGTCGGCACTGACATGCGCGGGCGTGAGGCGTTTCAAGAGCTTGATTATCGCGCGGTCTTTGGGACCATGGCGAAATGGGTCGTTGAGGTGGACCGGGTCGAACGTCTTCCCGAACTCCTGTCCCGCGCGTGGACGGTGGCCCTGACCGGTCGGCCCGGCCCGGTGGTGATGGCTCTGCCCGAAGATATGCTGACCAGCCTGTCGGACGCAGCCCCCCTGACTGCGCCCCTTCGGATCAGCGAACCCGCGCCAGAGCCCGGCGCCTTGGCCGAGGCGCTTGCGCTTTTGGCCGGGGCCGAACGCCCGCTGCTGATGCTGGGCGGCTGCAACTGGACAGCGGCGGGCCGGGGCGCGCTGGAGGGCTTTGCCGAAGCCTCGGACATCCCCACGCTTGCCGCCTTCCGCTATCAGGACCAGTTCGACAATCACCTGTCCGTCTATGCAGGTGAGGCGGGAGTGGGAATGCCCCCCCACGTCAAGCGACTGGTCCGTGAGGCGGATGTGATTCTGGCCATCAACCTGCGCTTTGGCGAGATGACGACAGATGGTTACACCCTTCTGGACGTGCCGAACCCGCAGCAGACGCTGATCCACATCCACCCCTCGGACGCCGAGCTGGGCAAGATCTACCGCCCTGCATTGGGGATTCAGGCCGGGCCAAACGCCTTTGCCGCCGCCTTGCGCCCGGTGGCAGGCGATTGGGCCGATTGGCGGGCGGGGGGGCGGGCCGACTATCTGGCCTCGCTGTCGCTGGGGCCTTTACCCTCAGCGGTGGATATGGGGATTTGCACCGCGCATCTGCGCGAGGTGCTGCCCGCCGATGCCATCGTGACCAATGGCGCAGGCAATTTCGCGGTCTGGCCGAACAAGTTCCTGCAATATGGTGGGCAGGGACGGCTTTTGGCGCCGCAATCGGGGGCGATGGGCTACGGTGTTCCCGCGGCAATTGCCGCCAAGGTCGCGCATCCCGACCGGCTGGTGGTCTGCTTTGCCGGGGATGGCGATTTCCAGATGACCTCGCAGGAACTGGCAACCGCCGCGCAGGTCGGGGCGCAGCCGGTGATCCTGATCCTGAACAACGGCACTTACGGCACGATCCGGATGCATCAGGAACGCGACTACCCCGCGCGGGTGTCGGGCACTGACGTGGTCAACCCCGATTTCGTGGCGCTGGCAAAGGCCTATGGTTTCCATGCCGAACGGGTCGAGGGGACCGAGGACTTCCCCGCAGCCTTTGCCCGCGCCTGTGCCTCGCCCACCGGCGCGGTCCTTGATCTTGCCATCTCGGCCGAGGCGCTGACCCCAAGGGCATCGCTCAGCGCGATCCGTGCGGCGGCGCAAAAGGCGGGGCGTTAGGGCGGCCACGGCAGGCGCTGCCCCCGCCACCCGGGGGAAGGAAAGCGCCGACCCTTCGGGGGTTTCGAGCGGGTCAGCCGGGCGGGTCAGCCGCGCGGGTCAGACTTCTGCCGCGTAGCCTTCAACCGCGTGCCGGGCGGCGGCAAACCGGGCCAGACGGGCGCTGCGGTTGACCCCGGCCGCCGCCTGGACAATCCGCCCCGGCCGCACCTCGGGCACCGACACCCCCGCCGCCCGCGCGGCCATATGGGCCAGACCTGCGGCGGTCAGTTCAGCCTCATCCGACAAAAACAGGTCACACCCCAGCGTGTCGGCCAGAAAGCCGGTGAAATAGGGGTTCCGCGACAGGCCGCCATCGACCGAAACCCGCCCCGCAACCGGCTGCGCGCTGGCCATGGCGGCCAGCACCTCGGCGCTGCGCAGGGCGATCCCCTCCAGCAGCGCCTGCATCAGATCAGCCTTGCCATCGGCCAGACCCAACCCCAACCAAGCCCCCCGCGCGGCGCGGTTCCAATGTGGCGCGCCAAGGCCGACCAACGCGGGCACAAAGGCCAGCCCCCGGTAAATCGCTGCGCCGTCAAAGGCGGAAATCCGGGCGTAGTCGCTGAACAGCCCCAACCCTTTGGCCCAGTTCACCGCCGAGGCAGCGGCATAGACGCCCCCGTCCAGCGCATAGGTGACCGCGCCGCCCGCCTCATGCCAGGCAACGGTCGGCAAGACGCCCGAGCCCTTTGGCCGGATCAGCGCCCCGGTCACGCATTGCGCAAAGGCGCCGGTGCCGAAGGTGATCTTCGTCTGGCCAGGCGCGCGGCAGCCGTGGCCGTAAAGGGCTGCCTGTTGGTCCACGATCGACGCCGCCAGCCGCGCCCCCCCCGGCAGCGTGCCCAGATCGCCCGAGGTTGGGCCGATCCGGGGCAAGGCGTTGATCGGCACGCCGAAAAGCTGGCACAAGTCCGCATCCCATTCCCCCAAGCCGAGGTTCATCAGCGAGGTGCGCGAGGCGGTGGCCACATCCGTTGCAAACTGCCCGGTCAGCCGGTCACGAAAGAACGCATCCGTGGTGCCAAGCCGCAGATGGCCCTGCCGCGCAAGGTCAGCCGCCTGTGGCATATGGCGGACGATCCAGCCCAGTTTCGCGGCCGAGAAATAGGCGTCCAGCGGCAGGCCTGCGCGGTCCATCACCATGGCCCCCGCGCCATCGCGGTCAAGCCTTGCCACGACATCTGCCGTCCGGTCATCCTGCCATGAGATCACCGGACTGACCGGCCTCCCATCGCGCGCATCCCAGGCAAGGCAGCTTTCGCCCTGATTGGACAGCCCGACGATATCAGCGCCAGAGCCGTCAAGATCAGCGCCAGAGGCGTCAAGGCAGGCCCGGATGTTGGCCAGCAGTTCATCAGCGTCTTGTTCGACATGGCCCGGGGCAGGGGTGGTCTGGGCGTGGGGCAGGGACAGAACGTGCTGCAACCGGCCATCGGCCCCCAGCGCCAGCGCGCGGGTGCTGGTTGTGCCCTGGTCGATGGCGACGATCCTCACCGCTCCTCCAGTGTCAGGGTGATTTCGGCTGCGGTGCGGGGCTTTGGCAGCGGCAGGCTGATCCGGCGTTCGGGCAGGCTGTCGATGCGGCGGGTCATCAGGCAGACGCCGTCCTGCATCAGGCGAAGGCGGCCCTTGGCGGCCCGGTTCAGGCGCAGATGCAACCGGTTCGCCGCGCCACTGCCGGGCGTGCCCTCCAGCGAGATCACCTGCGGCAGGGCCAGCCGCACGGCATCTGCCGCCACCCGCAGCCGCGCGCCATTGGTTGCGGGCAAGCGACCTTGCAAGGCGGCGTGGATCGCACGGGCCACGCGGCGGCCCTCGGCCCAGCACCAGCCGGCGGTTTCCACCCCGCGTAGCAGGTTTCCGGCAGCGAAATAGCTGGGGTCCGACAGTCGCCCCCAAAGGTCGATCACCGGGCCACCACTGCCGGGGTCAACCTCAAGGTGGCTCGCGCGCAGAAGCGTCGCCTCGGGCCGGAACCCGCCTGAGACGATGACCCCATCCGCCGCCATCTCTTCCGGACCGTCGGGGCGGTTCAGCCGCAGACCCTCAACCCGCGTCCGGCCATGGATGGCATCGATCGTGGTGCCCAGCAGCACCGGCACCCCCAGCGCGCGGGCCAGCCAGACTGCTGGGCTGCGCGCGGTGATCCTTGTCGCGGGCTCCACCATCGCCAGCGGGGTGATGCCCGCATGGCGACAGGTAAGGAGGGCGGAAAAGGCGACAAGTTCCGTCCCCAAAATCACCGGACGCTGAAACGGGCGCTGGCCGTTCAGGTGGACGATGCCCTGCAGCGCGCCGGTGGACATCACGCCGCCCGGCTTCTCACCCCCGATCAGGCGGGCGGCGCGGCTGGTTTCGCGCACGCCGGTGGCCAGCAGGACCGCGCGGGCGGTCAGGGTTTCCACCCCCTGCGGGCTGGTCACGTCAAGGGTGCCGCCGGGATGTAGCGCCGTGACGGTGGTTTGGGTGCGGATGGCAACACCTGCGGCCAAGGCTTCGGCCACCAGACGCCGGGCATAGGCGGGGCCGCGCATCAGGCGGTGAAACTCACGCAACCCGTAAGGCGGGTGGTTGCAGTGGCGGGGGATGCCGCCTGCGGTATCCTCACGGTCAAGGACGGTGACGGAGACCCCAAGGGCGGCCAGCGCAGTGGCTGCCGACAGGCCTGCGGGGCCAGCGCCCACAACGATGACATCACTCTGCGCCATCGCTGCCCCCCAGCATCGGCTGCGCCAGACGGCCTTCGGTGATCCTGGCCAATGCGGCCGAGCAGTAGAAGCCCTGACAGCGCCCCATCGTCACCCGTGTCCGGCGTTTCAGGCCGCCCATACTGCCCGCAGCCATCGGGCCGGTCAGCGCGGCCTCCACCTCACGCCGGGTGACAAGCTCACAATGGCAGAGGATGCCGCCGTGGTTGGGCTTTTGCCAGTCGCGCGGCGCGCAATCGGTCAGCGACGGCATCTGTGGCCAACCTGGGTTTTCCAGCGCTGGATAGCTGCGATCCGCCAGCCGCAGGACGTGTGCTGCGATCCCGAGGGCCGCCGAAAGACCTGTCGAGCGGATGCCGCCGACGCAGATGTAATCCTCAGCCAGATCGGTGCGGATGCGGTATTCCTTTTCCTCGGTCGCGGGGCGCAGGCCTGCGTAAACCGCCGTCACCTCATGCCCGGCCAGCGCTGGCAGGATTTCCTGCCCCCGCCGCATCAGCGCCTGCAAGGTGGGGCGGTCAACGGTGGCGTGTTCGCGGTCATCCTGTTCTTCCGCGGTGGGGCCGACCAGAAGGTTGCCATAGACCGTGCGGCAGACGACGATGCCCTTGGTAACCTTGGTCGGGACCGGCAACAGGATATGGCCCAGAAGGCTGGCGGCGGATTTGTCGTAGACGACGAACTGGCCCTTGCGCGGCTTGATGGTGAACCAGCTTTCCCCGGTGACGCGGCGGTCAACCTCATCCCCCCAAAGGCCCGCCGCGTTGATCACAAGGCCCGCCTGAACCGCCCCCGCCGTAGTGGCCAGATGCCAGACCCCGCCGGACCGCCGCCCCGTCAGAACCTCCGCCTGCCGCATCAGGGTTGCCCCGTTTTCCAGCGCCTGCAGCAGATAGCCGTGTGCGGCGGACCAGGGGTCGATCAGATGTTCCCCCGGCACGCGAAAGCCAGCCAGCACGCGGGGGGACAGCTGCGGCTCCAGTTCCAGCGCCTGCGCTCGGGTGACCGCGTGCACATCCGTCACGCCATTGGCGACCGCCTGCGCCATCAGCGCGGGAAGTTCGGCAACCTCAGCCTCGCTCCACGCAAGGACCATCGCGGCTGCGCGGAGGACGGGCAGGCCAAGGCGTTCGCGGATCTGGTGGTAAAGTGCGTAACCTTCGCGGATGCAGGCCAGCTCCAACGACCCTTCGGGCGCGTCAAAGCCGGTGTGAAGGATGGCCGAATTGCCCTTGGACGCGCCGTCCAGCACATCTGCCGCCTTTTCCAGCACCACAACGCTGGCGCCAGCCAAGGTGAAGGCCCGCGCCAGCGCCGCGCCCACGACCCCGGCCCCGATGACGGCAACGTCATGGCTTGGCAAGCGGTCGGGCACGGCATTCCCCAAGCTGATACTGTGGTTATCATCAACTATTGACTATTCGGTCATTCCCGTCAAGCTGAGTTGAATACCGGCAGGTCGACGTCCTTGATGGATCAACCGGACGATGAATTTCACCATCCGGTCAAGAAATCAGTTGACCTTGGCCCACTTGCACGGTCGGCTAGAAGCGGGGAACAACATGAAGCCGCACGAACGACAGCCTCAGATCGAGGCGATCATCCGGCGTGAAGGGGAAGTTTCGGTCGACATGCTTGCAGCACGCTTCGACGTATCGTCCGAAACGATCCGCCGTGACCTTGGAACGCTTGCCGAGCGCGGTCTGGTGCAAAAGGTGCATGGCGGCGCGCGCAGGCCGTTTCTGATCGCGGAGCCCAGCCACGACGCCCGCCTTGGCAGCGAGATCGAGGCCAAGGCCCTGATCGGCCGCAGCCTTGGCCGCGCGGTGGTGCCGGGTGAGACGATCTTCATCGACACCGGGTCTACCACCCTTGCCGCCGCCGATACGCTGGCCGCGATCCCCGGGCTGACCATCATCACCAACTCGTGCCGGCTGGCGGAACGGTTGGGCCGGACGGATGCCACCATTCACCTGCTGGGCGGGCGCTATGGTGCCGACAACGCCCAAACCACCGGCAGCGCGGTAGTCCAGCAATTGCAGGCGTTCCGCGCTGATCGCGCCATCCTGACGGTCTCAGCCATTGACCCCGCCATCGGGGCGATGGACGCAAGCTTTGACGAGGCCGAGATTGCCCGCGCCATGATCCGCAATGCCCGGTCCGTGACGGTGCTGGCCGATGCCACGAAGTTCGGCCGACAAGCGGCCCATGCCGTGTGTGACACCGACCAGATCGACCTCATCATCAGTGATGGGAAACTGCAAAAGGCGCACAAAGAGGCGCTGATCGACAGAGGGATAGAGATATGGACCTGAGGGAAAGCGCACGATGCCGCAGCTGATCAAGGGCTATGTCCGGCTGATCGACCGGATTTCTGATTATGTCGGCTACCTTGCCGCCTCGCTGATCTTTGTCATGGGCGCCACGCTGATCCTGGATGCGGTCACGCGGAACGTGCTGAACATCCCGATCCACTGGGCGATTGAGTTCACCCAGTTCACCCTTGCCGCCTATTACTTCATGGGCGGACCCATCACCTTGAAAAACAACGAACATGTGCGCATGGACCTGTGGTATGCCAACCTGTCGGACCGGGGCAAGGCCAAGCTGGACCTGTTCACCGTCGGCTGCCTGATATTCTATCTTGGCGTCATGCTGGTCGGCAGCATTTCCTCCCTGACCTATGCAATTGAAACTGGCGAGCGGCGGTTTTCGATGTGGAACCCGTCCGTCATCCCGATCAAGGCGCTGCTCACGCTGTGCCTTGTGCTGATGCTGATGCAGGCGCTGTCCCTTGTGTTCAAGCACATTGCCACCCTGCGCGGAGAGACGATCTGATGTCGTATGAAATGATCGCTCTGCTGATGTTCGCATCCATGGCGCTTTTGCTGATCACCGGTCAGCGGGTCTTTGCCGCGATTGGCTTTGTCGCATCCGGGGCGGCGCTGCTGCTGTATGGCAACGGCGCGATTGAACTGCCCTACAGTCAGGTGTTCAAGCTGTTCAACTGGTACGCCATGATGACGCTGCCGATGTTCATCTACATGGGATATATCCTGGCGGAATCCGGGATTGCCGAAGACCTTTACAAGATGCTGCATGTCTGGTTCGGCCGCATCCCTGGTGGCCTTGCCATCGGGACGATCCTGCTGATGGTCATCATCTCGGCGATGAACGGGCTGTCGGTGGCAGGCATGGCCATCGGCGCCACGATTGCCCTGCCCGAGATGATCCGCCGGGGCTATGACAAGGTGCTGATCTCGGGCGTGGTGCAGGGGGGCTCGTCGCTGGGCATCCTGATCCCGCCGTCGGTGGTGCTGGTCCTTTATGGCATGATCGCGCGGCAGCCGGTGTCGCAGCTGTGGTTTGCGGGCATCATGCCGGGCTTGCTGATGGCGGCGATGTTCATTGCCTACATCTACACCCGCGCCAAGCTGAACCCGGCCCTTGCGCCTGCCGTGCCCGAGGAAGAGCTGAACATGCCCTTCCGCGAAAAGCTGGCGCTGGCCAAGGCGGGGCTGATCCCCTTTGCGATCTTCTTCTTCATGACCGGGCTTTTCGTCTTTGGCATCACCAGTCTGGTGGAAAGCTCTGCCGTGGGCGCGACATCAGCCACCTTGGCGGCGGCGCTGAAGGGGCGGTTTTCCTGGCGGCTGATCCGCGAGACATCCATGAAGACGCTGAACGTGTCGTGCATGTTCATGTGGCTGATCCTGGCCGCCCTGGCCTTTGGCGCGATCTTTGATGGCCTGGGTGCGGTCAAGGCGATTGAATCGCTGTTCATCTCCCAGTGGGAGCTTAGCCCCTGGATGATCATCATCATGATGCAGCTCAGCTTTCTGATCCTGGGCATGTTCCTTGATGACACCGCGATGCTGATCATCGTGGCACCACTTTACATCCCGTTGGTGGGAACGCTGGACCTTGGGTTTGACAACCAGTTGATCTGGTATGGTATTCTATACACGATCACCTGCCAGATCGCCTACATAACGCCGCCCTTCGGCTATAACCTGTTCCTGATGCGGTCCCTTGCGCCAAAGGATTTCACCCTGGGCGAGATTTACCGGTCAAGCTGGCCGTTTGCCGCAATCATGGCGCTGACCATCGTGCTGTTGATGTTGTTCCCGCAGATCGCCCTCTGGCTGCCCGAACAGATGGTGCATGTCAGAGGCTGAAGTTTTGCCACCCAACCGGGCCCAAAGCGGCCCATAACGACAGGAGAGACGCAGTTGACAGATCCGAAGAATCCGCTTGGCCCAAAGCCGCAAAGCCCGTCTGAGGCGATCCTTGCCAGCCGCCGCAACTTTATGCGGCAGTCGATTGTGGGGGCCGGGGCCGTTGCCGGCGCCACGCTGGCCGCCCCTTACGTCAACGCCCAAAGCGCGCCGATCAAGTGGCGCCTGCAGACCTATTCCGGTGCCCCCCTTGGCGCGCATGTGATCAAGCCGCAGATCGACGCCTTCAACGCCGCGGCGAACGGCGAGATGGAAATCGAACTCTATTACGCCGACCAGCTTGTCCCCACCGCCGACCTGTTCCGCGCGCTGCAGAACGGCACGCTGGACGCGGTGCAGTCGGATGAGGCGACGATGGCCTCGCCGGTCGATATCTCGGTCTTTGGCGGATACTTCCCCTTTGCCACCCGCTACAGCCTCGATGTGGCGTCCTTGTTTCAATACTACGGCCTGAAGGAAATCTGGGAAGAGGCCTACTCCGAGGTTGAAGGCGTGACCTGGCTGTCCGCCGGCGCCTGGGACCCGCTGCACATCTTCACTGTGGACAAGCCGATCCGGTCCCTTGCCGACATGCAGGGCCTGCGGGTGTTCGGGGTGCCGACGGCGGGCAAGTTCCTGGCGAAATATGGCCTGATCCCCGTGACGATCCCGTGGGACAACGTCGAAGTGGCCATGCAGACCGGCGAGATTGACGGCGTGGCATGGTGCGGCTTTACCGAAGCCTATGAGGTGGGCTGGGCTGACGTGTGCAAATACGCCCTGTCAAACTCGGTCACGGGTGCATGGTTTGGCAGCTACTTTGCCAACACCGCAAGCTGGGCAAAGGTGCCGCCGCACCTGCAAGAGCTGTTCAAGATCACCATCGACCAGTCGCATTACTATCGCAACGTGTGGTATTGGGGCGGTGAGGCCAAGCTGCGCGTCGAGGGCGAGAAGATGGAGCTGACCTCGCTTCCCGATGAAGAGTGGGCGCAAGTTCTGGCTGATTCCAACGGCTTCTGGGATGAGGTTGCCGCCTCTTCGCCACGGTCGGCCCGGGTGGTTGAAGCGTTCAAGAAGTACGCCGACACGATGACCAAGGCAGGCTACCCCTACCGCTAAGGCAGGACGACGAAACGCTGCGCCCCCCGGTTCCGACCGGGGGGCGTTTGTTTTCGGCTTGGCAGATTTCAAGTTATCCGCATTTGATTTCAACTGTTTGCATGGCTTTCTTCATGAATTCATGACTCTTGCCCAGCGTCAGGGCCGGTCGTACCCCGTGTGCCCCTTACGCCGTGCAGGCCCGTATCAGTGTGCCCGCTTGCCCACAACATGACCCGCAACACTGTTTCGCCGCAATATCCCCTCACTTGCGCCTGATCGGGACGGTCCACTCAACCGTTGACTGTATTTTGCGTAAAAATCGTGTTGTGACGGAATAAGGCAGCGCTTCCTCCGTTTGCCTGTGGTGCGAGTGACCTTGGCCGGAGTGATCTGCGGCTTGCCACCTTCCAGAAGGACTGCGCCCGTGAATATGAAAGACATGCTTCAGCGTTTCAGGTCTGCCTCTACCCTTGTCGGGGGGCCGGTTGGTGTGGCTGCGGTGGCCGTGCGTCCAGAGCCGGTGACAGAGGGGACGCCCACAACCCAGCCGGACGATACGAATATCCTGCTGTTGCAAGGCTTTGCCGACGGCCGCACGGTGTATCATCAGCCCGACGCCATCGCAGTCGCGAACACCAGCGCCGAGGCGTCCACCCTTCCACAGCACACCCTGCCAGCGACGCAGGCAGCACCAGACCCTGCGGCCGCCAACCTGTCAGCAGCCCTGCTGCGCCGGTTCGGGGTTGAGCATCTTCCAGGTGATGCCCCCGTTGCCATGCGGCACGCCTTGATCCTGCAACGGCTAAGCGTGGTGCGTGACACCTGCGAGGTGGTTGTCGCGGGGCGGGACCGGTCGCTGCGAATCACCATGGCAAACGGTCGGGTGACGTCGACGACCTTTGATCTGCCGGGCCGCAGGCAGCGTGTCATCGCGTTCAAGAAGGCGCAGGCAGGCAAAGCCATGGCGCGGGAATTTGCGGTGCTTCTGGCCGAGCTTTGCGCCGGATCGGTTGATCTGTTGATCACCGAAGCCCCGGCCTCGGGTGTGTTTGATGCGGCCGCCGGGGTGATGGTTGACGCGCTTGTCACCGCGGCCGGGTTGGGCCCGGCTTAGGGGACAGGCGCCCGCTGACCGGGCCGTTGGCAGGGCCAGCCACTGGCACCGTCACGGACGGCGCAGCGTTGTCAGGTCCTTGACCAGGGTATAGTCGCTGTAGCCCAACCGCGCGGCGGGTTGGTAGTGGGTCACGTCAAAACGACCGTTGATCAGGCAATCGTCGCGCAGGTGGATGCCGACCACCTCGCCCAGGATCATCCGCTCCTCGCCCAGAAGGTCGACCATCTTGATCACCCGGCATTCCAAGGTTGCGGGCGCATCGGCCACACGCGGGCAGTCGATGGCGATGCATTCGGCCTTTGCGACGCCTGCCTGCAAGAACTCATCCGTGCCGCGGGGGAAGCGGGCCGACGTGGCGTTCATCGCCTGCAGCGCTGACGCCTGTACGACGTTGACTGCAAAGACCCCGCTTTCCACCGCGTTTGCCATGCTGTCACGCAGATCGCCCGCAAACATCACTTGCGGCGGGTGGTAGCCGACTGCGTTGAAGAAAGAATAGGGGGCTAGATTGTCACCCGTGCCTGCGCGCGTGGAAATCCAGCCGATCGGCCGGGGTGAAACGATAGCCGAAAACGGGCTGTGGGGCAGGCCATGGCCATCGGCGGGGCGGTAGAACATCGGGGCAGCCTTTCGCGATTTGATCCTGACATGGTGGCATGTTACGGCCCCTTTCAAGCAGATTCGGGGGCGGGTGCAGGTGTATCGGCTGGAAGAAGAGACCGAGGCCGACTGGTGGGAGGTCGAGGCCCTTTATGACCTGTGCTTTGCGCCGGGGCGCACGGCGCTGTCGTCCTACCGTTTGCGCGATGGGGTGCCAACGGTCGCGCCTTTGTGCCTGACCTTGCGGGATGATGACGGCACGCTGGCCGCCGTTATCCGCCACTGGCCCGCGCTGATCGGTGAGGACGATGTGCTGCTTTTGGGCCCCATTGCCGTCCACCCCACCCGGCAGGGTGAGGGGTTGGGCGCGCTTTTGATCACCGAAAGCCTGGCCGAGGCCCGGCGTCTGGGCTGGGAGAGGGTGCTTCTGGTCGGCGATGTGCCCTATTACGGGCGCTTTGGCTTTCGCAAGCTGGTGGGGGTGGAAATGCCGCCGCCCACCAACCCCGACCGGGTGCTGGGACTTGCGCTGAAGGCGGGTGCCTGGGCTGGCGTGGCAGGTCCGGTGACGAAAGCGACCTGAGGGCCATTGCGCCGGGGCGCTGGGGGGCCATATTCCCTGCATGGATCAGATCATGCCCCCACTTGCCCGTGCTGACGACCCCTCGGATGCGATCACCGCGCTGGCCCTTCGCTATCGTCGGGCCAATGGGCCGCTGATGCGGCTGGTGAACAAGCTGGGCGGGTCGCTGGAAAGCCAGATCTCGCTTGTCCCCGTTGCGCTGCGCGATCAGATCGAGCGCACAGTCGCCCGCGCGCTGGAGGCGTCTTATGGCCTTGCTGGTCGCGCGCCCGACATGGGGGAACGCGGGCCGATGATGGCGGTCATGGCCTCGGGTGCGGCTGGGGGGGCTGGGGGGATTGCGACCTCGCTTGCCGAGCTGCCGGTGACGGTGACGCTGATCCTGAACACGATCCGCGCCGCAGCGGTTGAGGTGGGGCTGGACCCCGAAGAGCCGTGGGTTCAGGCGGAATGTCTGCGGGTCTTTGGCGCGGGCAGCCCGCTTTCGACGGATGACGGGGTGAATACCTCGTTTGTGACCGCGCGGCTGACGGTCACCGGAACGGCGGTGAAAAACCTGATCGCGACGGTCGCGCCAAGGCTGGCGGCGGTCCTGGGCCAGAAGCTGGCAGCCCAGGCCGTGCCGGTACTGGGCGCGGTGACCGGGGCTGCGCTGAACGTGGCCTTCCTGCACTATTACCGCGAGGTGGCGCGCATCCGCTTTGCCCTGCTGCGCCTGGCCGAGGTGCATGGCGCGGAACCTGTGCTGACCGCCTTCGCCCGCGCGGTGGAGCCGCCGAAAATCACCCAAGCCTAAGGTTGCAGCCCACCCCGCGCTGCGCATAAATGCCCGCAAGGGCATGGGCGGAGGGCACGGCGTGGGCATGGATGTCATTGCAAAGCTGAAAGCTGGCGCTGCAACGCCGGGGCGCGTCTGGTTGCAGGGCGAAAGCCCGGTGACCTATTGCGACCTTCTGGCCGAGACGGGGCGGATGGCCAATGCGCTTGTGGCCCTTGGGCTGGTCAAGGGTGACAGGCTGCTGTGTCAGGTGGAAAAATGCGAGGCGGTGCTGGCGCTTTACCTTGCCTGCTTGCGCACAGGTGTGGTGTTCCTGCCGGTGAACCCCGGCTACACCGTGGCCGAAACGTTGCATTTCCTGACCGATGCCGAACCGGCATTGGCCTTGGTGGACGCTGGGCGCGCAAGGCAAATTGCTGATAAATGCAAGAAAGCCATAGGCTTGGAGGCGTTTGTTGCGATGGCGTCTCAAGCGTCGTCTGCCTATGTCGACCCTGTCACCGCGCCGGATGATCTGGCGGCGATCCTCTATACTTCGGGCACGACGGGGCGGTCCAAGGGCGTGTGTCTCAGCCGTGAAAACCTTGCCTCCAACGCCGAGGCGCTGGTCGGGCTGTGGCGGTTCACGCAAGGTGATGTGCTGCTGCATGTGCTGCCGGTGTTTCATACGCACGGCCTTTTCGTGGCGACGAACTGCGTGCTTTATTCCGGCGCGTCGATGATCTTTCAGCCCAGCTTTTCGCCTGATGCGGTGCTGGCGGCGCTGCCGGGGGCCACGGTCATGATGGGGGTGCCAACCTTCTATTCCCGCCTTCTGGCCGATCCACGTCTGACCCCTGCGGCCTGCGCCCATATCCGGCTGTTCATCAGCGGCTCGGCCCCCTTGTCCCCGGCGACCCATGCCGAATGGCGCGACAGGACCGGGCAGGTGATCCTGGAACGCTACGGGATGACCGAGACGAACATGATCACCTCAAATCCCTATGACGGCGACCGGCGGGCGGGGACGGTGGGGCTGCCTTTGCCGGGGGTTTCCGTGCGGATCAGCGGCCCGCAGGGTGTGGTGCCTGTGGGTGAGGCGGGAGCGATCGAGGTCAAGGGGCCGAACGTCTTTGACGGCTACTGGCGGATGCCAGAGCAGACGGCAAGAGAGTTTCGGGATGGCTGGTTTGTGACTGGCGACCTTGGGGCCTTTGACGCGGACGGGTATCTGTCAATCCTGGGCCGGGCCAAGGATCTGGTGATTACCGGCGGCCTCAACGTCTATCCGGCTGAGGTCGAGGCTGCGATTGACGATCTGCCGGGGGTCGCAGCCTCGGCCGTGATCGGCGTGCCGCATCCCGATTTCGGCGAGGCGGTCGTGGCCTGCGTTGTTGGCCCGGTTGACCCTGAGGCGATCCGCGCCGGTCTGCGCGACCGGCTGGCGGGGTTCAAGATTCCGAAACGCGTGCTGGTCCTGACCGAATTGCCGCGCAATGCCATGGGCAAGGTCCAGAAGGCCGAGTTGCGGCGGGTCTATGCCGATCTCTTTTGACGCGAGCGGTCGGAACTCCGCTTATACCTTCGGTTTATGACAGCGATTTAAACCTTTGATGACTGGCCGGTGGCCGAATCGTGCCGCAGTCTCTGCCCCACCTGAACGGGACGGACGCCACAAACTGGCACCGCGGAAACTGAAAGGACACAAACGATGAGCACTTCTGACAGCCTGATCACCTCGCGCCGCCGGGCGCTGGCCCGCATCGGCGCCCTTGCCCTTGCGGCCTATGTGGCACCTGCCATGACCACGCTGAGCGTGGCCCGCGCCAGCGGAGCCAGCGGGTCCGGCGGCAACAGCGGTAGCAGCGGCAACAGCGGCAACAGCGGTAGCAGCGGTAGCAGCGGCAGCAGCGGCAGCAGCGGCCCCTCGCCGCAGTCGGCGGCCAGCACGCCGTCGAACAACAGCTCGCCAACCTCGCCCAGCACCTGCTCGGGCCCGACGGACAATGATGCCGGCTGCAGCGACGCCGCCGCCGCCACCACCAACCCGTAACCCTTATCCTGCAAGCCCCCTCTGGCGCTGTTCGCGGTGCCAGAGGGACCGCATGGGCTGAACCGATGGCGCTGGATGTGCATTTCAGGGGTCTTGCTGCCCCCCTGCGCCTGAACGGTGCCGAGGCGTTGTTGCCGCTTCTGGCGCGGACGGCCCCGGGCTGGCCGCAGCACACAAGCCCCGCCGACCCTGCCACGCAACCGTTCTTTTCAGTCAGCGCCGAGGCGGACAGCCCGCGCTATCTTTGCCAAAGCCATGTCGAAGACCGCCCGCCTCAGACGCTCGACCCGGTGAATGCGGTCTGCGACGTCATTGCCGCCATCGCCATGGCCCTGCCATTGGAAGATGACCGGATCATCTGCCTGCATGCGGCGGGGGTTGTTCTGGCGGGCCGGATCGTCGTCTTTCCGAATGTGCGGCGCGCGGGCAAAAGCACCTTGTCGGCGGCCTTGTCGCGGGCGGGGAATCCGGTGTTCAGCGATGATGTGCTGTCGATCCGGTTCCCGGGCGGCAAGGTGGCGCTGGTCCAGTCGATGGGCATCGCGCCGCGGCTACGCCTGCCCTTGCCAGCAACCCTGCCACAGGCTTTCCGCGACTGGGCGGCGGCGGTTCCGGGGCCCGAGAACCGGCAATACAAATACCTTTGCCTGCCCGAAGCCCCGGTTTGGGGCGACAGTCTGCCGGTTGGCGCTTTTGTCATCCTGGATCGCCGGGATGACCCATTGCCCGCGCGGCTGGAGCCTGTGCCGCCCGATGCGGCGATGGATGCGCTTTTGCACCAGCATTTCACCCGCGACCGGCATTCTGGCGATATCCTTGATGTGATGGCCGCGACGCTGCCGACGCTGCCCGTCTGGCGGCTGACCTATGCCGATCTGGACGATGCGGTGGCCTGCCTGCAGGCGGGGTTCGTGCATTGGCCGGATGCCACGGACGTCTTTCCCCCACCGGTGCGCTTTCGCCTGGCGGATTTCGCAACCGTCCGGTCCTGGCCCGGCGCAGGGGCCCCGCTCGCGCAGCGCCCCGGGGCGGTGGCAAGGGTCATCGGTGACGCGCTTTACCTCGCTGATCCCGAAGGCCGCGCGATCCACCGGATGGACCCGCTGGCCGCGGTCATCTGGGATCTGCTGGAGGTCTCCGCTACAGCGGATGAGGTTGTGGACCTGCTGGCCGAAGCGTTCCCGCAGGCTGACCGCGCCCAGCTTGAACAGGACGTCAGGAGGCTTTTGTCCAGTATGGTCACCGCCGGTCTGGTTGGCTGACCCGCCTTAAGCCGGGCTTTGGGTGGCCAGCCAGTCCATTAGCAGGGGCCGTGCGCTTTCCGCACCTTCCGCGCGAGCGCGGTCGATCACGGCGCGGGCTTCGTCCAGGTTCACCCGGCGCAGCAGCGCCTTGACCGGGCCGACCGAGGCCGGGCGCATCGACAGGGACCGGAACCCGATGGCGGCCAGCGCCAGCGCCTCGATCGGGCGGCCGGCGTCTTCGCCGCAGAAGGAAAGGGGCGTGTCCGTCTCGGCGCAGCGGGCCACGATCTGTTCCAGGAACCCCAGAAACGACAGGTTCAGCGTGTCATAGCGGCGGCGGACCAGTTCATTTTCGCGGTCGGCGGCGAAGAAGAACTGTTTCAGGTCATTGCCGCCGACGCTGATGAAATCCGTCAGCTCAAAGAACGCCTTGGACGCGTAAGCAAGCGAGGGCGTCTCCATCATCGCGCCGATTTCAACCCGTTCCGGGACCGCGTGGCCCAGCGATTTCTCACGGTGAAGTTCGCGCAGAGCATGGCTCCGGGCCTGCTGAAACTCGCTCATCTCGGTGATGAGGGGGAACATGATGGTCAGGGGGCGGCCGTTCGCGGCGCGGATCAGGGCCTGCAACTGCATCCGCAACACGCCCGGCTTATCGAGGCCCACCCGCACCGCGCGCCAGCCCATCGCGGGGTTGGGTTCATCCTGCGGCTTCATGTAGGGCAGTACCTTGTCAGACCCGATATCAAGGGTGCGGAAGGCGACGCGCTTGCCTTTGGCCGCGTCCATCACCCGGGCATAAAGGCGCGCAAGTTCGGCCCGTTGCGGCATCTTTGACCGCACCAGAAACTGCAACTCGGTGCGAAAGAGGCCCACCCCTTCGGCGCCAGAGCCTTCAAGGCTGGGCAGGTCGGCCATCAGACCTGCGTTCATGTGCAAGGCGATGGTCGTGCCGCATCTGGCCGTCGCAGGCAGGCCGCGCAAGGACGCATAGCGCTTCTGCGCCTCGGCCTGCATGGCGATCTTGTCACGAAAGGCGCGGGCAACGGTTTCCTCGGGGCGGAGGTGGACAATGCCCTGATCGCCATCGACCAGAATGGCATCGCCGTTCAGCGCCTCGGCGGTGATGCGGTCGGTGTTGATGACCAAGGGGATCGCCAGCGCGCGCGCCACGATTGCCGCGTGGCTGCCGACGCTGCCTTCGTCCAGCACCACGCCTTTCAGCTTGCGGCCATACTCCAGCAGTTCCGCCGGGCCGATGTTGCGGGCGACAAGCACCGGATTTTCCGGCATTTCCGCGCCGGTGTCGCGGCCCTGACCGGTCAGGATGCGGAGCAGGCGGTTTGACAGGTCATCAAGGTCGGACAGCCGTTCGCGCAGGTAGGCGTCCGGCACCTGTTCCAGCCGGTTGCGGGTGGCGGACTGTTCCTTTTCCACCGCAGCCTCAGCCGAAAGGCCGCGCATGATGTCTTCCTCCATCCGGCGCAGCCAGCCGCGGGAATGGGCAAACATCCGGTACGCCTCCAGCACCGCCTTTTGGTCCTTGTCGAGGCTTACGGCCGACAGCAGGTCATCAACCGACACGCGCAACTGGCCCACCGCTTCGCGGATGCGGTCAATCTCGGTCAGGGGGTCGTCGGCGACGGGGTTGGTGATCACGACGCGGGGCTCATGCAGCCAGACCCGGCCCTCAGCCGCGCCCTCTTGCCCAGAGGTGCCGCGCAGCATCACCGGTTGCTTGTGCAGCGCGCGCATCCCGTCTTCGTCACTGGTGAAGGCACCAAGTTCCGTCATCTCGGCCAGAACCATGGCGACGACGTCGAGGGCATAGATGTCATCTTCGGAAAACTGACGGGCGGTCTTGGATTGCACGACCAGAACGCCCAGCTTTTCGCCCACCCGCTGAATCGGCACGCCAAGGAACGAGGAGAACAGCTCCTCCCCCGTTTCCGGCATGTAGCGGAACCCTTTTTCACCCGGCGCATCGGCGGTGTTGATCGGCTGGCCATTGCGGGCCACGCGGCCAACAAGACCTTCGCCCAACTTCATCCGGGTCTTGTGGACGGCAGCCTTGTTCAGCCCCTCAGTCGCGCACAGTTCCAGCGTCTCAGCGTCGCGGAAAAGGTAGATCGAGCAGACCTCGGTCCTCATGCTGTCGGCGATAAGGTGGGTGATCTGGTCAAGCCGGTCCTGCCCCGCGCCGGGCACGGCAAGGGTGTCGCGCAATCGGCGCAGAAGTTTTCGACTGTCACTTTCGCTGCGATCGGGCATGCCCATCCCTGGGATTGTTTCCGCCGTTAGAGCATAAGGTGTGGCGCAGGGGAACCGGCCTTCTGCGAGTGCGACCCTGCAACCCCCGCCTTGCCTGCGACGCCCGCCGCTGGTGCGGAAAGACGCCCGCTTTGCGGGCAACCTGCCCTTCAGTCCGCAAGCCCCGGGCTTCAGAGGGTAGGCGCGTCGCCCGGGCCGGCCCCGGCCCGGGCCAGCACGCGGCGCAGGGTCACGACCGCGTCGGGGCCAAGGTCGGCGGCCAGCGCGGCCTCAATCGCGGCAAGTTCGCGGCGCGCGGTCCGGGCCAGCTGCATGCCAAGATCCGTCAAGATCACCAGCTTCTGATTGCCCCGATCGGGATCGTCGGCCAGTCGCACAAGACCCAGGTCCTGCAATTCGCGCAAGGTCTTCGAGATCGCCTGCCGGGACACGCCCATCCGCTGCGCGATCCGTGCGGCATGGGTGGTGCCGCAATCGAGGTTCCCGAACAGAACCAGATGCGACGGGGCCACGCCGTCGTATCCGCAGGCCGCCAGCCGTGCCGTCAGGCTGCGCAGGACGGTCCGGGTGGCGGATTCCAGCAAGACCGTGAGCGGTTCGGCTATGGGCGCGGTGTCGAGAGATATTGGCAACGTAGTTGACATCTTTGCGGTGGCCCTTCAGGTCGTCAATTAGGTTTACAACATGGAAGCAACCAATGACCAGCCTTGCCTATGTCCTTCGCCTGAACGCAGCAAGCTGCCTTGGCTTCGGGGCACTTTTCATGGGGGCACCCGGTGCCGTAGCGGGATGGCTGGGCCAGGTGCCACCCCCGGTGATCGTCTGGCTTGGGCTTGGACTTTTGTTGAACGGCGGGCACCTCTTGCTGGCCGCGCGCCGCCCGGTTCCGGTGGCGGCCGAGGTGTTGTGGTTCGTGGCCGGGGACATGCTGTGGTGGCTGGCAACGCTGGGACTGGTTGCGACCGGGGTCTGGATCACGACGCCCGCGGGCACGGCTTTGGCCGGGTTGGTGGCGGTCGGGGTGGCCGGGATGGGGGCGGCGCAGGCCTTTCTTCTGGGCATGCACCGCGCAGGCCGGACGGCAGGCGACCACTGGCGGCGGATCGGCCGGTCATGGATGGCGATGCCTGCTTGGGTGAAGCTGTGGCTGACAGTGCTGAACGCCGCTTTTCTGGCCGCCCCGGTGTTCTTGACCTGGGAGGCAGCGCGGGTGGTGCTGCTTGGCTATGTCGCAAGCGGGCCGCTTTTGCTGGCCTTTGCCGGGGTTGCGGGCGGGCTGACGCGGCAGATGGGCCTTGCGCATCTTGTGACCTTCGTCCCGATGCTGGTGCTTTTGCTGACGGGGGCTCTGATGCCGGACAAGACAGCGGCGGGATTCGGCTTTGCCATCGTCTTCGTGACGCTGGTCTGCCTGTGCATTGTCCTTGATCTTTACGATCTGCTGCGCTGGCAGCGGGGGGATCGCGCCGTCATCGGCGCGGGCTGGACCCCTGCCGCGTGACCGACACCAGAGCGCGCC
>JBBQVR010000050.1:0-22681 GCA_038211355.1 Rhodobacterales bacterium | reverse complement strand
CGGGTCGTGGTTTCCTTGAGGTTTTCCTGAATGGCGCTGTCCAGTGGCAGGATCGCGTTCTTGTCTTCGATGAAGTCGCCAAGCTGGCTGTCTTCTTCATCGCCGATCGGGGTTTCAAGGCTGATGGGTTCCTTGGCGATCTTCATCACCTTGCGGACCTTTTCCAGCGGCATCTGGAGCTTTTCGGCAAGTTCCTCGGGCGTCGGTTCGCGGCCGATTTCGTGCAGCATCTGGCGGCCGGTACGCACGAGCTTGTTGATCGTCTCGATCATGTGGACCGGGATACGGATGGTGCGGGCCTGATCGGCGATGGAGCGGGTGATCGCCTGACGGATCCACCATGTCGCGTAGGTGGAGAACTTGTAGCCGCGGCGGTATTCGAATTTGTCGACGGCCTTCATCAGGCCAATGTTGCCTTCCTGAATGAGATCAAGGAATTGCAGGCCGCGGTTGGTGTATTTCTTGGCGATGGAGATGACGAGGCGCAGGTTGGCTTCGACCATTTCCTTCTTGGCTTGCCGCGCTTCTTTCTCGCCCTTCTGAACCTGGTTCACGATCCGGCGGAATTCGCTGATGTCGACGCCGACATATTGGCCCACGGTCGCCATTTCGGCGCGCAGGTCTTCAATCGCGTCGCGCGACTTTTCGATCAGCGCCAGCCAGCCACGCCCGGATTTCTTGGCCATCCGGTCAAGCCAGGTCGGATCAAGCTCATATCCCTGGTATTCGTCGATGAACTCGCGGCGGTTGATCCGCGCGGCATCGGCCAGTTTCACCATGGAAGAGTTGATCGACATGATCTTGCGGTTGATGCCGTAAAGCTGGTCGATCAGCGCTTCGATACGGCTGTTGTTCAGGTGCAGCTCATTGACGAACAGCACGATTTCCGAGCGCAGCTTCTGATACGCAGCCTCTTCGGCGGTGGAAAACTGCTTGGCCTTGGACAGGGCTGCATTCATCCGCAGGTCCTGCATGTCGGCCAGCTTGGCATAGTCACGCGCGATCAGGTCCAGCGTTTCAAGGACGCGCGGCTTCAGCGCAGCTTCCATTGCGGCCAGCGACATGTTGGCGGTTTCGTCATCCTCATCTTCGTCGACTTCGCGGGCCAAGGGGTTGCCATCGGCGTCAAGCTCTGGCTCGGCGGCACCACCGGCGCGACGTGGGGCGGCGTCAACGTCCACCTCTTCCAGTGCTGCGCCTTCCATATCCTCTTCGCCATCAAGGCTGCGGCCAAAGGTGGCCTCAAGGTCGATCACGTCGCGCAGAAGGAT
Organism: Rhodobacterales bacterium; assembly: GCA_038211355.1. GTDB lineage: Bacteria > Pseudomonadota > Alphaproteobacteria > Rhodobacterales > Rhodobacteraceae > Tabrizicola. The sequence goes on along the minus strand of JBBQVR010000050.1, from coordinate 21,410 downwards.
GTCTTCGGACAGAAGTTCGTCACGCCAGATGATGATGGCCTGGAACGTCAGCGGGCTTTCACAAAGCCCCGCGATCATCGTGTTGCGGCCGGCCTCGATCCGCTTGGCGATGGCAATCTCGCCCTCACGGCTGAGAAGCTCAACGCTGCCCATCTCACGCAGATACATGCGGACCGGGTCATCCGTGCGGTCCAGCGCCTCGGCCGAAGTGCCTGCGACGGCCACTTCGCGGCTGGTCGAGACCTCAACCAGTTCGCCGACCGGTTCGGCACCCTCTTCGGCCTCATCGTCTTCGATGATATTGATGCCCATTTCGGACAGCATCGACATCACGTCTTCGATCTGTTCCGACGACACCTGTTCGGGCGGCAAAACCGTGTTCAGCTGGTCATAGGTGATGTAACCCCGCTCTTTCGCGTCGGCGATCATCTTCTTGACGGCAGCCTGGCTCATATCAAGCGAGACGTCCTGTTCGTCAGCGTCGGGCTTGGCGTCGTCGGCGTCTTTGAGGGCCATGGGTGCTCCTGAGAAAGTCGTGGGCGCGAATCGAGTGGCGAATCGAATCTTGGCTGTCGAATCAATAACCCGAATCAGACTGGGGGAAAGGCCGAATCAGTGGTTTTTCTTCACCCAGACCTGGCTATCGATGAGGGATTGAAGATGTTTTGACAGGGCGGCCCGGTCTTCGCCCAGATCGGTGGTCTCAGCCGGGCCGGTGCGGTCGGACTGGTGCAGTGCCTCGGTCACCTTGGTCAGGCGCCAGGTCAGGCCTTCGTCCGGCAGACCGATCATGTCTTCGACAGCCTCCTCGATCTCACGCCGGGCCCCGCGCCAGGCGTCCAGTTTGGCCAATTCCTCGGCCAGGCACAGCGTGGCAAGGTCATGGTCCTGGGGGTTGCGCACTGTTGGCGCTATGGCGACATGGGGGCGCTGCATCAGCGCGTCAAGGGCAGCGGGCGCTGCATCGCGCAGCCGGGCCATCAGATCGGGCGCATCGCCATGGGTCAGGATCAGGCGGCGCAGGGTTTCGTGATCGTCGTCGGTCAGGTCCAGCCGTTCCAGCGCGGTTTCAAACCGCTGGATCAGGGCAGGGTGCAGGATCACGGTGGCAAGGATCATCGCCTCACGCAGGGTTTCGGTGACCGGACCCTGCGCCTGCGCCAGAAGGGATGAGCGGGTGGTCGCCAAGGCCCCCTCTGGCGGGGCAAAGCGGCGTTGGCCGGGGCGGTAAGGTCCGGGCTGGAACGGGCGATAGGGGGCCGCGCCGAAAAGGGTCTGGCGCAGGCGCTTCATCTCATCTGCATAGTGGCTGCGGATCGAGGGGTCGGTGATCCGCGCCAGATGCCCGCGCAACACCTTGTCCAGCGCGGCGCGGCGTTCGGGGCTGTCGAAGCTGCGGCCTTCCGTCTCGCGTTGCCACAAAAGCTGGACCATCGGCAAGGCGCGGTCGAGGATGCCCTGCATCGCCGGCGTGCCCTGCGCCTTGAGAAGGTCATCGGGGTCCATCCCGCCCGGCAGGACGGCAAAGCGCAGCGCCTTGCCCGCCTCCAGCAGCGGCAGGGCAAGGTCGATCACCCGCTGCGCGGCCTTCAGGCCCGCCGCGTCGCCATCGAGCGCGACGATGGGTTCGTCACCAATCCGCCAGATCATCCGCAACTGCTCTTCCGTCACGGCCGTGCCTAGGGGGGCGACGGCGGCGGTAAAACCGGCCTCGGACAGCGCGATCACGTCCATGTAGCCTTCGGCCACGATCAGGGGCTTGCCCTTGCCCGCCGCCTCACGCGCGCGAGGCTGGTTGAAGAGGTTGCGGCCTTTGTCGAACAGCTCTGTCTCGGGGCCATTCAGGTATTTGGCCTGCGCATTGGGGTCAAGGGAACGGCCACCAAGGCTGATGGCCCGGCCCCGCCCATCGCGGATCGGAAAGATCACCCGGCCGCGAAACCGGTCATAAAGCTGGCCGTTGTCCGACTTGGCGACCATGCCGCTTGCAACCATCAGCTCGGGGCTGACGCCCTTGGCCGCCAGTGCATCGCGCAAGGCGTGGAATGCATCGGCGGCCCAGCCGATCTCCCACCGCTCCAGCGCGGCCTCAGACAGGCGGCGCTTTTCGGCAAGATAGCGCCGCGCCTCGGCCCCCGCGGCGGTTTTCAGCTGCAGGCGGTAGAACTTGACCACCTCTTCCATCACCTGCACCAGCTGGGTGCGGCGGTCAGCCTGGGCCGCCTCTTTCGGATCACGCGCGGGCACCGTCATCCCCGCCTCGCGCGCCAGAACCTCAACGGCCTCGATGAATGACAGGTTTTCGGTTTCCTTCACGAAGCCGATGGCATCGCCTTTGGCATGGCAGCCGAAGCAATAGTAAAACCCCTTGCGGTCATCGACGTGGAAACTGGCGGATTTTTCCTGGTGGAACGGGCATGGCGCCCAGAAATCGCCCTTGGCCATGTTGGACTTGCGCATGTCCCAGGTGACCTTTTTCCCCACGATCTGGGACAGGGTCACCCGCGTGCGCAGGTCATCAAGGAATCCGTTCGGAAGCGACATAGGTCCGACTATACCAGATCACGCGCCGTGTGCAGCCCCCGGGGGTGTGAAACCCCCGCACAGACGCGGCTCAAAGGCCCAACCGGTCGCGCATCCCGTACCAGGTCATTGCCATGACCAGAAGCGGCCAGCGCAAGGCGGCACCACCGGGAAAGCGGAGTTGGGGAACACTGGCCAAGAGGTCAAAGCCCGATGCGTCGCCAGCGATGGTTTCGGCCATAAGCTTGCCCGTCAACGTGGACAGGGCAACCCCGTGGCCCGAACAGGCCGACCCGGCCAGCACATTCGGATGCGGGCGCATCAAGGCGGGCATGCGGTTCATCGTGATGGCAAGGGTGCCGCCCCAGGCATGGGTAATCTTCACATCGGCCAGCTGCGGGTAGATCTTCAGCATCGGCGCGCGGACCGTCTTGAGGATGTCGGGAAAGCGGTAGCCATAGCTTTCGCCCCCGCCGAACAGCAGACGGTTATCATCTGACAGGCGCCAGTAATTGACGACAAAGTTACTGTCGGCGACCGCGATGGGTTCCGCCAGCACCTCTGCCGCGCGGCTGCCCAGGGGTTCGGTCGCGACGATGAAATTGTTGATCGGCATGACGCGCGAGGGGTAGGTCGGCTCTAGCCCGCCCAGATAGCCATTGCCGGCAAGGAGGACATGGTTGGCAGTAACCGCGCCTTCCGCCGTGCGCAGGGTGACTTTGGCGCCTGGGGTCAGCTGGAGGACCTCACTTTCCTCATGGATCCGGGCACCTGCGGTGGCGGCGGCCTTGGCAAGGCCGATGGCGAAGTTGAGGGGGTGGATATGCCCTGCCCCCCGGTCAACCGCGCCACCGGCAAAGCGATCAGACCCGATCAGGTGGCGCATGGCGGGGCGGTCCAGCACCTCGGTCTGGGAGTAGCCGTAGTCGCGGGCCAGCTTTTCGGCAGCGGCGCGGGTGTCCGCCACCTCGGCCTCGGAATAGCAGGCATGGGCCACACCGGGGCGAAAGGTCACGGGCATCCGGTGGCGGTCGATCAGGTCGCGGACGAGGGTCTTGGCATCTTCGGCCATGTCCCACAGGCGGTGGGCATGGTCGCGGCCGACCGCCTTTTCGATCCAGACCTGATCCTGCCGCTGGCCCGAGCCGACCTGCCCGCCGTTGCGCCCTGAGGCCCCGAACCCCACGCGGTGCGCCTCAAGCACGACAACGCTGAACCCTTTTTCCGCCAGATGCAGCGCCGCCGACAGGCCCATGTAGCCAGCCCCGACAATGGCCACATCTGCGGTCTGCGCCCCGTGCAGGCGCGGGAACGGGTCAAGCGGCGTGCGGGTGGCCGCGTAGTAGCTGGCCGGGTATTCCCCCGGCCGGTCATTGGCGTGCAGAAGGTTCAGGCGCATGGCTTTTGGCGCATCAGACGTTCAAGAGGAGGTGTTCGCGTTCCCAAGGGCTGATGACTTGCAAGAACTCTTTGTATTCATTGCGCTTTACGCTGTCATAAACCTTGACGAATTCCGGTCCCATCACCTCTTTCAGGGCCTGATCCTCATCCAGAAGATCCAGCGCATCGCCAAGGTTCACCGGGATATCTTCACTGTCGATATAGGCCGAGCCTGAAAACTCTGGCCGGCACTGGGTCTTGTTCATCAGCCCCAGATACCCGCAGGCGAGGGTGGAGGCGATGCCGAGGTAGGGGTTGCAATCCATGCCTGGCAAGCGGTTTTCGACGCGACGCCCGGCGGGGCTGCTGATCGGCACGCGCAGGCCGGTGGTGCGGTTGTCACGACCCCATTCCAGATTGATCGGGGCGGCAAAGTCCGGGACGTAGCGGCGGTAGCTGTTCACATAGGGCGCGAAAAGTGCCACCGCGGCGCCGAGGTGCTTTTGCAAGCCGCCGATGAAATGCAGAAACGCCTCGGTTTCCACGCCTTTCGGGCCAGCAAAGATGTTCTTGCCGGTCTTCGTATCCACGACCGAGGTGTGGATGTGCATCGCCGACCCCGGCTCGCCCGCGATGGGTTTCGCCATGAAGGTGGCGAAACAGTCGTGGCGCAGGGCCGCTTCACGGATCAGGCGCTTGAAGAAGAAGACCTCATCGGCCAGACGGATCGGGTCGCCGTGGGCGAGGTTGAGTTCGATCTGCCCTGCCCCGCCTTCCTGCAGGATGCCGTCAATCTCTAGCCCCTGAGCTTCGGCGAAATCGTAGATGTCGTCGATGACCTTGCCGTATTCATCGACGGCCGACATCGAATAGGCCTGCTTGCCCGCCGCGCGCCGACCACTGCGGCCCATCGGCGGCATGATCGGCTGATTGGGGTCAATGTTGCGGGCGGTCAGGAAAAACTCCATCTCCGGGGCCACGACGGGGCGCCAGCCTTGGGCGGCGTAAAGCTCCATGATCCGGCGCAGGACGTTGCGGGGGCTGAAGGCGATGGGGTTGCCCTGCTGGTCCTTGGCGTCATGGACGACCTGCAACGTTACATCCGCGGTCCAGGGGGCGGCGGTGGCGGTGGACCAGTCGGGTTCCAGGATCATGTCCGGTTCGGTGAAGGCGTCAAACGGGTTGTCGGCCCATTCACCGGTAATCGTCTGCAGGAAGATGGAGTTCGGCAGGAAGTAGTTGGTCTGCTTGCCGAATTTCGCAGCAGGCATCGCCTTGCCCCGCGCCACGCCGGCAATGTCGCCGATGATGCATTCCACTTCATCCACCCGGCGGTTGCCGATGTAGTCGCGCGCTGCCTGGGGCAGCTGGTCGGTCCATTTGGACATATGTCACACATTGTTTGGGGGGTGGCCCCCGCGCATTCTTACGCGCGGAGCTTCTCGGCCCCAGATGTTTCAGGTCGGGTTTGGTGGTTCAGAAAGAAGCGGGCGATACGGTCGGCCATCGTGGGGCTGTCGAGCGGATCGGCAAACCGTTGCCGCGCGGCGGCCATCAGGCCATCGGGCACAAGGCCCGGGCCACGGGTGACCATCAGCCCATCGACAAAGCTGTTCGGAAACTCAGGGTGCGCCTGCACGGAGAACATGCGGTCATCATAAAGCAGGGCGGCATTTTCGCAAAAGTCATTGGTCGCCACGACCTTGGCCGCTGGGGGCACCTTCACCACCTGATCGCGGTGCCAGGCGTTCAGCGTCAGCTTTTCGCCGTCAAAGTCATAGTCAGTCGGGCCGACGGACCAGCCCTTGTCATGCCGTTCAACCTTGCCACCCATCGCCTGCGCAATGATCTGGTGGCCAAAGCAGACACCCACCACCGGCACCTGTTCGCCGTAGGCGCGGCGGATGAAATCCTCCAGCGGCTTGATGAAGGGGTGATCTTCGTAGGCGCCATGGCGCGACCCGGTGATCAGCCAGCCGTCGCAATCATGCACGTCAGCCGGAAACTCCATCGCTTCGACATGGAAGCGGCGGAAGGTCAGGCCTTTGTCCGCCAAGAGGCGCTCAAAGAAGTCCGGGTAATCGCCGTGGTCAGCGCGCAGGGCGTCAGGCGAAGCGCCAGTCTGAAGAATGCCGATCTGCATGGCTGCATCCCGTTGTGAAGGCTGGATCGAAGGTGGGCGCACGGCCCCCCCTTGGTCAAGGGGGGCCGGCAAGTCTGAAGATCAGACGGTGTCCAAATACAGCTCAACCCGTTCTTCGGGCGAAAGTTCGGCAATGTAGTGCAGTTCCTGCCGCTTGGTCTGCACCAGATTGCGGATCAGCTCCTTTGGCAGAAAACGATAGAGGCTGTCGGAATGTTCGAACGCCTCGATCGCGGCCTCCCAAGAGGATGGGATCTGCGGCAGGTCCATCGCATAGGCGTTGCCGGTCACAGGGGGTGGCGGCTCTACCCCGTCTTCGATGCCGCAAAGGGCAGCCCCAAGGATGGCGGCAAGCATCAGGTAGGGGTTCACGTCGCCCCCCGCCACGCGATGTTCGATCCGCCGGGCGCTGGCGCTGCCCGCAGGAATACGGATCGCGGCGGTGCGGTTTTCATAGCCCCAGCTGATCGCGGTGGGCGCGTGCTTGTCGGGGACCAGCCGTTCATAGCTGTTGGAGTGCGGCGCAAAGAGAAGCGTGGAGTCGTGCATCGCCGACAGGCAGCCCGCCACCGCATGGCGCAGTTGCGCGGTGCCTTTCGGGCCGCCGCTGTCAAAGATGTTGTCGCCCTTTTCGTCCAACACCGAAAAATGCGTGTGCAGGCCCGACCCCGAATAATCGGCATAGGGTTTGGCCATGAAACTGGCGGCAAAGCCATGCCGCCGCGCCAAACCCTTGACCAGCATCTTGAAAAGCCAGGCATCATCGGCGGCACGCAGCGCATCGTCGCAATGCATCAGGTTGACCTCGAACTGGCCAAGCCCGGTTTCCGAGGTGGTGGTGTCGGCGGGAATATCCATCGCCTCACAGGCGTCATAAAGGTCGGTAAAGAAGGTATCGAACGCATCCAGCGCGCGGATCGACAGGGTTTCCGCCGCTTTCCGCCGCTTGCCGCTACGGGGGCTGGCAGGCACCTGCATCGTCTTGCCGGAATCGTCGATCAGGAAAAACTCCAGCTCCATCGCGCAGACGGGCGTCAGGCCACGGGCCTTGTAGCGGTCGACCACGGCCCGCAAGGCATGGCGCGGGTCGCCGTCATAGGGCTGGCCGTTTTCGCGGAACATCCAGATCGGCAACAGCGCCGTCGGCGCCTCAAGCCAGGGCATCGGCATGAAGCCGCGTTCGGTGGGTTTCAGCACGCCATCGGCGTCGCCCTGTTCAAAGACCAGTGGGCTGTCGTCGATATCCTCGCCCCAGATATCGAGGTTGAGAACCGAGAACGGAAACCGCGTGCCGTCCGATACCATCTTGTCGGCAAAGCGGGCAGGCACACGTTTGCCCCGCGCCTGACCGTTCAGATCCACAGCGGCCACGCGGATGGTCCGCACGTCCGGGTGCTTTCGCAAATAGTCTTTCATCATCATCGTCGTTGAAGGCCGGGCACGACGCCGCCCACACACAAGGCCACAAGGCCCCGGCAGGCGGGTTATGGATCATGCCCTTGATCCCATCCCCTGTTTTTGATCCCCGGCGCGGGCCGTTGTGGCACCTGCGCAATTTGATCAAATTAGAGATTACTATCGGATCAGCGTCGGACGCAAGCGGATTCTGCTTTTCTGGTTCGACGGCAGGTGGCGGTTGAGGTGCCGGTTCACCAGTCCGAAGACAAAAGTCAGGATCAGGGTCAATGCGATGAAATAGGCGGCAACAATGGGATAGGGGACAAATGGGTTGAAGGTTTTGTCGGCAAAATAGTTCGCGTAATACAGGGCATCGCCCATCTGACGGAACGCCGGGAAGCCGCTGAAAAAGACCAAAGTGGTGGCGTGAAAGAGAAAGATCGCCTCATTCGTATAGGCTGGCCAGGCCAGGCGCAGCATGGTCGGCCACTGGATGCGGCTGAACTTTTGCCAGCCAGTCAGGCCATACGCCTCGGCCGCCTCAAGATCACCTTTGGGGATGGATTTCAGCGCGCCGTGGAAGATCTCGGCCGCATAGGCCGAGGTGTTGAGGAAAAGGACAAATAGCGCCCCGGCCCAGGCGCGAGTGGTCCAGGCGGTTTCCACCGTGATCCCCAGCACGTCGATCCCCGCCTTGGGAAGAAGTTGCAGCGTCTCATAGGCGAGGAAAAACTGGATGAAGAGGGGCGAGCCGCGGAACAGGAAAACGAACCATTCTGCCGGTTTGCGCAGAACCGCGCGAGGCGAGGCTTTGGCAAGTGCCACGGCAATGGCGAAGAAGAACCCGAAGGCCAGCGCAAGGACCCCGAAATAGACGTTCCAGATCAGCCCGGACCCGATCAGCGTGATCTGCTGGCACAGGGTAAAGTCGGTTCTCGGCAGCAGATTTTCGCCAAAGCCGATGCTGCGAAAGGCGTAATCCTGCACGGTTTGCCAGCAGCTCATGCTCCGGCCTTCCGCAGGGCTTCGCCGCCCGCTGTGGCCTGACCACGCGCCAGCCGTGCCGACAGGCGGGCCAGCACAACCTCAGACACCTTGGTGAAGCAAAGGTAGAAGACCAGAAGGCCCAGGAAATACCAGAGCCGCCAGTCGGGGTGCGGGTATTCATAGGCCTGCGTCTTGGACCCACCCAATTCCCGCGCCCAGTAGACGATGTCCTTGACGCCCAGAAGGAACAGCAAGGGCGTGGCCTTGATCAGGATCATCCACAGGTTTGACAGCCCCGGCAGCGCATAGACCCACATCTGCGGCACAAGGATGCGGCGAAAGACCTGAGAGTGGCTCATCCCGTACGCCTCAGCCGTCTCAAGCTGCGCTTTCGGGACCGCGCCCATCGCGCCGTAAAGGACATTGGCGGCGAAGGCACCGAAGACGATGGCGAAGGTGAAGACCGCAAGGCTGAAGCCGTAGGCCTGATGCCACAGTGCCGAGGAGGAGGAGAGGGGCACCTTGGCCTGCGGACAGACGCGGAACTCAAGCCCTTGGCGGACCGGTTCGGTCCAGTCGGGGCAAACAACCTGATGCTTCATCCACTCGATCCCCTGATCCAGCGCGATGACGAAAAACAGGAAAAACACGATGTCAGGCACACCGCGCACGATGGCGGCGTAGCCTTTGCCCAAAAGCGACAGCGGCAGGAAGCGTGACCGCGCAGCGGTGGCCCCGGCAAAGCCCATGGCAAGGGCTGTGGGCGCGGTGATCGCCAACAGAAGAAGGACCGTCAGGAACGACCCATAGAAATCAAGGTGCTTGCCTGAGGTCAGGTAGCACGTCAGCCATGTCAGGCCTTCAATCGCTTTGGGGTCGGCGCAAGCGGCGAACATGTCAGGCGGGGCGCAAGGTTACCCTTGCGCCCCTGACCTTATCAGAACTTGGCCGTTTCCGGGCCGAAGTGCTTTTCGATCAGCGCGTTGAGCGAGCCGTCATCCTTCATCGACTGGATGGCGGCATCAAACTTGGCCTTCAGCTCGGTGTCGCTTTCGCGCAGGCCAAGGCCCACACCGCCGCCCAGCTGAACGGGTTCGCCGACGAACATCAGCTCACCATTCGATTCAGCCACGATCGGCGCAAGGAAATCCTTGTCGGCAAAGACGGCAACCGCTTCACCGTTGCGCACGGCGGCGACGGTTTCATCGGGCGTGGCGAATTCCAGCAGGGTGGCACCGGATTCCGCCACATGGCCCGCCTGGATGGTCGAGATCTGGGCCGAAACGACGCCGCTCAGATCCGCATCAGCCGCCAGTGCCACATAGGCGCTTGCTGCCGGGGGGAAGTAGTTCTGGCTGAAGTCGATGACTTCTTCCCGCTCGTCCGTGATGCTCATGCCCGCAATGATCACGTCATAGTTGCCCGATTGCAGGTTCGGGATGATGCTGTCCCATTCGTTGGTGACCCATTCGCAGGTCAGGGCAGCACGAACGCAAAGCTCATCGCCCACGTCCCGCTCAAAGCCCGCGATTTCGCCGGCGTCGTTGATGAAGTTGAAGGGCGGGTAGGCGCCTTCGGTGCCCAGACGCACGGTCTGGCTATGCGATTCGGCCAGCGCTGCGCCGGAAACCGCGATCAACGCGGTGGCAAGAAGCAGTTTTTTCATATTCAGTCTCCCGTTTGGTGGATGGTTGGGCTGGTTCAGTTGAACCAGCGGGTTTCGAGGGTCACAAGCGTCCCATCCGCGCGCATGGCATCAAGTGCCGCGTTCAAGGTGTCAAGCAGATCGGCGTTGCCCTTGCAGACGGCCATCGCCACGCCGTCATCGGGGATCATGTCGGAGTAGAGGAAATCAAGGCCATTGGCGGCGACAAAATCAGCGATGTCGGACCGGGTCTCGAACGGACCCAGCGCCAGGTCAGCCGCACCGCTGCGCAGGGCCTCAAGCACCTCGGGTTCGGTGGCAAAGCTGGTGTAGCGCAGGCCAAGGCGGCGCAGATGCGCCTCATGCACGGTGCCCGATTGCACGGCGATCTGCGCGGTGGCGGGCGGGGCTGCGCCGGGGCGGCCAAGATACCATTCCTCGGGGTCGGTGCCGTAATAGCTGGTGGTAAAGTCCACCAGCATCCGGCGTTCGTCGGTGACCGCCATGCCGCCAAGGACAATCGTATAATCCCCGGACATGACGCCGGGGATCAGCTGGTCAAAATTCGCCAGTTCCCAGGTGCAGACAAGGCGGGCGCGGTCACAGATCTGGTCCATCACGTCACGCTCAAACCCCGTGACGGTGCCGGCCGCGTCCACATAGGTATAGGCCGGAAACGGCGCGTCGGTGCCGATGACCACCGGGTCGGTGGCGGCCAGCGTCAGGCCGGTGGCCAGCGCCGCGATGGTGCCAATGCAGGTCATCAGGCCGCCGTGGCCGACAAAAAGCCGCGCAGACGGTCGCTTTTGGGGTTGGTGAACAGGCTGGCGGGGGGGCCTTGTTCCTCAATCCGGCCCTGATGCAGAAAGATGACGTGGTCAGAGCAATCCGCCGCCAGCTTCATGTCATGGGTGACGAGGATCATCGTGCGCCCTTCGTCGGCCAGCGCCTTGATCACACGGACGACCTCTTGTTCCAGTTCCGGGTCAAGGGCGCTGGTGGGTTCATCAAACAACAGCGCACGGGGTTCCATGCAAAGCGCCCGCGCGATGGCGGCGCGCTGCTGCTGGCCGCCCGACAGCTGGGCGGGCCATGCGTCGGCCTTTTCCGCGATGCCCACCTTGGCAAGGTAGTGGCGGGCTTTCTCCTCAACCTCTTTGGGGTCGCGGCGCAGAACGGTGACCGGCGCCTCCATCACGTTTTGCAGGATCGTCAGGTGCGCCCAAAGGTTGAACTGCTGGAACACCATCGACAGGTTGGTGCGGATGCGGGTGACCTGCGCGCGGTCAGCGGGGTGGCGCGCAAGGCCCTGGCCTTTCCAATGGACCGCCTCACCCTCAAAGATCACGTCGCCCTGTTGGCTGTCTTCAAGCAGGTTGCAGCAGCGCAGAAGCGTGGACTTGCCGGACCCGGACGACCCGATCAGTGACACCACATGGCCGCGCCGGGCCACCAGATCGACGCCCTTCAAAACCTCCAGCGGACCATAGCATTTGTGCAAGTCGCGGATCTCGATGACGGGTGTGTCAGAGGTGGGGTTGTTGGGCGTGTCTGCGGGCATGGGGCCTGTGGTCCGAGGAAGGTAAGCCGAAAGTAGGGCCGAGTTTGTCTACCATTGCAACGCAGATTCGCCCGTTACAGCCCGGCAAGGGCGGCGATGTGATCAAACCGGCGGGTGATTTGCCTGAGGTGCAGGCGGATTGGGGACGGCCAGATAGTCAGCCTGCGGGATGCGCACGATCCCCCGCAGGCGCAGGGTGGCGCGGTCTTCGGGCGGCAGGGCGGCAATCGCCTCGGACAGCGCGGCGTGGAGCAGATCCATCGGGCCACCCAGCGCGGTGATGAACGGCAGGCCCGGTGTCGGATCGGTCATCGCCACCACGCGGAGGGAGGCGGCAACGGCGTCCGCGTCCTGCATCAGCGCCCAGGTGACCGCGTCAAGTGCTGCAATGTCTGCCCGGCCCTCGGCCACGGCGGCGGCCGACAGCCTGTGGCCGCCGGTTTGCACGACAGGCGGCAGCCGCAAGCCCAGCTTGGCGGCATGTGTCTGCGGCGCGGCCCAGCCGGACTGCGACAGCGCCTCGTTGTAGGCAAACCCGGCCCCGTCGAAATCGGCCAGGCTTGCGCGCGGATCATCCGCCCGCACCACGAAAACCGACCGATAGTATCCGGGCGCGCAGTCCTCGACCCCGTAATCGGGCGTACCGACATAGGCCACCCGGCCCACCAGCAGCGCCCGGAACGGATAGCCGCAGGTCTGCGACAGCAAAAGATCAGGCGCCTCCCACGCGGGCCAATAGGCGGCGGGGCCCCGCGTCAGCGCATCGGGCGCATCCACCCCGACAGCGCGCAGACGGTCGCGGACCACGGCCCAAAGCCGGTCATTCGCGGCCATCGCGGCCCCGAAATCATACATGCCAAGGCTGGCGATCACGCCCGTTCCGCCTTCTTCCGGGCCTGCGCTGATTCCACATCCGTCAAGCCCAGCAGGTTCGCCACAAGCCGCAACAGCCGGTCTTCCTCGGCGTCGCGCAAACCGTCAGCCAGCGCCACCGACCACAGCGCCACCATCAGTTCCGCGCGGTCTTCCAGCACCGTCGCCGCCTTCAGCGCGCGGGTAAAGCGCACGGTGTCGGGGGCGAGGCCCTCAAGCTCCTCCGCTTCGGTGCGCAGCTTTGCCGCCTCGAACGGGCCAAAGCCGTGACGGCGGGCAAGAACGCGGTCAATCCGTTCCACCTCCTCGGCTGAGTATAGGCCATCGGTCCGGGCGATCCGCACCAGAAGGGCGGCCAGCGCCAGACGGGCGTCAGGTTCGGGCAAGGTCGTGGGGGCGGGCGCCAGCAAGCGGCGAAGGAGTGCGTCAATCATGGGCGGCAATCTAGGTTCCTTAACGCTGTTTGGAAAGCGCCTGAAAGCGCCGGGTCAGTGCCGCGCATTCCCCGGCCAGACCGTAAGGCGGGTTCACGATAAACAGGCCGGAGCCTTCCATCCGGTGCCCGTCCCGCGCGGGGGGAAAGCGCACCTCATACTTCAGACCATCGGGAAAGGCCGCCTCAAGCGCGCGGACCATCGGCCCCTGCGCCCCGCCGCGCAGGATGGGATACCAAAGAATCAGGATGCCCACGTTCCATTTGGCATGGATCGCCGCCATCTGGCGCGGGATCGTGTCATAATCGGCCTTCACCTCATAGGACGGGTCAATCAGCATCAGCCCGCGCCGGGGGGTGGGGGGCGTGATGGCCTGCGCCAGCTGGAACCCGTCCTGCTGGTAGACATGCGCGCCCCAGTCCTTGGCGACGCTGCGCAGATGCGCCACCTCTTGCGGGTGCAGGTCGGCAAGGTGGATCGTGTCGCCTTCCCGCAGGCCAAGTGCAGCAATCAGGGGAGAGCCGGGATAGGCCCGCGCGCCATAACCGGCCCGCGCCTCCTCCAGCCGCTGGCGGTAGGGGTGGTCGGCAGGAAACGTGGCTTCGGCCAGGGCGATGCCTGCGGCGGCCTCACCCGTCTTCAGCGCCTCATCCGCGTCCAGATCATAGACCCCGCGCCCGGCATGGGTCTCGATATAGGTCAGCGGCTTATCCTTCTGGGTTAGATAATCCAGCACCCAGGCAAGAGTGGCGTGCTTGTGCACGTCAGCAAGATTGCCCGCATGATAAAGATGTTGATAGGACAGCATTCCCCTGCCCTAGCCGCCTTTTGCCGCCTTGAAAAGTGTTGGCTGCACCCATCGCCCTTGCCCCCACACAGCCAAAGGCGTAGCCAGACTGCTTCCTTAGGCAGCAGGGACAGTATGGAAATCTTCACCGCCGCAGGCTTCATTGCGCTGATGCAGGTCATTGGCTTGGATCTTGTGTTGGCCGGGGACAACGCCATTGTGATCGGCCTTGCCGCCGCTGGCCTGCCAAAAGACCTGCGTGCCAAGGCAATTCTGGTCGGCATCATCGCAGCCACCGTCATGCGGATCGGCTTTGCGCTGACTGCCGCACAACTTATGGAAATCACTGGCCTGCTTCTGGCCGGTGGCATCCTGCTTTTGTGGGTCTGCTGGAAGATGTGGCGTGAGCTTTCGACCTCGCACACTGCCGAAGAGGCCGCGATCGAGGCGCTGGCCAATGCCGACCTTAACGCCGATGGCACTATCGCCGCGGGTGCACCGAAGAAGACCTTCGCCCAGGCTGCGACCCAGATCGTCATTGCCGATGTGTCGATGAGCCTCGACAATGTGCTTGCCGTGTCTGGTGCCGCCCATGATCATCCGACCGTGCTGGTCATCGGGCTGGTGCTGTCGATTGCTCTCATGGGCCTTGCCGCCAGCTATGTCGCCGAGTTGCTGAACAAGCACCGCTGGATCGCCTATGTCGGCCTGGCAATCATCCTTTACGTCGCACTCAAGATGATGTGGGAAGGCTGGCATGAGGTCGAGCCACTGGTCCTTGGTGCCCTTTGGTAGGGCCATCCGGGCTTTTGCCAAAGCGTCCGGCAAACATTGACGCTGCCTGACCGGCACCCACCAAACCCTTGGTAATGAAGGGATTGGTGGGTTTGCGGCCAAGGACATCAGTCCTTGGCGCTGACCAGCCCGTCGGCCTTGAGGCCCTGCCAGCACTCATCCAGGCTTTTCTTCGCCCGGTCGACCAGAATGTCGATCTCGGCCGTGGTGATGACCAAAGGCGGGGCGATGATCATCCGGTCGCCCACGGCCCGCATGATCAGGTCGTTGGCAAAGCAACGCTCGCGGCAGCGGTAGCCGACATTGGCATCGTCGGGGAACTTGGCCCGCGTAGCCTTGTTCGGGGTCAGCGCGATCGACCCCATCAGGCCGACCAGCTTTGCCTCGCCGACCAGCGGATGATCGGCCAACGCGTCCCAGCGTTCCTTGAGGTAGGGGTGCGCGACGTCACGCACATGCTCCACGATATGCTCGTCCTGCAGGATGCGCAGGTTCTCCAGCGCGACCGCCGCCGCGACCGGGTGGCCCGAATAGGTGTAGCCGTGGAAGAACTCACCCGCGCCGCCGACAACCTCGGCCACCTCGTCACAGACGATGCTGCCGCCGATGGGCTGGTAGCCCGAGGACAGACCCTTGGCGATGGTCATGATATGCGGCTTGATCCCGAAGGTCTGGCTGCCGAACCAGTTGCCGGTGCGGCCAAAGCCGGTGATGACCTCATCGGCGATCAGCAGGATGCCGTATTTGTCGCAGATGCGCTGGATCTCGGGCCAATAGGTCTTGGGCGGAATGATCACGCCGCCTGCGCCCTGAACCGGCTCGCCGATGAAGGCGGCAACGTTGTCGGGGCCAAGCTGCAGGATCTTTTCCTCCAGCTGCTGCGCGCGGGCCAGGCCGAAGTCATCTTCGGACATATCGCCACCCTCACCCCACCAGTAGGGCTGGTCAATATGTGCGACCCCGTCGATCATGCCGCCATGGGCGTGGATCGGCTTCATGCCGCCAAGGCTGCCGCCCCCCATGGTTGACCCGTGGTAGCCATTCCAGCGCGCGATGATGGTCTTGCGCCAGGGCATGCCCTTGACGTCCCAATAGCGGCGGACAAGGCGGATGTTGGTGTCATTGGCTTCAGACCCCGATCCGGCGAAGAACACATGGTTCAGATCCCCCGGCGCCAGTTTGGCAATCTCGGCGGCCAGGGCGATGGCGGGAACGTGGGTGGTCTGGAAGAAGGTGTTGTAATAGGCCAACTCCTCCATCTGCCGGGCGGCGACCTGAGCCAGTTCCTTGCGCCCATAGCCGATGTTGACGCACCACAGACCCGCCATACCGTCGAGGATCCGGTGGCCTTCGCTGTCGGTCAGCCAGACGCCTTCACCTCGGGTGATGACCCGCGCGCCCTTGGCGGCAAGGCCTGCCTTGTCGGTGAAGGGGTGGAAGTGGTGTGCTGCGTCAAGGCGCTGCAACTCGGCGGTGGGCAGATGGTTGGTGATCATGTTCATGGGACATCCCTTGCGGTGCAGGTCGGGGCAGTACAGTGCGGATCGGGCGTCAGTCACCCGCTTTAAGGCAGGATATGATCAAACGCAGCCGGCTTCAAGAAATTTGATCAAATTTCTGTAAAGCCAGATTTCCCCCTGCCCCCTGACCAGAATGAGCGCGTTCCGCGCAGACCTTTTGCCTCGTCGTCGCGTGCCGCTCCTTCTCGAAAGGCGAGGGGCCAGCCCCTCGCGCTGCCCAGATATTTTGCAGACAGGAAATCCGCTTTCTGGTGTTGGATTTCATCTTTGCGCAAATATCCCACGGGGGTGCGGGGGTGTGAAACCCCCGCGGGGTTGGCATGGCCGCAGGTAATCAAGACTTGGCGTACGGGTCCAGTTGCGGCAAGACTTGGGCCATCGCCCGGGCGGTCCGAAAAACTGGCGCCGGGATGATGTAATTCACTGTTACATCCCTATGTGATGCAAATAGGTTCAACGGAGGGTCGGATGGCCGATTTCGAGACGCAGATCAAACAAAGCCAGGCTCAGGTCGCTGAGGCGCAGGCGAAGATTACCGCCATTACTGGCCGGATCGAGGCGGCCCGGTCAAAGCTGGATCAGGGCATAACGCTGGACGTGGAAAACGCCACGCTGGAGGATGTGAACAAGCACACCGACCTGATGAACGCCAACATCGCCGAGCTGATCATGGGCCTCGACGACGTGACGGCGGGCTTTTCGGCAGAGTTTGCCGAGATGCGGTCGAAGACGGGTATGGAGTCGTTCATCGGCATCTTCTCATCCGCCAAGGCCGATTCCATGCGGCAGGAACGGATGCGCTCGGCATCCGTGGATGACAAGCTGCAGGACCTGATTTCCAAGTCGGACGTGATTGTAAAGCTGTTGCAGGGGCAGCTGGACCTTCTGAATGTGCAGAAGACGCGGGTGGAGGGGAACCTTTCCTCAACCCTGACCGAACGCGAAGAGACGGTTTTCGCGCTGGAGGCGGTGCGGGCCGAGGTGGCGGGTCTGGACCCGAAGATCATCGAGCTGGAAAACAAGATCAGCGTCGAGCAGGACGCGGCGGCGCGAACCAAGCTGGAGACGGAACTGGCGACCCTGAACGCGCAGTACAACGCGCTGGTGCAGGACGAACAGGTGAAGCTGGCGAAATCGCAGACGCTGGAGCGGTACATCGAGAAGGGCAAGACCTGGGTCGACAGCCTGCAGAACCAGGCGGCGACGCAGCTGGTGCTGATCAACAAGCTTCAGACCGACACCAAGCAGCGGGTGGTGCTGTATGATGCTTTGACGTCGTCGTTGAAGACGGCCCAGCAGCAGGACGTGGCGCACCGGATCAACGAGATCGGAGTCAAAACCGACCAGGAAGCCCAGACCGCGATGGCGGCAATTGGTGCTGCGACCAACGACAAGATGGCCGACATGCTGGAAGCGCATGAAGGGCACATGATCTTTGCGCGCGACATTCTGGAGCAGAAGGCGAAGGCGGATGAACGCTTTGCCCGGCGCTTTGCCAAGATCGTCGAGAAGCACGACAAGAACGCGTATGGGGAATGAGGGGTGAAAGACTTGGTGCGTGGCCTCGCGCTGCTGGCCACTATTGTGGTTGCAATTCCTTTAGGTGCGCCAATCTGGCTGGAGTTTGCCACATCCAGTGAACAAGGACACCGCGTTATAGCAAGCCTTATGGTCTTGGGGGCAGTGGCGCTGGTCCTGGCTGCGCCTTTTGCAATAATCCTGATCTTGATCGGCCTTTTAAGTCTGATCCTGATTCCGCGCCAAGCCGACGCTCCGAGGCCGGATAGCGGAAGTGACAACTATGATGCCTGACCCCACTGTCAAAGACGTCCTCACCTCGGACCATCACGAGCTGTACGACACGCTCGTCGCCCGGCGGTACTTTGCCAAGTTCGACCGGATCTCCGGGCATCTAGGCCGGGTGGCCGCCGAGATGGAGACCGAGGGGCGGCTGAACCGGACCGAGGCGCGGGTGCTGGGGGGCTATCTCAAGGCGGTGGCCACGACGTTTCGGGCGCTCAGCCACAAGTATCTGATGACCGGGCGGGGCGAGACGGCTCCACGGCTTACCATCGACCGGCATGAAAGCGGGTTTCCGGTGGCGCAGGAACTGATGACCATGGCGGTCGATGCGCAGCAGGCCGAGAAGCATCTGGCCGGGATGCCCTCGGAGGCCGAGCTGAAGGACCGGATGGTGCGGCAGATCGTCGGGGATCTGACGATCCCCACGGCGCTGCAGTTCGCGCTGTCGCAGCGGTATTACTATGAGGCGCTGCAGGCCGGTGGCATCTTCTGGGCGCGGAATGATCCGGACGCGCAGTGGATCGAGGACCTGGGGGATCGGCGGCATTTCCTGGTGCATTGGGCGGTCTGGGACACTCAGGTCAACCTGCCGGTGGTCTACCTGATGGACCTGGAAGAGGGCGGCAAAAAGCCCCTGCCGAACGACGCATATCGCTGGCCGCAGGCGCAGGCGGCACTCATGGCGCAGTCGGTTGGTGGGTTGAAGCTGCTGACAATTGCCACGGGCTTTGACAAGGATTTCCCCGACCTGCATCCCAAACGCCTGCGGCGGGTCATTCTGGGACCGATGTATTCGGCAAGCTTCACGCTGCAATCAGGGCCGATTTCCAAGGTGCTGGAGGGCGCGAAGGCCCCAGAAGGCGAGGATTGGGCGCTGGTCTGGACGGTGGAGGATCTGATTTCAGATCGCGAGGAAGAGGTGAAGGACGGCTGGTTCTCCACTTGGTCGCGGCAGGTCTACAAGCTGGACCCGGTGGCAGGGGCCGACCTTGGAGCCACGCGGCAGGACCGCATGATCATATTGCCGGAAAAACCCTATCAGGTGCTGGTCGAGCAGGACCCGAAGGGGCTGCGCGGGTTGCGGAAGTTTGTCGTGGGCGCCGGGGGGCGGCTTATTCCGACGTTGTGATCCTGGTCGGCCTCCGGGGCGCTGCCCCGGACCCCGGGATATTTTTAGACAGATGAAAGGGCTTTGCCGATGAACACGCGCGACACGATGGAGCTGAAGGAAGAGACGGTCCGGGCGCAGTATGAGGCGGCGCTGGGGATGGTCCTTGGGTTCGATCATGCGCCGCGGCTGGCGAAGCCGTTGGTGCAGGCGGTGGTGGCGGAGCGGTCTTCGGGCATCGGGACGCGGCCGACGTTCCGGTCGACGGTGCCGGGGATGGCGACGCGGTCGACGGCGCGGCCGGGCGGGGTTCGGCTGGCGGAGCGGGTGGAGGGGCTGTCCGACGGGTTGGTGACGCCGGTCCAGGCGGCGGTGCTGAATGCTTTGCGCCGCAGCCTCGCGATTGCTCTTGCGATGGGGGAGACATTCTCGGCCCAGTCGGGGCTGGCGGAGTTGAAGAAAGCGAACCTTGAGGGTCGCGTGCCGGAGCCTCGTCGTGGCGAGTTCGGCGAGTTGCTGGCGGGGGAGGCGCTGGTGGTGCTGTTCACCTTCGGCAATGCGCTGGCCTATCTGATCGCGCCGCATGTGGGGACTTCGACTGTGGAACTGGGCGAGGTGGAGGAGGTGTTGACCGACAACGCTCCGCTGGCGTTGCAGGGGGTGTTGTGGGAGCTGGATCAGGACATCGGGGCGCTGGCGACCGATGACGTCAAGCTGGTGGCGGTGGTGTCGGCCTTTGCCGAAGCGCTGATGAAAAAGGTGCAGATCCGGGCGGAGAATGGGGCGAGGGTCTCGGTCTTTACGGGCGCCTCGTGGAAGGTTGAGGCCGACGGCCTGACCATCGCGGGGTTCAAGCCGGCCAAGGCGGCGAAGGGCGGCGTGATCGCCATGGCCTTCAAGAAACCGCATGAGGTGGTGGGCAACCACATCGCAAAGTACCAGTCGCTGCGGCTGTCGAAGATGCTGATGGCCTATGATTTCGAGCGGCGTCTGAACCCATTTGCCGAGCTTGGCGGGTTCATCTCCACCTTCATGGGGGATGGCAAGCCCGGCACTGGCAAGACCACGCTGATCCAGATGATGGCCGGATTGCTGAACGATTACTGCAAGGTGGCGGGGTATCCGTTCCGCTATCAGAACTTCAGCATCGACCAGATCGACAGCTATCAGGGCAAATCCGGGCAGAACGCCAAGGCGTTTATCGACGCAGTGCTCGACCCCTCCGTGATCGGCTTCGGGACCATCGACGACATCGACCAGGTGGCGGGCAAGCGGGGGGATCGGCAGTCTTCGGCTGGCCAGCAGGAGGTGACGGCGGTCTTCATGCAGGCCTTTGCGGGCGCGGGGACGGTGGTGCGGGGGAACTGCACCTTCGGGATGTTCTCGAACTACCCCGAGAATGTGGACGACGCCCTGCGGCAGCGGGCGGGCGCGCGGTTTTTGGTCGACGGACCGCAAAGCCGGGAGGATTACATTGATATTTTGAGCCTCCTCTTGGGCAAGAACCACTCCATTCCCGTGGGTGACCATGAGTTGTTCGCGGCGCAAGAGATCAAGAAGGCCGTCGCCGCCAGCTTTGCGGGGCACTCCAAGCCGCATGAGCCGGGGTTGCTGACGGTGTGGGACAAGGTGTCATCCGAGATCGGGGCGCTGGATACGATTGCCAAGCTGGGGGCTTATCTGAAGGCGATCCAAGCTGCGGATGAACGGTTCACGGGCCGGGCGATCAAGAACATCACCGATGCGGTCAAGGTCCGCGCGATGGACTTCGAGCTGCCGGATGAGTGGATGGAGGAGCCGGACCTGTTCCTCTTCAAGCCCTATGACGAGAAGCTGGCGATGATCCGGGGGCTGATGACGCCGATCTCGGTCGAGATGGTGATCCAGGAAATCAACCGCTACGCCGACAGCGAGTTCCGCTATGCCGACAAGTCGGACGAGGTGGCCATTGAGGGGATGGTGCGGGATTTTGGCCGGACGGAAGAGGCGAAGCGGCGGTATCTGGAGGGGAAGGGGTGATGTTCAACTTTCTGAGACGTTTGATTGAGGATCCGGAAGTTAGCTTCAAAAGAGAACTCTCCCAAACACTTCTCAAGATGCATTCCGATATCATGAATGCCCGCAAGATTGAGTTTGAAGTTCTGAAGCGAACCCAGTTATCGGCGTCTATTGCAGCGACATATGCTGCTCTACGGGACGCATTCCCTCAGCTACCTTTGGAGCAGGAAAGCTTGGGGTATGCTTTTGTCGAAGCAAATGCCGAAATGCGTTTCGATGATGCCAATGGATTGATGGAAGCGATCTTCGATCTGTGCGACAGCGGAAAGAGTGCTAGAGCCAACAAGTTTGATGTCGCAGCGTATATCTTGATGCCGAGTTTTGTCGCCAGCGTTCAGAAAAACCCATAGATTTAGTCAAATGTTAACGAGAAGATATCCCGCCCCCCACCCCCT
>JBBQVR010000049.1:0-22965 GCA_038211355.1 Rhodobacterales bacterium | reverse complement strand
GAGGCCGTGGCCAGCACCTTCGGCTAAATGCGACAGCCCCCGCTTCGTAGCCCGCCCAACTGGGCGAACCTCAAATCCCAAGTCCCGCCTACGCAGGATAAAGGTTGGTGGCAACGTAAGGACCCAGCTTAGGGTTTTTCGCGCTTTGTGCTGAAGTCACGCAAGCGTAGGCTCGCCTGCACGACCAGCTTTTACTTTGTCGCCCCTTATTCGCGGTGGACAAGGCGTTTCGGTCCAACCAACCAAGTGAAGACCTGCCATGCACAACGCGCATTTGCTTCAAGACATTGTCACGCCCGCCCTTCTTCTGGACGAAGAGAAGATGCTGCGAAACATCGGGCGGCTGGCGGATCGGGCCCGGGCGCTTGGCGTCCCATTGCGGCCTCACGTCAAGACTGCAAAGTCGATCAAGGTGACAAGACGTTTGTTCAAGAACGGCACTGGGCCAATTACGGTGTCCACTCTGGCGGAAGCCGATGTGTTCTTCGGCGCAGGCTATTCTGACATCCTTTACTGCGTCGGAGTTGCGCCAGGAAAGCTGGAGCGGATCTCTGCCTTGCGGCGGCAGGGCTGCGATCTGACGGTGATCCTGGACAGCGTAGCACAGGCGCGTGCGGTGGCGGACGCGGGAATTCCGGCTCTTGTCGAGATTGACAGCGATGGGCACCGCTCGGGCATCGGGCCTGATGCGGCAGAGTTGGTCGCCATCGGCCGCATCCTTCACGAAGGAGGGGTCCTGCGGGGGGTCGTGACCCATGCCGGGGAAAGCTACACGGTCTCAGGTCCCGAGGCACATGCCGTCTTTGCCGAAGCCGAACGCGCGGCCTGTGTTCGCGCGGCCGAGACGCTGAGGGCCGCCGGGCTTCCCAGTCCGGTGGTCAGCGTCGGCTCCACCCCCACGGCCCACGCGGCGCGCGATCTGACCGGTGTCAGTGAGATGCGGGCCGGAGTCTACATGTTCTTCGACCTGGTGATGGCGGGAATTGGGGTCTGTTCGCTGGATGATATCGCCATCACCGTGCTGACAAGCGTCATAGGGCACCAAGGCGACCGAGGGTGGATCATGGTCGATGCCGGTTGGATGGCCATGTCCCGCGACCGCGGAACGGCGTCGCAAGCGGTTGATCAGGGCTTTGGCGTCGTGTGCGATGTCGATGGTCAGCCTTACGCGGACCTTATCCTGAAAGCCTGCAACCAAGAGCATGGCGTCATTGCGCTTCGCCCAGGGGCCAGCGGCCCTATGCCTGAACTGCCCGTTGGCACGTTGTTGCGGATCTTGCCAAATCACGCTTGCGCTACGGCGGCGCAGCACGCGCACTACCATGTGCTGTCGGCCGAGGGCGGGCCAATGCAGGTCTGGCCACGGTTTGGCGGCTGGTGACTTTGATCCCGGTAGAAAACAGCCCGCCAGCGGCCCAAGGCCGCCGCTTGGCATTTCGTCACGTCCTTTCAGCACCGATTTTTCAAGCCCCGCGCGGCGCAGGAACGTGACCAGCCCCAATATCGCCATCAACCTCGTCCCTCGCATGGCCCTGCGTGAGGGTTTCGCAGTGCAGGATACCTTGTGTGGTTTGCCGCGGCGCCGGGGCGTCAGCAAGGCTGAAGGTACGGCCCAGGGCAGCTCCCGACTGTATGACGGGGGGCCAGACATCTGACCATCCAGACCAGCGAAGCGGATTTTCCGGCGTGGATCAGCCGGGGGAAAACGGATCGGAAACGCCCGGATGGTGGCCGGCGGCCTCCAGGCTGGCGCCGACCGCCAGAAGAATGTCTTCCCGAAAGCGCGCACTGACCAGTTGCACCCCGATCGGGCGGCCATCGCTATAGCCTGTGGCAAGGCTAAGCGCTGGCATGCCCATCGTCGGCAATCCACGCTGGGTCAACTGGGCCTCATAGACAGCGGCAAAGCCTGAGTCAGACCTGACGTCAAGCTGCTGATCAAAGGGCAGATCGCCCGACACGGGGCAGATCAGCACAGGGTAACGGGCCAAGAATATCTCCCACTGGCGCACCAGTGCAGCGCGGGCCTGCAGCGCCCGCATCACGCTGTCCAGATCAATCGGACCTGCCGCGAGGCTCATCTGCTGGAAGACGAATTGCGAGTCTGGCTCGCCCTCGCGTGCGATCATCTCTTGGGCGGCAAACCGGGTGTCTGCCATCCAAAGCGTCGCGTTGACGGCGGCGGCCTCGCGCATGGGGGGGCAAGGGGTTTCTTCCACCTCCCAACCCGCGTCTTCCAGAGTTCGTGCGGCGCGGATCAGCGCGTCGCGAACCCGGGTATCCACGGGCATGTCGTCGGGCGCCAGTGTCAGGGCCGCGCGCCGAGGGTAAGCGGGGCCGTCAAAGGGCGCGGGCGTATACCAGGGATCGCGCGGATCAGCCGCCGCCATCGCATGGAAGGACAGCGCAATATCCTTGACCGAACGGGCGATGGGGCCCGACACCGCCATCAGCTGCGCCCCGATAAAGCGGTCCGGGGCAGAAGCGTTGTAGGCAGGAACCCGACCCATGCTTGGCCGCAGCCCGTGCAATCCGCAGGCATAGGCCGGATAGCGGATAGAGCCTGCGATGTCCGTGCCATGTCCAATCGCGCAGATTCCGCTGGCCACGGCGGCCGCAGCACCACCCGACGACCCGCCCGGCGTGATCAACTCGTTGCGGGGGTTCAGGGTCTGGCCGTGCAGGTCGTTCTTGGTGAACCAGCGCAAGGAAAACGCAGGCGTGTTCGTCCGCCCCACGATGATGGCCCCGGCCCGTCGCAGATTGGCAACAACGGGGCTGTCTTGCTGCGCAACCGCGTCTTTCAGCATGCGCAAACCATTGGTGGTGGCATGCCCCGCTTGATCGACATTCACCTTGATCGTCACCGGAACCCCGGCCAGCGGACCTGGATCTTCACCCCCGGCAATGCGGGCATCAAGCGCCGCCGCGGCGATCAGTGCTTCGTCCGCGCATTCCTGCACCACGGCATTGATGGCCGGGTTGACGGCCTGAAGTCGGTGCAGATGGGCTTTCGTCACCTCTGACGCCGAGACCTCACGGTTCCGAACGGCGCGGGCAAGCTGCACTGCGGATAGACGCCAAAGTTCGGTCATATGGCACAGTTTTCCTGTCAGTGATCCCCGTGACGACGGATCGGGTTTGGCCCCTGCCGGAATACCCATACCTGTCACTTGGTATGATCCGCCTTTGCCAAAGCGTCCCGCCCGTCATGGTAGCATTTTATCCGCAGGAAAGGGCCTGCCAAATCGGCCATGCCCACTCCGCCGATCCATCAGACAAACCGCCGCGTGGTTGTGCCAAGTCATCGCCGGGGTTCCAGACATCGGCACACAGCCGAGACGGGCGCTTGGCACTTTTCTATCCGAAGCGGAACTCACGTTCGGGGATGGGAGAGACGCCACAGGTCGAACCGATGGCGGGATAGCTGTCACCGTCTGCCCTGACGACCATTTCGCCCAGGTCCGAAACCGACAGATACACCATCGTATCCGCGCCCAGCCGTTCGACATGGCGCACGGTCCCGGTCCAGCGCGGGGCGTCAGTGGTCAGCCGCAGGTGTTCCGGTCGGATGCCGTAGGTGGCGCAGGCCTCACCCGCCGCTGCACCGTCGTAAAGGTTCATCTTCGGGCTGCAGATGAAACCCGCCACAAAGGGTGACACGGGGGCGTTGTACAGCTCCATGGGCGTGCCGACCTGCTCGATCCGGCCTGCGTTCAGGACCACGATCTTGTCGGCCATGGTCATCGCCTCGACCTGATCATGGGTCACATAGATCATCGTGGCGCCCAGCTTGCGGTGCAGATCCGAAAGCTCGATCCGCATCTGGGCGCGCAGGGCGGCGTCAAGGTTCGACAGGGGTTCGTCAAAGAGAAATACCTTTGGGTCGCGCACGATGGCACGGCCGATGGCGACGCGCTGGCGCTGGCCGCCAGACAGGGCCTTGGGCTTGCGGTCCAGATAATCGGTCAGCTTCAGCGCGGCGGCCGCGGCCTCGACCCGCGTCTTGATCTGGTCCTTGGGCAGCTTGGCCAGCGACAGCCCAAAGCCGATGTTGTCGCGCACCGTCAGGTGCGGGTAAAGCGCATAGCTTTGGAACACCATTGCGATGCCCCGGGCCGAGGGTTCGGCGTCGGTCACATCCTTGCCGCCGATCTCAACCGCACCCGAGGTTGCCTCTTCCAGCCCCGCGATGATCCGCAGCAGGGTAGACTTGCCGCAGCCCGAGGGCCCAACGAAGACGCAGAACTCGCCCGCCTCCACGGTCAGGCTGATGCCCTTGATCACATCGACCGCGCCAAAGCTTTTGCGGATGTCCTTCAGGATGACGGATGCGGTTGAGGCCATGGCTTACCCTTTCACCCCGCCGGCGGTCATGCCGGCGACGATCTGGCGGTTGAAGAAAATGAACACGAGTAGGGGCGGGACTGTCACCAGCAGGATGTTCATGAACAAAAGGTTGTATTGGCTTTGGAACTGGCTTTGGAAGTTGAACAGCGTCAGCTGAACGGTGACGTTTTCCTTGCGCGGCAGGTAGTAAAGCGGATTGGTGAAATCGTTGAAGATCGCGATGGATTGCACGACGATCAGGGTCACCGTCACCGGCCTCAGCAAAGGCAGGATCACCTTGAAGAACACCTGCAAGGGTTTTGCGCCGTCAATGATCGCGGCCTCGTCCAGCGCCCGCGGGATGGTGCCGATGAAGCTGCGGTAAAGCAGGACCGAGAAGGCCAGCCCGTAGGCGACCTGTATCAGGATCATCCCGTGGATCGTCTTGAACAGGCCAAGGCCCTGCAAGACCCAGATCGTGGGCACCACGGCGGGGGGCACCATCAAGCCCACCAAGGCGGCTGCATAGATCAGCTTGTTCCAGCCCGAGGGGCGGCGTTGCAGGATATAGCCGACCATCGCGCCGAAGATCACCAGCAGGGTTACCGCCCCGACCGTGATGAGGATTGAGTTGAAATAAGCCAGCAGAAGCATGTAGTTGCGCGTCTGCACCACATCGACCAGGTTTTGCCAGAACTGCCACTCTGTGGGCCAGTCGAACAGGAACAGGGCGGCCTGCTGCTTGGTCTTCACCGCCATCAGGAAGATGAAGATAAAGGGCAGGATGAAGATCACCGTGGCAACGGCTGTGGCAATCAGCCCGGCATTGCGTTGGCGGGTGCGGTTCGTCACAGGTCCACCTCACGCTTGTTGAACCACCATGTCAGCGGCAGGATGATGAGGGCGATCAGGATGAACAGGATCACGTTGCCAGCCGTTGCCAGCCCGTAGAACCCGGCCTGATATTGCTTGTAGATCACCGATGCCAGGACATCGGACGAAAAGCCGGGCCCCCCGCGTGTGGTGGCCCAGATGATGTCAAACGACCGCAGGCCCCCGATCAGCGACAGGGTGGCAACCGTCACCGTTGCCGGGCGCACCAGGGGGACAGTCACGCGCCAGAACTGTTGCAGTCGGGTCGCGCCTTCGATGCGGCTGGCCTCGTAATACTCGGGTGAGATGGCAGCGAGGCCCGCGATATAGATCAGCGTGGCAAGCCCCACACCTTTCCAGATGTCGATCATGGCGACCGAATACAGCGCAAGTGTGGGGTCCGACAGCCAGGCGGGTCCGTCGATGCCGATGGTGGCAAGGCCAAGGTTGATCACCCCTTTGGTCGGGTGCATCAGCGCCTGAAAGGTGATGCCGATGCCGATGGTCGACACCAGCACCGGGAAGAACACGACCGACCGCAGAAAACCCTGCCACAGGATGCCGCTGGTCAGAAGGACCGCCAGCAGCAGGCCCAGCACCGTTTTGGTGACCGAGGTGACAATGGCATAGATCAGCGTGTTGATCGTGCCCTGTACCAGAAACGGCTCGCGGAAGAACTCGCGGTAGTTGTCGAGGCCGATGAATTCGGCCTGAAACAGGTCCCACCGCGTCAGGCTGAACCAGAAGCTGGCGATGGTCGGCACCAAGAACAGCACCGTGAACACCACCGCTGCCGGTAGAACGAACCAGTAGGGATAGGGCGAGGGGCGTCGCGATGCCATCTTGGCCTCTCAGGGGTGAACGGGTCGCACAGCAGGTGTGCCGCAGAACCGGCGTGTCAGGTAGCCCCCGCCCAAAGTCGCGGGCGGGGCCGGAACTGGCGGGAGGCGTTACCAGTTCGGCAAACCAAGCTGCTTGGCCTGCTTTTCCACGTCCTGGTCATAAAGCGCCGCCGCCTCGGCTGCCGGACGGATGCCGGACCCGACCTCAACGGTGATCTGCTCCAGCGCCGGGCCCTTGATTGGCGACAGATACTCCAGCGCCGGGGCGGTCATGCCTTCTGTCTGGAAATAGGGCAGCATGTCGGCGACCGAAGGCGGCACCTCGGCTGGCAGCGCGCAACCCTCGATCAGGTACGGCCCGGTCGCGCCGATAGCCCCGATCATCACCTGGCAGCCTTCGACTGAGGCCACGAAGTTCAGGAACTCCTTGGCGACCTCCACGTTCGGCGAAGCGGCGGGGATGTAGAGGGCCGAGGGCATCCAGACGGTCAGACCGTTGGCATCTGCCGTGGGTCCGGGCAGTGCGAAATACCCGAGGTCATTGATGTTGTCGGGGGTGTTCTGCTTTACCGTGGCCATGGCGAAGGTCAGCATCGGGTAATGTGCTGCCTCGCCTGTGGCGACCATGCGCATGCCATCCTCGAACTTGGCCACGCCAAAGTCTTCGTTCATGTAGCCGGCCTTGAACACGTCTTCCAGATACTGGAACCCGCGTGCGGCGGCAGGGGTGGTGGCGTATTTGGCGGCGTTGTTGGTGTAGTCGGCTGCGAAGGTCGGCACGGCGGCCTGCACGTTGAAGAAGTCTCCCAGCACAAACAGCTGGCTGGTTCAGGTGTCACCGAAGGTTGTGGCCACGGGAACCTTGCCAGCCTCCTTTACCTTGGCGTTGTTTGCCATGAACTCGTCCCAGGTCTTGGGAACGCTGAGGCCAAGCTCGGCGTAGACCTTGCGGTTGTAGTACACCCCGCCGCCCATCGCAGCACCAAAGGGCACGCCGCGCACGGCACCATCCGCCGCCGTCACCACCGGCTTGAAGCTGTCGATGATGTTGGCTTGCCCGGCGATACCGGTCAGATCGGCCAGCGTGTCTTGCGGCCGCAGCGCCTGGAAAAGCGAGCCGGAGTTGTATTGGATGATGTCGCCCGCCTCACCCGTCGCCAGTCGGGTCTTGACCATGTTGTCACCTTCCGACCCGCCGGGGCGGTTCTCGATTTCAAAGGTCACATCGGGGTTCGCCGCGGTATAGGCGGTGGTCAGCGCCTCCATCATCGAGATCGTGTCGGCATTGCCGTCCAGCAGCAGGTTCAGGGTTGTCTCTGCCTGGGCCATGCCCGAGGTCAGGATGATCGCCGCCGCAAGGGAAGCGCTGTAGTTGAACGTTTTCATTGTAGGTCTCCTCCCAGAGTTGGTCTTTAGGTTGTCAGGTCAAAGATGACTTCATGCTGCCCGGCGGGAAGCGTCAGCCCCCCGGCGGGCACCGTGACGGGGGTGCCGTTCACGGCCACATTCGTGCGCTGCGGGCTGGCCGTCAGCCGCCCGGTGCAGCCCTGCGGCAGGGCGACGCGGTAGGTCACACGAGTGCCGTTCAGCACCCAGCCCGCCTCGATCCGGCCATGGCGGCTGTCGTGCCAAGCCTCGACAGGTGACAGCGCGGGCAGGATCAGGGGGTTGAGCGATACCTCGTCAAAGCCGGGGTGTTCGGCCACCGGGGCCACGCCCGCCACCCCTTCGAACAGCCACTGACATACCGCGCCATAGGCGTAGTGGTTGTAGCTGTTCATGTCGGGATCATAGATCGTGCCATCCTCACCCAAGGCATCCCAGCGTTCCCAGATCGAGGTCGCGCCCCGGTCCACCTGATACAGCCAGCCGGGAACCTTACGGTTTAGCAGGATCTTTTCCGCCAGATCGGCCATGCCATGCATGGTCAGCGCGGGCAGGATCGCCGGGGTGCCGATGAACCCGGTGCCGATCAGCCCATCGGCATCTTCGACCACGCGGCGGAAATAGGCTTTCCCGGCGTCGTAGTATTCTGGCGGGACAAGACCATACAGGAACGCAAGGCTCCATGAGGTCTGGTCATTGTGCGCGATCCGGCCGGAGGGCGAGAAGAACTCATTCTTGAAGGCCGTGCGGATCGCCTCCGCCCGGTCGCGCAGGCTGGCAGCCGCCGGCTCCCCGATCAGCCCGGCAATCGTTGCCGCAAGGTCGATGGAGATGAAGTGGTAGATCGTGGCCGCGCAATCATCAGCGATGGTGGGCCGGGGTTTGCGGTTGTCGCCTACGGGCTGAATCCAGTCACCAAAGGTAAAGCCATGCGCGCCCCAGACCGCCGGTGGCCGCACGATGGGGCCGTTCGAGATGCCCCAGACATAGTCCAGCCATTTGACCATCGCGGGGAAGTTTTCCGCCAGCACCGCCTTGTCGCCGTAATGCAGATAAAGCTGCCAGGGGATGATCACGATCGCATCACCCCAGCCGGTGGACCCGGCCCAATCACCCCGATCGTCGATCGGATGAAGCCGGGTCGGATCGGGTGAGAAATGCGGAACAGCACCATCCGGGCGCTGGTCATGGCGCACATCGCGCAGGTATTTCGTCAAGAACCGCTCACAATCGGCCAGCCAGCAGGCCGTTCCTGCAAACACCTGCGCATCGCCGGTCCAGCCAAGGCGTTCATCGCGCTGCGGGCAGTCGGTTGGAATTTCGATGAAGTTCGACCGCTGCGACTAGATCGTGTTCAGGACCAGCCGGTTGACTGCAGGCTCACCACAGGTGAAGCCACCCGCCTGCACCGGCACGGATGTGACCGGGATCTGGTGGATCGACCGCAGTTTCGCCCCACCGGTCAGCGTGACGCGCGCATAACGGAAGCCGAAGAAGGTGAACATCGGCGCATAGGTTTCCACCCCGTCGCCCTTCAGCGTGTAGTGTTGTTCGGCCCGGGCCGAGCGGTAGTTGCGGTTGTCAAAGGCTCGGCCCGGCCCCAATACCTCGGAAAACGCGATTGAGACCTTTGCCCCGGCAGGCCCTTGCACCAAGATCCGGGCATATGCCCCGCAGTTTTGGCCGAAGTCATGGACCGTCGCCCCGTTATCGGACCACATCTCCAGCGCCGCGACCGGGGCCATTTCCGCCACGGGCGGCGCTTCGTGCGGGACCAGAAGGCCGGTGTCAAAGGCCAGCACCTCAACCCCATGCGTATCTGCAATCACGATGCGGGCGTCGTAATCCTCGCCATGATAGATGCCGTTGCCGGTGACGGGCGTCAGCCCCGCGCGCCAGCTTGCATCGGTTTTCAGGATCGTCTTGCCGCCCGCCACAAGCTCGGCAAAAGCGCCGATCCGGTCGCCCCATGTGTTCGGGATCGGGTTCAGCGCCCACATCAGACGCGAGCGGTACCAGCCGTCACCCAGCCAGATTTCCAGCCGGTTCGCCCCAGTCCGCAGCAGCGCCGTCACATCATAGGTCTGATAGGCGATCCGGTCGTCACAGCACGTCCAGCCGGGGGTCAGAAGGTCCGCACCAACCCGCTGACCATTCAGGAAAGCGCGGTAAAGCCCTTGGGCAGAGAGGTGCAGAAGACTGCCGTGCTCAACCGTCTCCAACGCAAAGTCGCGCGCCACGAAACTGCCGGGGCCGCCTGTGCCCGCGTCAGAACCCGGCGCGATCATTTGCGCATAAAACTCATGCTGCGGCAATGTGTTACCTGCTGCGGACATGGCCCGCACTTGCCCGTCAAGGCTCATACTCAATCCTCCCTCACGATGCCGAATCAGGTCTCCTCCCGTTTCGTGCATCGTTCTACGTAAATCATTCTACAAGCTGATTTGCCTTGCAACAGTTTTTTGATAGGGTGCTGTCAAACGGGGGGCATGATGGCAGATGGCGAGGTAAAGGAGACGGGCGGCCGGGTGACGATCCGCACCGTCGCCGCCGATGCCGGGGTGTCGGTCGCCGCCGTCTCAAAGGTGATGCGCAATGCCTATGGCGTGTCCGAGGCCCTGCGCCTGAAGGTGGAAGCCAGCATCGACAAACTGGGCTACCGCCCCTCGGTCGCGGCGCGGGGGATGCGGGGGCGGACCTTCACGCTGGGCGTCCTGCTGGTCGGGATCGACAACCCGTTTCTGCCCGGCATCTACCAGGGCATCGAAAGCGTGACCGAGGCGGCGGGTTACAAGATCATGGTCGGCGTCGGCGCCGCCCGCGCCCGGACCGAGGCGCAACTGATCGAGCAGATGATCGACAACCGGATGGATGGCCTGATCCTGGTGGCCAGCCAGATCGCCGGCGAAACGCTGGAGCATTACGCCCGCCAGATCCCCATCGTGGTGGTCGGGCACCACGAACCCGGCGCTGCAGGCTATGACACGATCAACAACGACGACCAGATGGGTGCGCGGCTGGCGGTTCAGGCCTTCGTTGACCGGGGCTACCGCGACATCAGCTTTGTCACCCAGTCCGACCAGGAAGATCACCTTGCCGACGTGGCACCGCAGCGCGAGTGGGGCTACCGCACCGCAATGGCAGCCCGAGGGCTGGCCGACCATGCCCGCGTGATAGCCCTGCCGCAGTATGGCGCGCCACGTGACGCCGCGATCCACACCGTCCTGCAAAGCCCGGTCCGCCCGCGTGCCGTTTTCTGCTGGTCGGACCTTGACGCAATCCCCTTGCTCAGCGAGGCCCGCCGCCTGGGAGTCCGCGTTCCTGAGGATCTGGCCATCATCGGCTACGACAATTCGCCCACTGCGGGGCTGTCGATGGTCGACCTTGCTTCGGTCGATCAAGACGGCCCCCGACTGGGCGAGCTTGCGGCCAAGGCCCTGTTCAGCCGGATCGGCGGACGCAGTATCGCCGAGCATATCCTGATCGAGCCCCGGCTGATTGCCCGTAGCAGCCTTTGACTGTGCTTCGGTTGACCATGCAGCTTCTGGCCTTGGCCCCGCGCGCACCATTTCTGCCAAGGCTATAGGTTGCCAGCGGGGAACCCCCGCCCTTGCCCGGAAAATGAGCAACTACCGGTCGGTGCCTGCGGGAATCGTATGAAAGCGCTTGACCACCGCCCCGCAGCCCCTACGCTTGAACCTATCAAATCGGCAAAATCGTCGGATGGCATTCGGGCCTTGCATGCGGACCTCTTCCAGTGGTCCGCAGCAGGGCTTTTACGTTTGCGGTACGACTATTCTCAGGGGGCAGGGCGTGAAGCGACGGATCGAGTTGGGGCTGCTTTATTCCCGCTCAGGTAGCTATTCGCTGATTTCCGAGGCGTGCCGGACCGGTGCCTTGGCCGCAATTGCCATGGTCAACGCCGACCCTGCGCTGGACGTGACATTCCTGCCGGTCGAACGTGACCCAGGCGGCAACATCGATGCCTATGGCCCGCTTTGCGAAGACATCATCCGCACCACCGGCGCGCGCCATGTGGTCGGCTGCGTCACCTCGTGGAGCCGGAAGGAAGTGATCCCGACCGTCGAAAAGTTTGGCGGTACCCTATGGTACGCCGTTCCCTATGAGGGGTTCGAGGCGTCAGACCATGTTGTCTACACCCATGCCTGTCCGAACCAGCACCTTCTTCCCCTGCTGGATTGGGTGATGCCTGCACACGGTTGCCGCGCCTACCTGATCGGGTCGAATTACATCTGGGGCTGGGAGATGAACCGCCTTGCGCGTGAGAGGATCACGACAGCGGGCGGCGAGGTTACCGGCGAACGCTATCTGCCTATCGGCTCGCATGAGGTTGGGCGGATGATCGAAGAGCTGCGCTTTACGCGGCCGGATTTCATTCTGAACTCGCTTATCGGGGCCTCGTCTTACGAATTTCTGGCGGCCTATCGGGCGCTTGGGGCCGAGGACGCCCATTTCCGGCCTGAAACCTGCCCGGTTCTGTCCTGCAATCTGACCGAATGCGAACTGCCGGCTCTGGGCCCATCGGCTGAGGGTCTGGTCGCGGCGGGGCCCTATTTCCGGGGCGTGACCGGGTGGCCCGGGGCTGGGCAGTTCGGATCGTCGCATGAGGCGGCAGCCTATTCGGCGGTGCGCGAACTTGCCCGGCTTTTGTCGCACCGTGAAGGGGCCGAGGGGCTGCCCTTGTCGCACCTCTTGGCAGGCGACACCGGTGCCGGGATCGTTGACCCCGAAACGCATCACACCGTCCTGCCGGTGATTATCGCACGGGTCAAGGACGGGGCCTTTCAGCCGATCAAGCAGCTTGGCGCGGTGGCGGGTGATCCTTACCTTTCGCGTGGCCGCATGGCCCCTGTTGCCCCGATGCTGCGGGTGGTGTCATGAAACGCCGCTCGATCCGCATCCCGAACCTTTGCAACGCGCGGGCGCATATCCTGCACCGGCCGCACCCGACGGTTCAGGCACTGACACGGCAGTTGACCGCCATCGGCCTGGTGGTCAACCAATCCTGGCCCGAACTTGGGGCCGAGGCGCTGGCCGCCGACTATATCTTCTTTGACGCCGATATGGGCCATGACGCCATGTTCCCGTGGGAGACCGGACAGCCGCCCGTTCCAATGGTGGCCCTGATCGGGTCCGAAGCGCCGGGCCGCATTGAATGGTCCTTGAAGGCAGGTGCCCATGCGCAGCTTCTCAAGCCCGTGGGGGACAGCGGTGCCTATTCCGCCCTGATCATCGCCCGTAACGCGTTTGACGCCCAAAAGGCGCTGTCTGCCGAAATAGCCGACCTGAAGCGACGGCTTGAGGATCGGCAGACCGTGGTCCGCGCGGTGACCTTGCTGGCGGCACGCGGCAAGACCGAGGCGGATGCCTACGCCCAGCTGCGCCAGATGGCGATGGCATGGCGGATCAGTTTCGAGGATGCGGCGACCCGGATCGTGGCGGCGCAAGGTGCCGGAAAGGATGCGGATGACCGACCTCGGCGCGGATAGGGACGTGACGCAGCCACAGGGCGCACTGGCCCGGCTGATGCAGCGCAAACTTGCGGTGTTCGGGCTGGTGCTGATTGCGCTGGTGGTCGGTGGTGCCGCGTTCGCCCCGCTGATCGCGCCTTTCGACCCCAACGACCAGATGTTTGACGGCCTGACCCTTGAAGGCGCGCCGATGCCGCCCGGGGGGCAGTTCCTGCTTGGCACGGATCTTCTGGGGCGCGACCTTTTCAGTCGCTTGCTTTACGGCGCGCAAACCTCGCTGATCATCGGGGTCGTGGCAAACGGGCTGGCCTTGCTGATCGGCACGCTGGTCGGGATCACCGCCGGGTTCTTCCGGGGCTGGATCGGCGGCATCCTTATGCGGTTTACCGACCTGATGATGGCCTTCCCGGCCCTTTTGCTGGCGATCTGCCTTGCGGCGGTCTTTCAGCCGTCGCTCTGGATCGTGGCACTGGTCATCGCGCTGGTGAACTGGGTGCAAACCGCGCGCGTCATCTTTACCGAGACCTCGTCGCTGGCCACGCGTGACTTCATCGCCGCCGAGCGCACGCTTGGGGCCAGCACCAGCCGCATCCTGTTTCGTCACATCCTGCCGCACCTTTTGCCCACGATCATCGTCTGGGGGACGCTTGGCATTTCCACCACCGTGCTGCTAGAGGCGACGCTGTCTTTCCTTGGCATCGGGGTGCAACCACCGACACCAAGCTGGGGCAACATCATCTTTGAAAACCAGACCTACTTTCAGTCTGCGCCCTGGCTGGTGTTCCTGCCCGGTGCCGCGATCATCCTGTTGGCCCTTGCGTTCAACCTGGTGGGCGACGCGCTGCGGGATGTGCTGGACCCGATGCAAAGGGGGCGCGACTGATGGCGGCCTATCTGCTGCGCCGGCTGATCCAGGCCGCCCTGATCCTTCTGGGTGTCAGTTTCATCACCTTCTTCCTGCTATACGTCCTTCCGGCAGACCCCGTGCGCCAGATCGCCGGGCGGTCCGCCACCGCTGAGACGGTTGAGAATATCCGTGAGCAACTGGGCCTCGATAAACCCTTCATCGTGCAGTACGGCCGCTACCTTGCCGGTCTGGTTCAGGGGGACATGGGCCGCAGTTACCTGCAAAAGACCGAAGTTGCCGAACTGGTCTGGTCGCGCCTTCCTGCCACGCTTCTTCTCATGCTGGGGGCCATCCTGAGTGAGCTGGTTCTTGGTCTGACCATGGGCATCGTGGCAGCGCTTTGGCGGGGCAAGGCTGTGGATCAGGCCTTGATGATTACGTCTTTCGTCACCGTCTCGGCGCCGCAATTCGTGGTCAGCCTGCTGCTTTTGTATGTCTTTGCGGTCAAGCTGGGCTGGTTCCCGATCGGGGGCTACGGGACATTCGCCCATCTGGTGCTGCCTGCCATCACGCTAGGTATCCTTGGGTCCGGCTGGTATTCGCGGATGATGCGGTCGTCGATGATCGACGTGCTGCGCGCCGATTACATCCGCACCGCGCGGGCCAAGGGGCTGACGCGGGGCCGGATCATCCTGCGCCATGCGCTGCCCAATGCCATCCTGCCGGTCATCGCGATGATCGGCATCGACATCGGCATCTTCATGGGCGGGATCGTGGTGGTGGAATCCGTCTTTGGCTGGCCCGGCATCGGGCAGCTGGCCTGGCAGGCCATCCAGCGCGTCGACATCCCGATCATCATGGGCGTCACCTTGGTGTCCGCCTTCGCCATCGTGCTGGGCAACCTTCTGGCCGACCTTATCACCCCGCTTATCGACCCCAGAATTAAACTTCGCTGATCAAACTTCGCTAACCCAACAGGAGAACCAAAATGAAAAAACTTCTCGCCTCAACCGCCGTGATGCTGGCCCTTGGTCTGCCCGCCCTGGCGCAGGACTATGCGCCCGACCCGGCTGCCATGCCCGGCGGCACGATCACCGTGACCTACAAGGATGATGTGGCCACGCTTGATCCGGCCATCGGTTATGATTGGCAGAACTGGTCGATGATCAAGTCGCTCTATGACGGGTTGATGGACTATACCCCCGGCACCACCGATCTGCGGCCCGGCCTTGCGGAAAGCTATGAGATTTCGGCTGATGGTCTGATCTACACCTTCAAACTCCGCGCCGGGGTCAAGTTTCACAACGGGCGTGAGATGGTGGCCGAGGACGTGAAATACTCGCTGGACCGCGTGACCAACCCCGAAACGCAAAGCCCTGGCGCGGGCTTTTTCGGGGCCATCGCGGGCTATGAAAACGCCAGCGCGGGCGGGCTGTCGGGCGTGGAAGTGGTTGACCCGATGACGGTGAAGATCACTCTGTCGCGCCCTGATGCGACCTTCCTGCATGTCATGGCGCTGAACTTCGCATCCGTGGTCGCGAAGGAAGGGGTCGAGGCGGCAGGTGCCGATTTTGGCAAGATGCCGATGGGCACCGGGGCCTTTAAGCTGGCCGAATGGACGCTGGGCCAGCGCCTCGTGTTCGAGAAGAATGCCGATTACTGGCGCGCAGGCGTGCCGTTCCTTGACTCTGTGGTGTTCGAGGTCGGGCAGGAGCCCGTCGTCGCCCTTCTGCGCCTGCAGAACGGCGAGGTTGACGTTCCCGGCGACGGCATCCCGCCTGCCAAGTTCATGGAGGTGATGGCTGACCCCGCGCAGGCGGAACAGGTCGTGCAGGGCGGCCAGTTGCAGACCGGCTACATCACGCTGAACGTCACCATGGCGCCCTTCGACAAGCTGGAAGTGCGCAAGGCGGTGAACATGGCGATCAACAAGGACCGGATCACCCAGATCATCAACGGCCGCGCCATTCCGGCCACCCAGCCACTGCCGCCCTCGATGCCGGGCTACACCGAAGGCTACGCGGGCTATCCTTATGATGTTGAGGGTGCCAAGGCGCTTCTGGCCGAGGCGGGTCTGGCGGACGGCTTCGAGACCGAGCTTTTCGTCATGAACACCGACCCGAACCCGCGGATCGCCCAAGCAATCCAGCAGGATCTGGCGGCCATCGGGATCACGGCAAGCATCCAGAACCTTGCGCAAGCCAACGTGATCGAGGCTGGCGGCGCTGGCACCGCGCCGATGATCTGGTCCGGCGGCATGGCTTGGATCGCCGACTTCCCCGATGCGTCCAACTTCTACGGCCCGATCCTTGGCTGTGCGGGCGCGGGCGAAGGCGGCTGGAACTGGTCCAAGTTCTGCGACGAAGCGCTGGACGCCCAGGCGATTGCAGCGGACAGCATGTTTGACCCGGCCAAATCCGCCGACCGGCTTAAGCTGTGGTCCGATGTCTACATGGGCGTGATGGAGCAGGCACCCTGGGTCCCCGTGTTCAACGAAGAGCGCTACACGATGAAATCGCCCCGCATGGGCGGTGAGGATGCGCTGTACGTCGATCCGGTCTCGATCCCGGTCAACTACGACTACGTCTGGGTCAAACAGTAATGTGCAAGGTCTGCGACTATACGATCCACGGCGCGCAGCACCATTTCGGCTGGGACAATACCCTGGCCCCGGCGCTGCGCGTCGCCCCCGGCTCGACCATCGAGTTCCATTGTCACGATTCCTCAGCGGGCCAGCTTGGCCCGTCGTCGACCTTGCAGGATGTCGTCGATCTGGACTTCGGCAAGATCAACCCGGTGTCGGGGCCGATCTTCGTTGACGGGGCAATGCCGGGCGACGTGCTGAAGGTGACGCTGGAGGGGTTCGCGCCCAAGGTCTTCGGCGGCAAGGGTTTCGGCTGGACGGCGAACATTCCGGGCTTCGGGCTGTTGGCTGACCAGTTCACCGATCCGGCGCTGTGCCTGTGGAGCTACGACCCCACCAGCATGGCGCCCGCGCTTTGGGGCAAGTCTGCCCGTGTGCCGCTGAAGCCATTCAGCGGCACCATCGGCAACGCCCCGGCGGAAGCAGGCCACCACTCCGTCGTCCCGCCACGGCGGGTTGGCGGCAACCTTGATATCCGCGACCTGACCTCGGGCGTGACGCTGTATCTGCCGGTTGAGGTTGAGGGGGCATTGTTCAGCGTGGGCGACACCCATGCAGCCCAAGGCGACGGTGAGGTCTGCGGCACCGCGATTGAAAGCCCGATGAACGTGGTCCTGACGCTGGATCTGGTAAAGAACCAGCCGCTGAAGTCGCCCCGTTTCACCACCCCCGGCCCGGTCACCCGGCACTTGGACGCCAAGGGCTATGAGGCAACCACCGGCATCGGGCCTGACCTGATGACGGCGGCCAAGGATGCGGTATCCGGGATGATCGACCTTCTGCAGGCGCAACAGGGCATCTCGGCGGTGGACGCCTACATGCTGTGTTCGGTCTGCGGTGATCTGCGCATATCCGAGATCGTGGACATGCCGAACTGGGTCGTCAGCTTCTACTTCCCAAGGGTCGTCTTCGAATGACCCTTGCGGAAGCGATGCCAGCAACCGGGGCGGTCGCCGCCCCGGACACCGTCTTGCGGGTCGAAGGCCTGTGCGTTTCGGTCCGCACGGACGCTGGGTTGAAGCCTTTGGTGCAGGATTTGTCCTTTACCCTGAACCGGGGCGAAACTCTTGCCATCGCCGGGGAAAGCGGGTCGGGCAAGTCCATCACCTCGCTTGCCATCATGGGCCTTTTGCCGCCGCCCGCCGTGCGTGTCACCGGGGGAAAGGTGATGCTGGGGGCCGACACGCTGACCACACTTCCCGAAGCCGACCTGCGCGCCATCCGGGGTGACCGGATCGCGATGATCTTTCAAGAACCGATGACCAGCCTGAACCCGGTGATGACCGTGGGCGCGCAACTGGTCGAAGCCATCCGCGCGCATGAACCGGTCGGCCGCACCGAAGCCCAGAAGCGCGCGGTTGCAGCGTTGACGGCTGTGCGCCTGTCGGAACCCCAGCGCCGGCTGCGCCAGTATCCGCATGAGTTGTCCGGCGGCATGCGCCAGCGCGTCATGATCGCCATGGCCCTTGCCCTGCGGCCGCAGGTTCTGATCGCCGACGAACCCACCACCGCCCTGGACGTGACCGTCCAGCGTGAGGTGCTGGACCTGCTGCGCGACCTGCAACGCGACCTTGGCACCGCCATCATCCTGATCACCCATGACATGGGCGTGGTGGCCGAAATGGCCGACCGGGTGATCGTGATGCAGCAGGGTCGGCAGGTTGAAACCGCAGCCACAACTGACATTTTCGCCCGCCCGCAAGCCGATTACACCCGTGCCCTTCTGGCCGCCGTGCCGCGCATGGGGCAAGGCACCTCCCGCCCGCCGGTGACAAGCGGCCCCATCGCAAGGCTGACCGATGTCGTCGTCCGCTACCCTCTGCGCGGGGGCCTTCTGGGTGGCATCACGCAGAACGTGCATGCTGTCGAACATGTCAGCTTTGACATCCTGAAGGGTGAGACCTTCGCCCTGGTGGGTGAATCCGGCTGCGGCAAGTCAACCATCGCCAAGGCCCTTGTCGGCCTTGCCCCGCACCAGGGCCGGATCGAGATTGCCGGGCAATCCATGGAAACGCTTGATGCTGCCGGCCTAAAGGCCATGCGCCGCCGCGTGCAGATGGTGTTTCAAGACCCGATGGCAGCGCTGAACCCACGGATGCGGGTTGGGGATCTGATCGCCGAACCGCTTGCAATCCATGGCATTGGCACCCCTGCGGACCAGACCGCCCGCGCTGCCGACCTGATGGCCCGCGTTGGGCTTGAGGCGGCGCATCTTGACCGCTATCCGCACGAATTCTCTGGCGGCCAGCGCCAGCGGATCTGCATCGCCCGCGCCTTGGCATTGCAACCTGACCTTATCATCGCGGACGAAAGCGTTTCCGCCCTTGATGTATCAGTGCAGGCCCGCGTGCTGGATCTGCTGCGCGATCTTCAGCGCGAATTCGGGGTGTCTTACCTGTTCATCAGCCACGACATGGCGGTGGTGAACAACGTCTCGGACCGGGTTGGCGTGATGTATATGGGCCAGATCGTCGAACTTGGCACGACGGCCCAGATTTTCGGGAACCCGCAGCATCCCTATACCCGCCTGCTGATCGAGGCTGTTCCCGTCCCGGACCCCGGCCGCGCGCGCGCAACTACCCCTCGGCGCGCGTCTGAGGTGCCAAGCCCGCTGCACCGCCCGGGCCATGCACCCCGCCGTGTGACCTAGGTCGACATTGGCGACGGCCATCTGGTTGGCGGTTGAGCGTGTTTCAGCCATGCCACCGTTCGGGGATAATGCCCGCCGTGTTTGCCTTGCCGTTTTGCGGCTTTGGCCCGCAGTGGACCCCGCGGAACTGGAGCATAACCACCCCGACCTTCCCTCCGACCACCCCCACCTGCGCGACGGGCATGGCACCGGCCACGCGCACCGACATGCCGTGATGATCGACCCGCTGCACCCGCACTGGCCCCGCCGAACGGCCTGAACCGATCAGGCGGCATGCGGTGTCTGGATCAAGCGCCAGATGCCAGCCTAGGGTGCGCCCTTGGACAAGAGGGCGCTGTGAATCCGATTCACGGCATCGCGCAGCGCCTGTCGCGCGGGCTTTCCGTGAAAGACGGCATCATGGATTTCTGTTCCTGACCGTTCCAGGCGATGCCGTAACGGCGGGGCGATTGCGCTTGGCCATCCGTTGGGCATGTCCGGCGCGCGGATCACCGGTACCGCCGCGCTGCAACTGGCTTTGACCGGGGGAAGACGATCTCTGTCAACCATGTGCATCGGCGTGGGCCAAGGCATCGCCATTGCGCTGGAAAGGGTCTGAGCGAAGACCGCAACACAAGAAGGGAAATGGATCATGACTGAACGTGTCTACGGCATGCACCACATCGGCATCACGGTGCCGGACATCGAGGAAGGCATCGCCTTTTTCAAGGCCGTGTTCGGGGCCGTCGAAGTGTTCCGCACCGGCCCGCTTGACGTGGACGAGGCGTTCATGGAACGCCGGCTGGGAACGCCGTCACACACCCGCATCCGTGATCTGGTTTTTCTGCGCTGCGGGGACGGCACCAATGTCGAACTGTTCGAGTACAGCGGCGAAGACAGCTCTGCCCGGCCGCGTCGCAACTCTGAGATCGGGGGCACGCATCTGTGTTTCGAGGTTGAAGACGTGTTCGCATCGGCCGAACGGCTTCGCGCTGCGGGCATTGAGTTTCTGGAGGGTCCGAACACGGTGACCGAAGGGCCGCTTGCGGGGTTCAACTGGATCTATTTCAACGCGCCGTGGGGGCAGTCGCTGGAAATCGCCAGCTTCGCATCCTTGGGGTATGAGAAGGACACGGCAAACCGCATCTGGCGGGCAAAACCCGAAGGCTGACCAGCAACCTGACTGGGCCGGAGTGAAACCGCAGATCACTGGCCAGCGGTTTCAGGCCTATACACTGAGGCCCGTTTCAGGTAGTGCCCCCCCACGGTCGAGATTCCGGGACTGTGGGCGAGGAGGCCTGCACCAAGGGGACATGGGCCGTTTGGCTTATCGGGCACATCAGATGCCCCCCTTTGGAAAGACATCCATGACGATGACAAACGTGGCCGCGCCGCTGGCGCAGGCTTTGGCAGGTAAGGGCTATGAGGCCCTGACCGCCGTGCAGGCGGCCGTTCTGGCCGAAGGCGTCTCTGGGCGCGACATGCTGGTTTCGGCGCAGACCGGATCGGGCAAGACGGTGGCCTTTGGCCTTGCCATCGCCCCCGAAATCCTTGGCGGGCAGGACCGACTGCTTTATGCAGACCAGCCGCTTGCGCTGATCATCGCGCCAACGCGGGAACTGGCGTTGCAGGTCGCGCGGGAACTGGAATGGCTTTATGCGGGCGCGGGCGCCAAGATCGCCACTTGCGTTGGCGGCATGGACTACCGCACCGAAAAGCGCGCGTTGGAGCGTGGGGCCCATATCGTCGTCGGCACGCCCGGCCGCTTGCGTGACCATATCGACCGCCGCAGCCTTGACCTGTCGGGCCTGAAGGCCGCCGTGCTGGACGAAGCGGATGAGATGCTGGATCTGGGCTTTGCCGAAGATCTGGAATTCATCCTTGCCGCTGCCCCCGCCGAACGTCGCACCCTTATGTTCTCGGCCACCGTGCCGAAAGAAATCGAAAAGCTGGCAGGCACCTTCCAGAACAACGCACTACGCATCGTGGCGCAGGGCGAATCCAAGCAGCACGTCGACATCGAATACCGCGCCTACAGCGTGGCCGTGCGCGACCGTGAGCATGCGATCTTCAACATCCTGCGCTTTTACGAATCGCAGACCGCCATCGTGTTCTGCAAGACGCGGGTGAACGTGAACCACCTGATGGCCCGCATGGGCAACCGGGGCTTTCAGGTTGTGGCCCTGTCGGGAGAGCTTAGCCAACAGGAACGCACCCATGCGCTGCAAGCGCTGCGCGATGGCCGGGCGCGGGTTTGCATCGCCACCGACGTCGCCGCGCGGGGCATTGACCTGCCGGGACTGGAGCTGGTCATCCATGCCGATCTGCCGTCGAACTCGGAAATCCTGCTGCACCGGTCGGGCCGGACAGGGCGTGCAGGCAAGAAAGGCGTCTCGGCGCTGATCGTGGCCCCGGCGGAATTCAAGAAGGCCCAGCGCCTGCTGCAAGGCGCCAAGGTCGTGGCTGAATGGGGCACAGCCCCCGGCGCAGATGAAGTGCAGGCCAGGGATGACCTGCGCATTCTGGAACACCCCGCGCTGATGGCCGGTGTCGGTGATGACATGGACATGGCGCAGGGCCTTCTGGACCGTTTCGGTGCTGAATCTGTGGCTGCGGGCTTTGTGCGCATGTGGCGCGAGGGCCGGTCGGCGCCCGAGGTTCTGTCGTCTGACCAGCAGGTCCCAACCTCCGCCCCGCCGCGCGAACGGGGTGAGTTCGGGCCATCGGTCTGGTTCCGTCTTTCGGTCGGCCGCGCTGGCCGTGCCGAGGCGCGCTGGCTGTTGCCCAAGATCTGTGATGCTGGCGGCATCGGCAAAGACGGCATCGGCGCAATCCGCGTGCGTGAGGATGAAACCTTTGTCCAGATCGCGGCCCCGCTTGCCGACAAGTTCGGCGCCTCGGTTGAATTGGACCGCGACCTTCTGATGATGCGGATCGAGGGTGAGCCTGACCTTGACCGCCCCCGCGCCCCTTCGGCCAAGTTCGAACGCCCGGAACGTGCCGAACGCCCCGAACGCAGCGAACCGCGCCGGGAAAAGCCTGCCTACACGCCGAAGCCCGCCCGCGTGGTTGAGGATGACGCCGCACCCGTCCGCGCGGAACCGGCGAAAAAGCCCTACGCCAAGCGCGATGACAGCCCGCGTCCCGCAGCCGCAAAACCGGCCTATTCCAAGCCTGCCTATTCCAAGCCAGATTGGCAGGACAAGCCCAAGCCCTATGCCAAGCGCGAAGACAGCCCGCGCCCGGCCCGCGCGCCTTATGACCCGGACCGCGCTTCGCGTCCGGCCAGCACCGATGATGCGGCGAAAAAACCCCGCTGGTCGCCCGACCAGAAAACCGCGCCACGCTCGGCCGGGTTCAAAAGCCAGGGCGGCCCCGCCGGGAAACCCGCACGGGCGGAAGGCTACAAGAGCCACTCGTCGGACAGTCCCTACAAACCCAAATCCGAAGGCTACAAGCCGCGCAGCGAGGGCTTCAAACCCCGCGAAGACAGCTTCAAACCGCGTGAGGATGGCGATCGTCCGGCCCGCAAGCCCTATGCGCCGAAAGGCGACGACGCGCGCCCCTTCGTCAAGCGTGACGGGCCGCCGAAATCGGGTGGATTCAAAACCTTTGCAGCAGGCGGCAAGAAGCCCTTCGACAAATCTGCCCCCCGGCCCGCAAAGCCGAAGGCCGATGCCAAGGACACCACCAAACGTTTCGTCCCACCAAAAGGACCCAAGCGCTAAGGCGCCACCAAAGAACAACGCATGACGGTCAGGGCCGGAGTTTTCAAAAACTCAGGCCCGATTTCTTTGAAGAAATCGGCCTTAACCCCGCAACCTGCGCAAAGCCTCGGCATGCAGCGCTGGCGGCATTGCAAGCACGCCTTTCGCCTGCGCACCCGGCGTGTTGAACCGCAAGGCATCGCCCAGCTGATCGGT
>JBBQVR010000048.1:0-22976 GCA_038211355.1 Rhodobacterales bacterium | reverse complement strand
GGGCCATCAATGTGCCGTCCCGTCGCTGCCAACCCCGGCGCGGCCAGCAACCTCGCGCCCCTGGGCGATCCGGATCTCGTCACGCAGCACATGCAGCATGTCCACGGCGGCAGGGGTGTAAAGGATGTCGATGGTCCGGTCGGTTGGCAGATCCACCGGCATCACGCGCTGGGTGCGGGCCGGGCGGCCGGAAAGCACAAAGACCTGATCGCCCAGAAACACGCTTTCGCGCAGGTCATGGGTAATCAGAACGCAGGTGAAGGGTTCCGCCGCGCGCAGATCACGCATGGTCTGCCAAAGGTCTTCGCGCGTGAAGGCATCCAGCGCGCCAAAGGGTTCGTCCATGATCAGCACATCGGGCTTGTGAACGATGGACCGGCACAGGCTGGCCCGCTGGCGCATGCCCCCGGACAGTTGGCTTGGGCGTTTGAGCTCAAACCCCTTGAGGCCGACCATTTCCAGCAGGGCCATCGCCCGCGCCTCACGCT
Organism: Rhodobacterales bacterium; assembly: GCA_038211355.1. Taxonomy (GTDB): domain Bacteria; phylum Pseudomonadota; class Alphaproteobacteria; order Rhodobacterales; family Rhodobacteraceae; genus Tabrizicola. The sequence continues at coordinate 22,488 of JBBQVR010000048.1, read as the reverse complement.
CAGCGCGCGGCATGCGGGGGGCGACGATCTCCAGCGGCAGGATGACGTTATCAAGGATCGTGCGCCATTCCAGTAGCACCGGGTTCTGGAACGCCATCCCCACCGTCTTGCGGGGGCTGGTCACCCGTTCGCCGTGCAACCAGACCTCACCCTTGTCTGGCTTCATCAGCCCTGCCACCAACCGGGTCAGCGTGGATTTCCCGCAGCCTGAAGGGCCGACGACCGCTGCGAATTCCCCAGCTGGGACCGCAATATCAAGGTTGTCCAGCACCGGCAGCGGCCCTGCCTTGGTCTGATAGGCGTGCGAAACGCCCTTGATCTCGATCAGGTTGGTCATGGGGGCCTTTCAGGATGCAGGCCCCGTGGCAGAGCGCTTCCGCCACAGGGCAACGGGGATTTACTGCATCGAAAGGCTGCCGTCGGTCGGCAGATAGGTCGGGTCGAAGTACAGCGCCGCGTCGGGTTCGGCGGTGAAGGTATAGACCGATTTGGTCTGTTCAATCGCCTTGGCAAAGCGGGCGGTATCAATGTTGCCCATGCCGTTGGTCATGACCCAGTCGGTCATCACGTTGTCGGCGATGGACAGTTCCAGCCGCCGCAGCTCCAGCGCCGGGTCAGCGGCGGGGTTGCGGGCGATCAGGCTGTCAATGGCGGCGGCAGGGGCGGCGACGGTGTCTTTCCAGCCCATGGCCGCCGCGCGCAGGAAGCCGGTAACCGCCTCGGGGTTGGCCTTGGCAAAATCGGTATTGACGATGATGGCATTGCCGTAAAGCGCCACGCCGTAGTCGGCCATCAGAAGAACTGTCAGATCATCTTCAGGCACGCCAAGCCGGATTGTGGAGAGGAACGAGGTGAAGGAGAACCCGGTCACAGCCGCAACCTTGCCTTCAGCCAGCATGGGTTCGCGCACCGGAAAGCCCACGGGTTCAACGGTGATGCTGGCCATGTCGAGGCCGTTTTCGGCGGCAAAGATCGCGAACTGCGCCCAGGCCCCGTCCGGCGGCGGCGCGCCAAGGATCTTGCCGGCAAGGTCAGCCGGGGTGTTGATGCCCAGCGACTTGCGCCCCACCACCGCGAAGGGGGGCTTGTCATAGACCATCATCACCGCCGTCACCGGCGCCCCGGGGTTCTGGTCCAGAAACTTCATCAGGCTGTTAATGTCGGCAAAGCCGATCGGGAAGGCCCCGGTTGCAACCTTCGGGATCGCATCCAGGGAGCCCGCGCCTTCGGTTATCTCAACCGTCAGCCCTTCAGCCGCGAAGTAGCCCTTGTCGATGGCGACAAAGTAGGGGGCGGCGGGGCCCTCAAACTTCCAGTCCAGCGCGAAGGGCATCGCGGTTTCCGCCTGCGCGGCGGCAGTGATCAGGACGGCAGATACAAGTGAAGCAAGGCTGGCACGGAACATGGGGCTCTCCATTATGGGACAGGCAAAGCCTACCTCTGGTTCCCGCAGGGGCGAGGACTGTCAGAGCCTCACCCGGCGTGGAGGCGCTTCGCCGCCCAAATAACGGGCAGCATGGTCAAGGATGCACGAGAAAGCAGCAATCGTGGCGCAGGTCAGCCAGCCCCGTGCTGCCCCGGACCTTAGCGATAGCGCTCGGCCAGCTGGCGCAGGTTGACCCGGGCGCGCAGTCGCGTCGCAAGAAGATACATGCCGCCAATCTTGCGATGCAAAAACAACGTCTCGGCCGGGGGGACATGCATCAGGTCACGCTCGGTGCCCAAGGCAAGGCCCATGTCCCGCAAGCGGTCCAAGAGATCGGATTGGCCAAAGTCAAACGGGCTGTTCTGGCGCAGCGGGTCCATCGACGTGTCGAACATCCGCTGGATCAGGTCCTGATGGTGGGGGGCGGTGTCGGGGCCAAAGTAGCCGATGCGCAGCATGGCCGCGCGGATTGCAGCCGCATCCCGGTCAAGTGCCGCGTTCAAAAGCGCGCGGAAGGTGGCGCTTAGGTCTGGGTCCACCGGGCGCACGGCACCGAAGTCCAGAAGGACGATGCGGCCGGTCGCCGGTTCAACACGGTAGTTGGCAAGGTTCGGGTCGGTCTGCATGGCGTGAAAGGTGAACAGCTCACGCAGTACAAGGTCGATCAGATCGGCGGCAGCCCGGTCACGAACCGCTTGCGGGGCGGTTTCCAGCGTGGCGATGGGCTGGCTTTCCACATAGGTCATCGCCAGAACCTGCCCTGTGCTAAGGTCGTCCTGCAGGTCGGGCAGGACAAAATCTGCCGATCCCGCCAGCAAATGGCCGAAGTGGCGCAGATGTGCCGCCTCGGCCACATAGTCCGCCTCATCTCGCAACTGCGCCTTGGCGGCGGCCAGCAGCGGGGCGATCTCCATGCCCTTTGGCAGCAGGCCCGGCAGGCGCATCAGGGCTGCAATGTTGTCCACATCGCTGTCAATACTGGTGCGGACGCCCGGGTATTGCACCTTGATCGCCAGACTGCGCCCATCGCGCGTTTCCGCGCGGTGGACCTGCCCGATCGAGGCCGCTGCGAACGGGCGCACGTCAAACTTGCGAAAGCGCGCCAGCCAGCCCTGCCCCCATTCGGCATTCAGCACGTCGCGCAGCTGGTTGGGCGGCATCGGGCGGGCATCATCGCGCAAGGTGGCCAGGATCGCGGTCAGCTGTGGTGACAGCACAACCCCGCTGTCCATCGACAACATCTGCCCAAGTTTCAGCGCTGCCCCCCGCATGTGCGACAGGCCATTGGTAAGGCGCAGCGCGTTGGCCGGGGTCAACAGCAGGTTCGGCAATTCCGGGCGCTGCCCTTTGGCCATTTGGCGCAGACCGCCCGCAACCACCCCGCCGGCAATACCGGCAACGATGCCCCCCATATGCATCAGTCTCAGTCCACGACCGCTGGGCACTGGGGCGCTGCGGTTGTCGTCGGGATCGTCACTCATGCCTTGCGCCTGCCCTTTTGCCGAGGGGCTAGAGGTGGGGCGGCGGGGCAGATAATCAAAGCCAAACTGCGCGGCAAGCCGGGGAAAGCCGGGCGGTCGCTTTGCATTGGGGGGCGGTCACCTTTTGCGCTGCGTGGCCGGGGCGGCCAAAGCCTCGAATCCCCCCGCAGGCCACTGCCCCGGCGCTGCCTTTCCTCAAAGCCGCTTTTCTGCGCTGCAGCACTGACAGACCGCCAAACAATTAGGCATTTCGATCCGAAACGGCTTTCAAGGCCACCTCTGGCCCGACGCGGATTGATCGGCATACCGAATATGCGCCCCTAAAGCTGGCTTGGGTCGATCCACGCCAATCGAGATGCGCAACGGAAAGCCGGCCTTTTGGTTGCCAAAGCGGCTCGAAAGAAGAAACGCGCACCCCGACCAGGGTTGACCTTCGCAACGGGCGGGGGGGGCCGCCGGGGGCCACAACGGGGGAATATCAATGAAACTGACCAGACGTACACTTTTGGCTTCCGGCATCGCCGCGCTGTCTTTGCCGCGCGCCACTTTTGCCCAAGCCGAAACCATCAAGATCGGCGTGCTGCATTCGCTGTCGGGCACGATGGCCATTTCGGAAACCACACTGAAAGACACCATGCTTATGCTGATCGAGGCGCAGAACGCCAAGGGCGGCGTGCTTGGCAAGCAGCTTGAGGCGGTCGTCGTCGATCCGGCCTCGGACTGGCCGCTGTTTGCCGAAAAGGCGCGCGAACTGATTACCGTGTCGAATGTCGACGTGATGTTTGGTTGCTGGACATCCGTGTCCCGCAAATCCGTGCTGCCGGTGATCGAGGAACTGAACGGCCTGTTGTTCTATCCGGTCCAGTACGAAGGTGAAGAATCGTCCAAGAACGTGTTCTACACCGGCGCCGCCCCGAACCAGCAGGCGATCCCGGCAGTGGATTACTATCTGGAAGAGCTTGGCGTCACCAAGTTCGCGCTTCTGGGCACCGACTATGTCTACCCGCGCACCACGAACAACATTCTTGAGGCCTACCTGATTTCCAAGGGCATCCCGAAGGAAGACATCTTCGTCAACTATACCCCCTTCGGCCATTCCGACTGGTCCAAGATCGTGGGCGACGTGGTGGCCCTGGGTGCTGACGGCAAGAAGGTCGGCGTCATCTCGACCATCAACGGCGATGCGAACATCGGGTTCTATAAGGAACTGGCTGCCGCTGGCGTCACCGCCGACAAGCTGCCCGTCGTCGCCTTCTCGGTCGGCGAAGAGGAACTGTCGGGTCTGGATACCACCAACCTCGCCGGTCACCTGGCCGCCTGGAACTACTTCATGTCGGCCGACACCCCGGAAAACACGGCCTTCATCGCGGCGTGGAAAGCCTTCGTCAAGGATGACGCCCGCGTCACCAACGACCCGATGGAAGCCCATTACATCGGCTTCAACATGTGGGTGAACGCAGTCACCGCCGCCGGCACGACCGAGGTTGACGCGGTTTCCGCCGCGATGATCGGCCAGGAGTTCCCGAACCTGACCGGGGGCATGGCCAAGATGCTGCCGAACCACCACCTGACCAAGCCCGTGCTGATCGGCGAGATCCGGGCCGATGGGCAATTCGACATCATCAGCCAGACCGAGCCTGTCGCAGGCGACGCCTGGACCGACTTCCTGCCGGAATCGGCCGTGCTGGAGGCCGACTGGGCCGAGCTGAAATGCGGGATGTACAACACCGAAACCGCCTCTTGCGTGCAGCTGAAGTCGAACTACTGATCTTGTTTTGGAAGGGGGGGCCACCCCCCTTCCACACCCTTTCATTCCCGGACGTCCCATGCGCCTGACCGCCATTCTTGTTGCGGCCCTGTTCTGGTTTGCCCCGTCCTTGGCCCTTGCCCAGGATGCCGCCGCAATCATTGCCGAAAACCGCGCGCAGATCGAAAAGCCTTCACGCCAGACCATCGGTCCGGTGATCACGGCGCTTGCGTCCAGTGGCGATCCGATGGCCGATGATATCCTGACCGCCTGGGGCGACCGCCGACTGGTGGTCCGCAAATCCGATCAGGCGATGTTCATCGCAGTGGCAGAGGGTGACGGCTTTGCCCTGACCGCGCTTGACGGAACCGCCGCAGGCACTGCTGCCAAGGCCGATGTGACCGAATTGAAGCCCAACGCCGGTGTGCGCGGTCTGATCGCCACGGCGCTGGTGCAATTCACCCTCTCCGACCCGGACCCAAGCACCCGCGCCGCCGCCCTGACCTCCATCGCCCGTGACCCGACGGCCGAGGCACTTGCACCCCTGCGCGCATCTTTGGCGACAGAGGACGACCCCGCCTTGAAGGCGCAGAAAGACCGGTTGGAACGGTTCCTGACCCTGCGCTTTGACCCAGACCCCACGGCCCGTATTGCAGCGATTGAAAGCCTCGGTTCGGACACGTCGCTTGACGTGCGGGGCGCGCTGAACCCGTTGGTTGCCACCAGTCGTGTCGCGGTGCTGGGCGAAGCAAGCGGCAACATCGCCCGCCCCCTGACCCCCGGAAAAGACCTGACCAATGCGGCGGCTTATGACCTTCTGGTCACTGCCAGCCTTGCCCCCGCCCGCCTGACGCTGGAAGACCAGCGCGCCGCCCTGGTGGCCAATATTGTGGACGGCACGGTTGGCGGCATCCCCGTGGCCGATCTGAACGATCAGACCGCCCGCGACCGCGCCTATACCGCGCTGGAGGTGGCCGGCACCGTCCCCACCGCCGCCACCGATGATGAGGTGACCGCCGCCCTCGCCGCCCACAGCTTCTTTGAGATTTACGCCGAGCCTGACGCCACCGTCACCTCTGCCGCCACCGCTGCCCTGACCGGCATCGACCGCAAGGTCGCCCTGATGCAGGCCGCCGACCTTGGCCTTGATGCCCTCTCTCTCGCCGCGATCTTCTTTCTCGCCGCCATCGGCCTTGCCATCACCTTCGGCGTGATGGGCGTGATCAACATGGCGCATGGCGAGTTCATCACCATGGGCGCCTATACCGGCTTCGTGGTTCAGCTTTTCGTGCCCGATTACACGCTGTCGATCCTGATCGCCCTGCCCCTCGCCTTCGCCGTCACCTTCGGCGCGGGCGTGGCGATGGAACGCCTCGTGATCCGCCACCTTTACAAACGCCCCCTGGAGACGCTTCTGGCAACCTTCGGCATCTCCATCGCCCTCCAGCAGATCCTGAAGAACGTCTTCGGCACCCAGGCCCGCCCCCTCACCGCGCCCGGCTGGCTGGACGGCGCGCTGGAGTTCAACGATGTCGTGTCGATCAGCTACATCCGCATCGCGATCTTCGTGCTGGCGCTGATCTTCCTGGCCTTCTTCCTCTACCTGATGAAGCGCACCCGCCTTGGGCTTGAGGTCCGCGCCGTCACCCAAAACCCCGCCATGGCCGCCTCCATGGGCATCAACCCCGACCGGATCAACATGCTGACCTTTGGCCTCGGGTCCGGCATCGCCGGCATCGCCGGGGTGGCCATCGGGCTATATGCGAAGGTCACCTCCGAAATGGGCGCCGATTACATCGTGCAATCCTTCATGACGGTCGTGGTGGGAGGCGTCGGCAACGTCTGGGGCACCCTTGCCGGGGCCACAATGATCGGGTCGCTGCAAAAGGTGATCGAGTTTCTGAACCCCTCCAACACCCTCGCCGCCCAGACTTACATGATCCTCTTCATCATCCTTTTCATCCAGTTCCGGCCAAGGGGCATCATCGCCCTGCGTGGCCGCGCGGCGGGGGACTGACGCCATGACCTCGCATTCATCTGTCAAGAAATATCCCACGGGGGGTGCGGGGGGAGTGAAACCCCCCGCTTCCGACAGAAGAGGCAAAAGCTTCTTCGCCCAGAACCCCTCGGCCCTGATCTTCATCGCTGCGCTGGGGCTTTTCACCCTCGCCATCACCCTGATGTCCGAGGCATATGGCCCCGGTCTCATCTCTACCTCTTTCGTCAAGACGCTGGGCAAGACCCTCTGCCTCTGCCTTGTCGCCCTCGCGATGGACCTGATCTGGGGCTACGCGGGTATCCTGAGCCTTGGCCACATGGCCTTTTTCGCGCTTGGTGGCTACATGATCGGCATGTGGCTGATGTACGCCCGGACCGAGGAAATCGTGGTCACGGCCCTCGCCCAGGGCGGCCTTCCAGCCACGCCTGAGGAAATCACCCAAGGCATCGCCACCCAGATTTTCGGCGTCGTCGGATCGTCCGACCTGCCGCTGATCTGGAGCTTTGCATATTCCCTCCCCCTGCAACTGATCCTTGCGCTGGCAGTCCCCGGCCTTCTGGCGCTGGTCTTCGGCTGGCTTGCCTTCCGCTCCCGCGTCACAGGCGTTTATCTGTCGATCCTGACACAGGCGATGACGCTGGCTCTGGCGCTTTACCTCTTCCAGAACGACAGTGGATTGCGCGGCAACAACGGGCTTTCGGGCCTGCAAAACCTGCCGGGCCTTGGCGATACCTCGCAGGATCTGGTTTCGATCTGGTTCTTCTGGGCGTCCGCCCTTGCGCTTGGGCTTGGCTACCTGACCCTGTCCTGGATCGTCTCGGGCAAGTTCGGGTCGGTCATCCGCGCGATCCGGGATGATGAGGCGCGGGTGCGGTTCCTTGGCTACCCGGTTGAGGTTTACAAGCTTTTCGTCTTCACCCTCACCGCCCTTATCGCGGCCCTAGCGGGGGTGCTTTACTATCCGCAGGCCGGCATCATCAACCCGGCGGAACTTGCCCCGATTGCAAGCATCTATCTTGCCGTCTGGGTTGCCATCGGTGGGCGCGGGCGGCTTTATGGTGCGGTCCTTGGGGCGGCTTTCGTGTCCCTGCTGTCCAGTCTTTTCACCTCGGGCCGTTTGCCAGACATCCCCCTTGGGCCTTTCAGCCTGAACTGGGTGGACTGGTGGCTGGTGATCCTTGGCCTTGCCTTCGTGGCTGTCACGCTGTTCGCGCCCAAGGGCATTGGCGGGCTTTTCGACCGGTTCCAGCATATCGGCACGCCTGACCGCAAGGGTGCGCAGCTTGGCCCCGACGACGGCTCGCTGCAGGAAAAGGAAGGGCAGCCATGACCGCCCTTCTGGAAGTCTCTGGTATCTCGGTCACCTTTGACGGGTTCCGGGCGATCAACAACCTGTCCTTCTCCATCGATGAGGGCGAGTTGCGCGCCATCATCGGGCCTAACGGCGCGGGCAAGACCACCTTCATGGACATCGTCACCGGCAAGACCAGGCCGAATTCCGGCAGCGTGACGTTCGGCGAACGGTCGATCTCGCTTCTGGGCATGAACGAGGCGAAGATCGCCCGCGAAGGTGTGGGCCGCAAATTCCAGCGCCCCACGGTGTTTGAAGATCAGACGGTTGAGGCGAACCTCATTCTTGCCCTCAAGGCCAACCGCAGCCCTTGGCGCGTGCTGCTTTGGAAGCCGAAAGCCCCCGACCTTGCACGCGTGCAAGAGCTTGCGACCGAAGTTGGCCTCGGCGACCAGTTGCACCGCAAGTCGGGCGAGCTTTCCCACGGCCAAAAGCAATGGCTGGAAATCGCCATGCTGCTGGCGCAGGAACCGCGTCTCCTTCTTGTGGACGAACCCGCCGCCGGCATGACCCCGGCCGAGAGAGAGCAGACAACATCCCTCTTGGTCAGTCTGGCAAAGACCCGGGCGGTGGTGGTGGTGGAACACGACATGGAATTCGTCCGCCGGCTGAACTGCCGGGTCACCGTCCTGCACGAAGGATCGGTGCTAGCCGAAGGCTCACTGGATCACGTCACACGCGATCCGCAGGTGATCAGCGTTTACCTGGGGCGCGGATGATGCTGGAAACCGAAGGCCTGACCCTGCATTACGGTGGCAGCCAGATCCTGCATGGCATCAGCTTTGCCGCCAAGAAGGGTGAGGTGACTTGCATCATGGGCCCGAACGGCGTTGGCAAGACATCGTTCCTCAAGGCGCTGGCGGGAACGCATCCCCGGTCGGGCGGAACTGTGACACTGGACGGTGAAACCCTGCCTCTGGCGCGCCCGCAAGACATGGCCCGGCGCGGCCTGTCGGTCGTGCCACAGGGGCGCATGATCTTTCCCCTTCTGACCGTGCGCGAAAACCTTGAAACGGCGTTTGCCGTTCTGCCAAAGCCGGATCATCAGATCTCGGATGAGGTTTTTACCCTGTTCCCGATCCTGAAGGACTTTCTGCACCGGCGCGGGGGCGATCTGTCGGGCGGTCAGCAGCAACAGCTCGCCATTGCCCGCGCCTTGATCATGAAGCCAAAGGTCCTGCTTCTGGACGAGCCGACCGAAGGCATCCAGCCCAGCGTCATCCAGCAGATCGGCCATGTGCTGGACTACCTGAAGGCCAAGGGCGACATGGCCATCGTCCTTGTCGAACAGTATTTCGAGTTTGCCTACGGCCTTGCCGATCAGGTCTATGTCTTTCGGCGCGGCACGGTCGCAGCCTCTGGCCGGTTAGCAAGTTTTGACAAGGAAACGCTTCGGGCGGCGGTCTCGGTCTGAGGTTTCGGCCCGAACATTCGAAGGCCGGAAGTTCGCTTCACATCGGCTTGCCCTGGCGGCGTTTTGGCCCCGTTTCGGTTGACGCGCAGACCGAAGCGCCTGATAACTGCATGGCTTTCCGTAGAAAACCAACGGTATCACCGCTGATGCGGTAGACGGTCATGGCATGGATGTGGTTTCCCTTGTCGGCATTGTTGCCGCGCTGTTCATCGTCATCAGCCTGAGCGAGCCTCTGGCAGATTGGTCACGCCTGCCCTACACCGTGGTGCTTGCCATTCTGGGCACCCTGATCGGGGTGTTGGGCGCCTATCTGGCACAGACTGGCCCGCAGGCGCCCGACCTTGCCCCAACGATTGCCCCGGTTGTCGATGCGTTCGAAATCAGCATCAAAGCCAATGTCTTTCTGTATGTCCTGCTGCCGACGCTGCTGTTTCAGGTGTCGCTGGGGCTGAACCTGCGGCGGATGGCGGAAGACTGGGTGCCGATCCTGGTCATGGCCGTTGTGGCCGTGATCGTGGCCACCTTCGCCATCGGACTGGCCCTGCAACCCTTTACGTCGCTGCCACTGGTGGCGTGCCTTCTGCTTGGGTCAATTGTCGCGACGACCGATCCCTCGGCGGTTGTGTCGATCTTTCGCAGCATCGCAGCGCCTCAGCGCCTCGCCCGTCTGGTTGAGGGGGAAAGCCTGCTGAATGACGCGGCCGCCATTGCGCTGTTCGGGTTCTTTTTGACCTTCGTGATGCAGGGGGTGCCAAACCCAACGCTGCGCGAAGCCCTGGTCGGCTTTCCGGTCCTTATCCTTGGCGGCATCGCCACCGGATGGTTCCTTGGGCGACTTTGCCTTTCGGTGTTGTCCTGGCTGGGGCGCTATCCCTTGGCGCAAGTGTCGCTAAGCGTTGCGCTGCCTTACGCAGCCTACCTGGCCGCCGACCAGGTTTTGGGGGTTTCGGGCGTCATTGCCGTGGTGATGGCGGGCATGACGCTGAACTATCTGGGGCCGGGCCGGATGTCGCCCACCAACTGGACCAATCTGCGAGAGGTCTGGGATGTGCTGGCCCATTGGGCAGGGGCGCTGATCTTTCTTTTGGCGGCATTTCTGGTGCCGCGTCTCTTGGGGGATGTGCGGCCCTATGATCTGTTCCTGATCTGTGTCGTTGTCGTAGCAGCCACCGCTGCGCGGCTGTTCGTGCTGTCCGTGGTGCTGCCCCTTTTGACGGTGCTGCGCCTGTCGCCTCGGGTGGATCAACCGTTCCGGGTTGCCATCCTTTGGGGTGGCTTGCGCGGGGCGGTCACGCTTGCGCTGGCCTTGGCCGTGTCGGAAAACATCCGCGTGCCGGCCGATGTCAAGCGTGAGGTGGGCATCCTTGCCACCGGCTTTACGCTGTTCACCCTGCTGGTGCAGGGCACGACCCTGCGCTGGGTCATCTCGCTTCTGGGGTTGGACAAGCTGGCACCCATCGACCGCGCGCTCTCCAATCAGGTGATCGCCGTCGCCTTGCAGAACGTGCGCGAAGAGGTGGCCGAAACCGCGCGCAACCATGAGTTGACCCACGACATCGTCCGGTCCGAGGCCAAGCGCTTTGCCGCCCGCCTTGACAGCGCCATGCAAAAGGCCGAGGCCGCCGACGACATCCCCGACAAGGACCGTATCACGCTGGGCCTTGTCGCCCTTGCCGGGCGTGAGCGTGACATGATCCTTGAGGCGTTTCGCGAGCAGCTTATCTCAACCCGGCTGGCTGAACAGATGCTGTCGGACGCCGACCGCCTGATCGAACGCACAAGGGCCGGCGGGCGTGACGAATACCGCGCGGCGGGCCGCCTTAGCCTGGCGCAGGGGCGCGAATACCGCTTTGCCATTCTCTTGCACAACCGTCTGCGCCTGTCGGGTTCCTTGGCCAGACTAACCGCCGATCGGTTCGAAATCCTGCTGAACCTGCGGCTGATCCTGCGCGATCTGCACAGCTACATCGACACCAAGATCCGCCGCATCCACGGCCGCCGGGTGGCCGACCTCTTGCATGAACTCTTGCGCCGCCGCGAAACTGGCAGCGAGTCGGCGCTGGAGGGCCTGCGTCTGCAATACCCCGGCTACGCCGAAGAGATAGAGCGTCGCTTTCTGCGCCGCACCTCGCTGCGTCTGGAAGAGCGTGAATATGACATCCTTCTGGCCGATGGGATCATCGGCACTGAGCTGCACACCACCCTGAAACAGGAACTGTCGGTTACGCGCCGCACCGCCGAAACCCGGCCTCCGCTTGACCTTGCCGTGCAGAAAACCGAACTGGTCCGCCAGTTTCCGCTGTTCAGCGAAATGGATGACGAAAGCCGCAAGCAACTGGCCACCGCACTTCGCACCCGCTACGTCCAGCCGGGCGATGTTCTGTTGCGCAAGGGCGACCTGCCGCGTGAGGTCAGCTTTATCGCCTCGGGTGCGGTGGACATCGAAACGGCCGGGCAGAAGTTCCGTCTCGGCCGTGGGGAGATGTTTGGCCAGCTGTCCCTTCTCAGCCGCAAGACCCGCCGGACCCAGGCCACCGCAATCAGCCACACAACGCTTCTGGTGCTGGATGAGGTGCGGTTTCGTAAACTGTTGAAACGCAATCAGGATGTGCGATCCGCCGTGCTTGAAAGCGCCGAAAAGCGCGGGCTGGATGCGGCGGCCTTGCAGCTTTGAGCACAGGGCCTGCACCGGGCTGGATAACGCGCGCGGCAGACCTGACCCGGCAGGCGCCTGACATGACGATGATCTACAGGATCGACAGTCGGACACCCACGGCTGCGCCGTTCGGTAGGACCGTGCTGTTGGGCAGGCCGGGCGATCCTTGACGGGCATTTGCCGGTTCCCAAGCATATATGGGCAGACTACACTGCGGCCCAGCCAAGGTGGGATCGCGCAAATGAAACCGGAACACATTGCGGTTGCACGACAGTCCATGCTGCTGACCTCGGCACCCGAAGCGGTGATCCGCCAGAACAACCCCGCCATCGAGGATGTGATCATGTTGCGTGCCTTTGCCGAAGAAGCCCCCGCCGCCGCGTGGGTCCGCTGATGCTGACCGATGCCTTCGCCCTGATCGACGCCGCCAACCGTGCCGATCCGACGATCGAGGATGGCCAGCCCGCCGCCCTCCTCTATGGCCAGCGGATGAGCGACGAGTTGGGCCGCCTGTTCCCGTCGGCCCCGGACGTGCTGCGCATCGCGGCGCGCGGCCAGCATGTGGAACGCTGGCTGTTGCCGCGAACCGATTTCCCCGAAGGCCGCGACGGCTATCTGGCATGGCGGCGCGAACAGGCCCGCCGGCACGCGGTGCGCATTGGCGGCATCATGGCCGAAGCGGGCTATGATGCGGCGGCGCAGGACCGGGTGGGCGTCTTGCTGCGTAAAGAGGGTCTCAAGCGCGACCTCGAAGTTCAGGCGCTGGAGGATGTGATCTGCTTTGTGTTTCTGCGCTGGTATTTCCAGCCCTTCGCCGGGAAACACGCAGCCGATGCGCTGCTGAAGATCGTCGAAAAGACCGCGCGCAAGATGTCTGACGCGGGCCGGGCGCGGGCGCTGGCAGAGTTTGGTCTGCCCGAACCCTTTGCAGCCGCCTTCCGCGTCTAGGGCGCGGACGAGACGCCGATCAGGGTGCCGTGCAAAAGCCAAAGCCCGGCCCATATGGCAAGCCAAAGACGGGCGCGCCACAGGGATTGGCCCGCCACAGGCCGCCAGCGGCCAGCAAGCAATGCCACGATCAGCGCATTGATCCCCACCCCCGCCTGGTGCAACTGGTCTTGCGCTGCCGCAAAGCCCGAAGGATCGGTCAGCCACACCGCAAGAAAGGCCAGAAGCCCCGCGCCCAAGACCAGAAGTTCAGTCACGACCAGCGCCCAGATCATCAGATCGCCGGGAAGATCGTCAAGCGGGCCGGGGGTATCGGTCATGCCCCGACCAGTTGGCGGTAAATCTCGGGCAGGGCCCGGGTCAGTTTTTCGGGGTTCGGCATCAGGGCAAAGCCGCCCTGCCCGAAGGTGCGGGGAAACCAGCTTTTGCCATCACGGTCCACCGTGATGCCAAAGACGGCATGGCCCTGACGCCGGGCCTCAAGCACCGCTTTGTGGCTGCCCTAGATCCCGTGGCGACCATCATTGTGGTCAAGGTCGTTGGGCTTGCCGTCGGTGATGACCAGAAGAAGGCGGCGCTTGCGCGCCTGCTCCGAAAGGCCCACCGAAGCGTGACGGATCGTGGCGCCAAGCCAGGTGAAAAACCCCGGCTTCAGGCCGGCAATGCGCGCCGCAACCGTTTCCGACATCGGCTCGCCAAAGCGTTTGGCTCATTGGATAGTCAAGTTCGCCGGCCATCCGATAAGCCTCCGTAACCTCGGGGATGCCTTCAACAGCCCGCCCGAATGTATCGCGCCCACTCGGGCGAATGATCCGGGGCCTCGATACCGACAAAGACCGTCAGGCCAAACCCCAGCTTGGTGAGATCGGCCAAGGACACGCGGCCGGTCAGAACACCGCTTGCCTCCAACTTCTGGATCCGCTTCCAGCACGGGGTCTGCGACAGGCCCGCTTTGTCGGCGATCTGGGCGATGGGCAGGGTCGCGTCACGCATCAGTTCCGCGATGATTTTTCGGTCGATCAGGTCAAGGTCAGTCATCAGGTCATGGCCCCCTGGCAGCGGGAAGTCTTCGCCTTTTGTCCAGAGTTCCGAAAAACGAATTAACGTCTGTAGGTTTTACCGTGTATATAAAGAACAGGGTATTCCCTTTGTTTTCTTGATTTTCGGTCGAGGCCTTTCTGTAGCGGAGCACGGGAATGGTATGCCGCTGGAAATGCCGACATTGATTCTCGACATTCCGCCAAGCAGTCTTCAGCCATGATCATGCAGAAGATAAAATAGCGCTGAAGGCGCTCCTGACGCTCGCGGATGAAGCCGCGAAAGAGTGTCCAGAAGCCCTGACGATCGAAGAGATTGCCAAACGCTCTGGCACGCCAAAACGGTTTCTCGAGCATGTCTTGCTGGAAGTGCGCAACGCCGGCATCATCGCCTCGATCCGCGGGCGGTCGGGCGGCTACAGCCTGATCAAGCGACCTACCGACATCCCGATCTCTGAGCTGCTGCGGACCATCGACGGACCCATCGCCCCCCTGCCCTGCCTGTCCCGCCGCGCCTACCAAAGGTGCGAGGATTGCGCAGATGAAGCCACCTGCCGCATCCGCAAGGTTTTTGCCGAGGTGTTCTGGTCCTACCTCGTCATCATCGACTCTTTGACGCTAGATGACATGCTGCGTTCGGGCGTCGTTGCAGATCAGGTGCTTGGTGCGGCGCAGTAGGCGCAACCGGCTGATTTACAATGCCTTTATTCGAAATGGCTATCTGTCTTTATCGCAACCCGAGAGAATAGCCTTCCATAATCACGACTAGATTCAGCGTGCTTATTCCGTTGCCATACGCGACCAACTCTCTGGCTATTAATGGGTGGCCGGCCAAAGCCCGCCCCAAGCGATAGAGAGAGCCAGGTCCGCAGTTGTGATCCCCAAACCACAGGTCTGGCAAATGGGCATTGGCATGTCCGCCCTACGGCGTCTGACCTGTGCCGTCAGTCTGATTGACCGGCGCACTGGGCTGACCCTGGGCGTGACCGGGACCTAGCTGACCCTTTTCACCCGTCGCCCTGACGTGGCCGCAGCCGAACTGCTGGAAGGCCGCGACGCCACCCTGTGGTAAACCCGCATGAACAGATCGGGCGCGGGCTTCCTGCTTGACCGCCGCTTCACACTTTCCGGAAACCATTTTGGGCCTCGCCCCTACCCCCCATCAAACCTCACGCGCAACAGGAGAAGACCATGATCGCCACCATACCCTCGCCGGGACCGTGAGCGCCCAAGGTGTCGTGACCAAACGGTATGACAGTGGCCACCTTCCGATTGCCGCCGGGCTGCGTCGCCTGACCGGCTGGTCCGTCGGCCGCACCCTGCGCGGGCCATTGTCGGCAACAGCCTTCACCCTGCTGTCGCTGCCCTTCGTCACCCGTACCGTGCAGCCGGCGATCAAAGGGATGGAGCGTGAGGTGGAACAAGCCAGCGCCAACCTTGGCACCAGCCGCCTGCACACCATCCGCCACGTCATCCTAGCAATGCTGACGCCCGCCGCCCTGACCGGCTTTGCCTTGGCGCTGGCAAGGGCGGTCGGGGAATACGGCAGCGCGATCTTCATCGCCGGGAACATCCCCCTCGTCACCGAAATTGCGACTCTCCTCATCATCATCCAGCTGGAAGGGTTCACCTATGACCCCGCCATCGTCATCGGCATCGCCATGCTGATCAGCCTTGCGATGCTGCTGGTGATCAATCCCATTCAGGTCTCGAGCTGTCGAAGGACTGGCCATGTCTGACGCAACCCCCACCACCCTGCATTTCCGCTCAGCCATCTAGGAAAGCCCTGCAACACGCCGGGCCCTTGTTGCCGTCGCGTTCGCAGGCCTTGCGCCCCTCGTCTTGGCGCCCCTCGTCGCGGTCTTTGTCGAGGCGCTGGCCGATGGCGTTGTGGCCTCGCTCAAAAGCCACACCTCGCCTGATGCCCGCGATGCGATCCGCCTGACGCTGACCATTGCCGCCGTTTCGGTAACACTGAACGCTGCCTTCGGTATCGCCGTGGTCTGGCTCATCACCAAGTTCGACTTCCGGGGAAAGGCGTTCCTGATCACCCTGATCGACCTGCCGTTCAGTGTGTCGCCCGTGACGGCGGCAGTGCATCCGGTATCGCGGGCCATCCACTCGGGCACGCTGGTCGCACTTCTGGGCCCATCAGGGTCTGGCAAGACCACGCTTCTGCGCATCCTTGGGGGCCACGAATACCCAACCTCAGGCCGCATTCTCCTTGACGGAAAGGATGCCACCGGCCTGACCGTGCAGGACCGCCGCGCGGGCTTTGTGTTCCAAAGTTAAGCCCTCTTCCGGCACATGATGGTGTTCGACAACATCGCCTAAGGCCTGAACGCCCGCCCCCGCGCGACCAAACTCCTCGACATGATCCAGTTGCCCGACATCAGGTCGCGCTAGCCCTTGAGGAACCCTTCGGCGCGCTGGATGCCAAAGTAGGAAAGGAACTGCGTCGGGGCTTGCGCGACATCCACGACACCACCAGCTTGACGACGGTTTTCGTGACCCACGATCAGGATGAGGCGATGGAACTGGCCGATCTGGTGGCCGTCATGTCCGGATCAAATTCGGGGGGCCGGATCGAGCAGATTGGTAAACCGCAGGACGACCGCGCCCGCCCCGCCAAGCCCTTTGTGCCCAAGCTGATCAGCGCCTTACGCAAATCCTCCCGTCACCTTTGCAGGCCCGGTCACCCCTTTGGTGCCGGGCCTTTTCCAGCATCTCTTGGATTTAATCGACCCCGCCGTTCTGGCTGGCAAGCCCGTGCTGCAGAAGGCCACCGGCGGTGGGGTAACCAGCTTCGACTGTCATCCGAAGCTTGCGCATGAGGCCGAAGGGGGCCCGTTTGGCGCCCATTTCCGGGCCGACAAGCTGTCCACGGCCTTTGGCGGCGGGATCAAGGCCGGCAATGCCAAAGTCGCGGCGTTTGAGCCGGTCATCCTGTTTGCGGCCCTTGCCCCCTGACAAAGTACCTAAACTTCTCCGGCCACGAAAAGATCGGTCACCGCAAAGCGGGTGACATCAATCAGCCCCTTGTCCGAAATCCGCAGTTCCGGGATCACCACCAGTGCCAGCAGCGAATGCTGCATGTAGGCGTTGTTCAGGCTGCAGCCGCAGTCGGCCATCGCGGCGACCAGCGCTTGAGTCTTGTCGGCCACCTCACGTGCGGGGCGGTCAGACATCAGGCCCGCGATGGGCAGTTCGACCAGCGCCAGTTCCTGTCCGTCGCGCCACAACGTGACGCCGCCCCCCACCTCGGCCAGACGGTTCGCGGCCAGCGCCATCTGCTCGCGGTCAGTGCCGACGACAATCATGTGGTGGCAGTCATGCGCCACGGTCGAAGCGATGGCCATGCGACCCGTGTAGCCAAAGCCCGCGACAAAGGCGTTCACCACCTGCCCCGTCGCCCGGTGCCGTTCCACCAGTGCGATCTGGGCCACGTCGCCCTGCGCCTGAACCAGCCCGGAAGTCACCGCCAGGTCAGCGGTCAGCGCGCGGGTCGGGGCCTGATTTTCCACCACGCCAATGACCCGCGCCGTTACCTGCGCGGCCCCGGCAGGTGCTGCAATCGCAAAGTCCGCCGCCGTTTTGGCCTGTCCCATGCGCACGGTCGCGCGGGCATCGTCGGGCCAGTCGTAATGCGGGCAGGTCACGGTCAGCCGCCCGGCCTTGGCCACCTGCACGCCACGGGCAAAAACCGCTTCGATCGGCAGCGCGCGCAGATCCGAGGTCAGGATCAGATCCGCCCGCCGCCCCGGCGCGATGGAGCCAAGCTCACGCTCCAGCCCGAAATGGGTGGCGGTGTTGATCGTCGCCATCTGGAGGGCGATCAGCGGGTCGCAGCCGCAGGCAATGGCATGGCGCACCGCACGGTTCATGTGCCCCTCATGCACCAGCGTGCCGGAATGGCAATCATCGGTGCACAGGATGAAGTTGCGCGGATCAAGGCCCTTTTCGGTGATCGCGGTGATCTGGCTTTCGATGTCATACCACGCGCTGCCCAGCCGCAGCATCGACCGCATGCCCTGCCGCACCCGGTCAACCGCGTCGGACTCACGCGTGCCCTCATGGTCATCCGACGGCCCACCCGCAACATAGGCGTGAAACGGAATGCCCCGGTCGGGGCTGGCATAGTGCCCGCCCACGGTTTTGCCCGCGCGCATGGTGGCGGCAATCTCTTCCAGCATCTGCTGGCTGCCGTTGATGACGCCGGGATAATTCATCATCTCGCCCAGACCGATGATCCCGGGCCAGCGCATCGCCTCGGCCACATCATCCGGACCGATCTCAAACCCCGTCGTTTCCAGCCCCGGGGCGGAAGGCGCGCAAGATGGCATCTGGGTGAAGATGTTGATCGGCTGCATCAGCGCCTCGTCATGCATCATCCGCACACCGCGCAGGCCAAGGACATTGGCAATCTCATGCGGGTCGGTGAACATGGTCGTCGTGCCATGCGGGATCACGGCGGCGGCAAATTCGGCGGGGGTCAGCATGCCGCTTTCAATATGCATGTGCCCGTCGCAAAGGCCGGGGATCAGGAACTGGCCCGTGGCATCGACAACAGTGGTCTGCGGCCCGATGCAGTGGCTGGCATCCGGTCCGACATAAGCAAACCGCCCCTCGGCCACGGCGACCTGCCAACCCGGCAGGATTTCCCGGCTTTGCACATTCACCAGCGTGCCACCGGTGATCACCAGATCAGCCGGGGTTCGACCGGCGGCCACAGCCACAAGACGGGGGGCGCAATCGGCCCAGGACAAGAGCGGAGTACTTTTCATAAGGGCATTTGACCCCGCCGGGGCAGCGTCTTCAAGCTTCAAGTTCGCAGTCTTGATCCAACCCAGGGTCAGGACCCGTAGTCGGTGCATAGCCGGAACATGACGGTTGCTGAAAGGGCGACGGCGGATGGGATGACCTTGAGGCCTCCGTCGCCAAGGGAGGCAAAGCGTCGCCGGTCGTTGTCCGTCTTGCGCGCTGGGCGTTCGAAACTCTTGCCACCCCAATCTGATCTGCATCAAGGCCACGCGCATCAACCTGCGCAACACTGGGCCATTCGCGCATGTCTGTTTCCGGGGCTGACGATCGTCCCCGGCTTCATGGGACAGGGACACCAGATGGGAAATCACGCACCGCCGCCAGAACCATCAGGGCCCACGGATTTGTCCCGTCTGGTTTGGCCGCTGGTCTTCATGTTTCTTGGATTCCTTTTTCTTTCCATGCAGATGCCATCAGGCACTTCTGCACCAACCGAGATCTCCTACAGCGAGATCAAGACCCTGATACACGCAGGCAAGGTACGTGAGGCAACACTGGAGGCGACGGCCATTGTCGCCGTCCTGAACAGCTCGACCGCCGAGGGGGCCAGCCGGGTGCGCGCCATCACCCCGCAACCGCCGTCGCCCTTGCCGCAAACGTCATCTTCGCTCTTTGACGCTCAATGAGTCTAGACCCTAGAATAGTTCGGTACATTCAGCTATCTCAAGCTGATACCGGACGCCGGCGCTCCAGTTCGTACTTAGGCCGGATTGCTTACACAGAAAGCATTTGATGAAAATATTGGTTCATTTGGGTATGGGTAAGACCGGAACCTCGTCCTTGCAACAGTCGCTTTACGCCGCGTCCGTAAGATTGCGCGACAAAGGTGTGCTTTACCCGCAGTTCCCCCACAGAGACGTAGCGCATCATTTGCTCGTCGCTTTGTGCGGCGATCCAAATCGATTGCCGCCGTTGTTCTTGCGAGATATCGGAGGGCCCGACGCAGCTGTCACTCAGGCTGAGGCGGCCTGGGACATGATTTGCCGTGCCGTACAGCAACGTCGACCAGATATCCTTGTCCTGTCCAGCGAACATCTAATCCTCTCAACGGAGGTCAAAGAAAAAGAAAGGCTTGTTGGCTATCTGTCCAGGCTTTCCGACGACATTGTTCCGATTTTGTATGTCCGGCACCCGGTCCACGACTATCGATCCAACTTACAGCAGCGATTGAAAACCAGCAACCGACCACTCCAGCCTCACCGAGGAAGAATAAAGGAAGCAATTCTTGCTACCGAGGCTGTTTTTCCCCGTCCGCTTCAGCTAGTTGCCTTTGACAGGCAGATACTTCACGGCGGCGACATTATTTCTGACTTCACGGCACGATTCCTTGCGCCATGGGTCGATGTTTCCGACCTGCCAGCACGCCAGTCGAACATTGGACTTTCGGCCGAAGCCCTGGTTCTAATGGCCCGCCTGCGTGAGGAGTGTGACGACGCCGATGGGAACGGGTTTAAGGTCGCCTTAACTCCGCAAATCAAAAAACTTGATTCTTTCGATCCGCCAACTCAGTCGATGACGCTGCTGCCGGAAGTGGCCGACGCCGTAATGCGTGCCGCCGTCAGTCATCGCTGGTTGATAGAAACGGGCCGATTGCACATTCCAGATATTGACATCAGCAAGATCGACGGCGCTGCCTTGCCAAACTGGATCGCGACGGCGGCTCCGCAGACCCTTTTCATGCATGATCCCGTTCGCCTGGGACGGATGCGGCTCGCGCTTGAGAAGCTTGAACTTAAGCGCACGGCCAGCAATGGATCTGAGAAGCAAATACAGAAGTCAAAGGGGGGGCTGATACCACGCATCCGCGGCTCGCTAATGCAAAGGCTCAAGCGGCAACTGGCCTCTTTGCAGGATCGGACCACCATCGCTACGCCGCCAACACCCTTCAAAGAACAAACGAAATCTCTGGTGCGTTTGCATACCCCAGATGAGCCCAGTTCGACTCCAGAAAAGTGCTTGGCGCGTCTAGAAGTGCTAAGGCCGTTTTTACCCCAAGGGTCAGTCGGTGCCGAACTGGGAGTATTCAAGGGCAGCTTCATTGACCACTTGCTATCGACAAAGCCGCGCAAACTCTATTCAGTAGATCCTTGGTATCGCTCTTCGCAGTCATGGGAATGGGCCAAAGGTGACAAGTCGACCTTGAATGCATTCAAACGCATACTAGAAGTGTTTGAAGATGAGATAAACACCGGCACCCTGACCCCACTTGTGGAGTTTAGCGAAGTCTTTCTGGCCTCGCTTCCAGATGACAGCCTAGACTGGGCCTATATTGATACCACCCATTCCTACAACCAGACAAAGCGTGAACTCGATCTTTGTTGCCGAAAAGTAAAGCGGTCTGGATTTATTCTTGGGGACGACTATTTCCCCAATCCGTCCCATAAACATCACGGCGTTTGGAAGGCCATGAATGAATTTGTAGGTTCCGGGCAACTGGAGCTTGTCGTGGATGGAGAAGCGTCACAGTTTGTCGCTCGGCGGACCTAGGTGTCACATCCCGGAAGGTGATAGGACTGTTTTCTGAACAACTCTGGCTTCCGTTTGTGCCAGTCTCTCATCGCCTGCAAGGGCGTCTTGCTGACTGTGGGAGTTGCTGGTTGTAGAGCAGCACATAACGGTGCAGCGTGGTTTCCGGCTCTTCGCCGGAACGGTAATGGTGGCTTTGCAGCAACTCCTCGATGCGGCAGTTGAAACGCTCGACCATGCCGTTGGTCTGGGTGCTGCGGCGGCACAAGGCGGGGTTCGATGCTGATGTCGCTGCAAAGCACATCGAACTCGTGCTTGCCGGTCGCGTCACGCTTGCGCAGGCCGAACAGGCGGTCGGTGAACTCCTCGCTATTGTCCGTAAGCAGGGTCCTGATCTGTATCGGGCAGGCCCGTTCCAGGTCGCGCAGGAACCGGCGGCATTCGCGGCAGTCTTGGATTTGTAGAAGCGGACGAAGACCCACCGGGTCGCCCGGTCGATGGCGATGAACAGGTGGCGCCGAGAGGATTCATCCGCCATTTGAGGCAGATACTTGACGTCCACATGCAGATGACCGGGCTCATAAGCCTTGAACGCCTTATGCTTGGGCCGGGATGATTGTGCCTGCAGATCGCGCAGATTGCCCACCCCATGACGACGCAGGCAGCGGTCGCGGCCCGATCGCGAGACCTCCGGGTTCAGGAACTCCCGCATCACCGCCAGCAGGTCGTCGATCGACACCAGCAACATCTTGCGCAGGGCCACGGCAACCACCTCCTGCGCAGGCGTCAGGGTGGTTTGAAGCCCGTGCGGCGTGTGACTGCGGTCATGAACGCTCTCACGATGCCGCCATTTGTAAACGGTCTGCTCAGTTGCTCCGTATCACTCTGCCAGGACCGACGCAGGCTCGTCACTGGCCTGGATCGCAGCCCGCACGCGTGGTGTCGTCGTCGCCTGCTTGTGGAGCGAAATCAGCATCCGACCCAACCCTCCCGAAAATCCCTCAGGATTTATCTTGCCATGAAAAACGCAGAACGCCGAGGGTCTATGTGATCATCCGGGATGGAACACATAGGCAACAACGGCGGTCCTGAGCTGTTTTGAGGCAAGCTATTTAAAGGCAGAAATGGGATGGAAAATATTG
>JBBQVR010000047.1:0-22995 GCA_038211355.1 Rhodobacterales bacterium | reverse complement strand
ACAAGGTTTCCTTGTTCCTCAGCATCGAAGGGCTGGGAGGCGCTGTCTTGGCCCGGGTTCAAGGGCGAAGCCCGCCGGGCCGCGCCCTCCCTCCCCCGTGGGAGGGCGCATTGCAACGTTGGTCACCCGAACCTCGGTTGGAGGTGTTGCAAGATAAAGCGCTTACGTCAGCCGGTGCAGCGCCCGCCCGAGGGAGGGCGCAACCCTCTGTTGCACACCTTGACCAGCCGGACTGTGCCACCGACCTTGGCGCAAACTTCTGATGCGCGCGCGCTGGATCATCGCTTCCGTCGCAGCCCTCTGGCTGGCCGCCCTTGGCCGCGACCGTCTTGACCTGTGGATCGACGCCACGGTCCTGCCGTCCCTGACGGTCGAAACCTCGATCGAGGTCCTTGACCGCGACGGCGACCTTCTGCGCGCCTATACCGTGGCCGATGGTCGTTGGCGGCTGGCCTTGCCGCCTGACCGCGTCGATCCAGTCTATCTGGCGATGCTGCTGGCCTATGAGGACAAGCGGTTTTACGACCATCCCGGCGTCGATCCCCGGTCGATGCTGCGGGCGGTGCTGCAAGCGGTGCGGGCCGGGCGCGTGGTGTCGGGTGGGTCAACCCTGACGATGCAGGTCGCGCGCCTGCTTGAGGAAGGCACCACCGGCCAGGTCGGCGGCAAGCTGCGCCAGATGCGCGTGGCCCTCGCGCTGGAGCGGCGGCTGACCAAGGGCCAGATCTTGCAGCTTTATCTGCACCTTGCCCCCTTTGGCGGCAACCTTGAAGGCGTGCGGGCGGCCTCGATCAGCTATTTCGGCAAGGAACCCCTGCGCCTGACCCCGGCTGAAGCGGCGCTTCTGGTCGCCATCCCGCAAAGCCCCGAAACCCGCCGCCCCGACCGCGCCGCCGACCGGGCCGAGGCTGCGCGCAACCGCGTCCTGGCCCGCGCGGTGGGTGAAGGCGTGATCGACGCAGATACCGCCAGCGCCGCCCTGCGGGAGGATGTGCCGGGCCTGCGCCTGCCCTTTCCCGCCACCGCCCCCCATCTGGCCGACCGGGCGCTGGCCGATGACCCCGCTCGCCTGACCCATCGCCTGACCCTTGACCGTGACCTGCAACTGAAACTTGAGGCGCTGGCGACTGAGGCCGTCGCTGGCAAGGGTGAGGCGCTGCAGGTGGCGATCCTTGTGGCCGACCATGCCTCGGGTGAAATCCTCGCCTCGGTGGGGTCGGCGGGCTATCAGGCCGACCGGCGACAGGGGTTTGTCGACATGACACGGGCGCTGCGGTCACCGGGGTCAACGCTGAAACCGCTGGTCTATGCGCTGGCCTTTGATGACGGGCTTGCCCACCCCGAAACGATGATCGACGACAAGCCGACCAGCTTTGGCACCTACGCGCCGCAGAACTTTGACAGGATGTACCGCGGCACGATCCGCCTGCGCGAGGCGCTGCAACTGTCGCTGAACATCCCCGTGGTCGCGCTGACCGAGGCTTTGGGTCCGGCGCGCCTGATCTCGGCGATGGAGGCTGCGGGGATGGTGCCGGTCTTTCCGGGTGATCAGCCGGGGCTGGCGATTGCGCTGGGTGGCGTGGGCGTGACGCTGACGGATATGGTGCAACTATACGCCACGCTTGCCCGTGGCGGGGTGGTGCGGCCCCTGACCTGGCGGCAGGATGGGGACGGGGCAGACGGGCGGCGCATCGTGTCCGCTGTTGCGGCCTGGCAGGTGGGCGATATTCTGGCGGGGCTGGCCCCGCCACCCGGCGCGCCGGAAAACCGGCTGGCTTACAAGACCGGAACGTCTTACGGGCACCGCGATGCCTGGGCGATCGGCTATGACGGGGGCCATGTGATCGGGGTCTGGATGGGCCGGGCCGATGGCACGCCGGTGCCGGGCGCCTTTGGCGCGGATGTGGCGGCCCCGGTGCTGTTTCAAGCCTTCAACCGGCTGAAGCAGAAGCTGGCCCCGCAACCGCCTGCCCCGGCCGCCACGCTGCTGGTGTCAAACGCGGAATTGCCGCAACCGCTGCAACGCTTCCGGTCGCGGTCGGCAGCATTTGAGGCGGATGCAGACGCCCCCGCCGTGGCTTTCCCCCCCGACGGGGCCGAGGTGGAACTACTGCCTGCGGGCCTGAAGGTCAGGGTCAGCGGCGGAACCGCCCCCTTCACTTGGCTCGCCGATGGCGTGCCCATGCTGGTGGCACTTGACGCGCGTGAGGCGATGCTGGCCCTGCCCGGTGCGGGGTTTGTGACCCTTAGCGTAATCGACGCCGAAGGCCGGTCTGCGCGGGCGAAAGTGCGGGTGAGGTAGCACCGGAGTTTTCAAAAACTCCGGTGCGATTTCTTCGAAGAAATCGCCTAACTCCGCTCGATCGCCAGTGCGATGCCCTGCCCGCCGCCGATGCACATGGTGATCAGGGCGGTCTTTCCGCCTGTCCTCTCCAATTCATGCAGCGCTTTGACCACCAGCATCGCACCGGTGGCCCCTACCGGATGGCCCAGTGCAATGGCGCCGCCGTTCGGGTTCACTCGGGCAGGATCAAGGCCCAGCGTCCGCGACACGGCAAGGGCCTGCGCGGCAAAGGCCTCATTCGATTCGACCAGATCGAAATCCTGCGGCTTCACCCCCAGCTTGGCACAAAGCGCCAGCACGGCCGGGATCGGGCCGATACCCATCACCTTTGGGTCAACCCCGGCATGGGCATAGCCCATGATCCGTGCCCGCGCGCGCCCGCCATGGTCGCCGTGGCACAAGACCAACGCCGCCGCGCCGTCATTGATGCCCGAGGCGTTGCCCGCCGTCACCGTGCCATCCTTCTGAAAGGCCGGGCGCAGGGCCGCCAGCGCCGCAAGGCTGGTAGCCTTGGGGTGTTCGTCGGTGTCAAAAACCGTTGGGCCTTTGCGGCCCGGAACCTCAACCGGCGCGATCTGACCCTTGAACCGCCCTTCGGCAATCGCAAGTGCCGCGCGGGTCTGGCTTTCCAGCGCAAAGGCGTCCTGGTCTTCGCGGCTGATCCCGTGCGCTGCGGCGACGTTCTCTGCCGTGACCCCCATATGGCCGGTGCCAAACGGACAGGTCAGTGCACCGGTCATCATGTCCAGCGCGCGGGTGTCGCCCATCTTTTGCCCAAAGCGCGCGGCGGACAGGCTGTAGGGGGCGCGGCTCATGCATTCCGCCCCGCCGGCCAGCGCCATGACCGCATCGCCCAGCATCAGCGACTGCAGTGCCGATACCACCGCCTGCGCCCCCGAGCCGCAGAGGCGATTCACGTTCATCGCGGGCGTGGTGTCGGGAATACCCGCCTGCATCGCCATGACGCGGCTAAGATACATGTCACGCGGTTCGGTGTTGATTACATGGCCCATCACGACATGGCCGATCTGGCCGCCCTCGACCCCGGCCCGTTCCAGCGCGGTGCGGGCAACCTGGGTGGCGGTGTCGATCGGCGGCAGTGCGGCAAGCGCGCCACCAAAGCCACCGATGGCGCTGCGCGTGGCAGAAAGAATGTGAATGTCGGTCATGGTTTCCTCCTCATTTCCCGCATCATGCCTGAAAGTGCTGCAATGGCACATATCTGTCTTTGCGTCACGCAGGCCAGGCTTGCGCGGCATTGACACTCCCTTAGGGGCGAGAGAGATCAGGCCGTCAGCAGGAGAGCACGCGTGAAAGACCTGATCCGGGCCCATGCGGGGCTGCTTTTTGCCGGGGTGGCGACCTTTGTGATGATGGGTGCGGGGCAATCGCTTTACGGGCCCGCCCTGCCCGCCTTTTCGCGCCTGTTCGGGGTCACGGTGGCCGAAGCGGGGGTGCTGGTGTCGGCCCATTGGGTGGGATGCTTCATCGGCGTCGGCTTCATGTATCTGCAGGGCGGGCTGGTCACGCCACGCCACACGCTGGCCGCGATGGCAATTGGCGCGGCGGGTGTGGCCACCTTGGCCGGCTGGTGGATGACGATTGCCGGGGCCGTGGTCTTTGGCATGGGCTATGGCATGTCGACAGCCGTGTTCAACCCGCGCGTAATGCGGGCCTTTGGCGACAAGGGCCCCTCGATGTTAAGCCTTTTGAACGCGACCTTTGGCATTGGCGCGATTGCGGCACCGCTGGTCTTTGTGGCCGTTGGCAGCGACCCGCGCTGGTCCTTCGGGCTGACCGCAGCGTTGGCAGCGGTGATCTGGGTTTTCGCAGGGACAGCCAGCCGCGCCGGGGCGGCTGCGGTCACCATGACCCAGACCTTCCGCCCGCATTGGGGCATCCTTGGCTTCGGGATGGTCGCAATCGGCATGGAGGCCTGCCTGATCGGCCTTGGCCCAACCGCGCTGATTCAGGCCGGGGTGGCCGAGGCGACAGCGGCCGAACTTCTGAGCGCGTTTTTCGTCGTGTTCCTGCTGGCGCGGGTGGCCTTGATCATTGTGGCACACCGGGTGGCGCCTTTCGTGCTTTACACCGCTGCCATTGCCGTGGCCGCCGTCTGCGCGCTGGGGGCGGCGCTGGTGTCACCGGCGGTGTTCTTTGTGGCGATGGGGGCACCGACGGGGCTGTTCTTCCCCGGCTATTACGTCACCGCCAGCGGCAAGATGGGCGAGGATCTGCGCGTGCCGCCCACGATCATCGCCGCAGGTCTGATCGGCGGGATCGGCGCACCCTTGATCGTGGCGCCCCTGATGGCAGACATGGGCGAGCGCGGGTTTTTCTGGCTTATCGCCGGGGTGACGCTGGCGCTGGCGCTGGCGGCAATGCTGTCATTGCGACAGATGCGGCTGGCCTAGCCAGCCAACCCTCAGCGGCCTGCCTGCCAGGTGGCCACCGCCTCGAGCGGATAGATCAGCATCAGCACGTTCAGCGCCAGCCCGTCACGGATGATCCACATCGTCACCCCTTCGGCCAGCACGATCAGCGCCACCGTCGCCCAGACCGGCAAGCGGGAGGCCAGCCAGAAGCCCAGGATCATCGCCAGAATGTCAGCAACCACGTTCAGAACGGAATCGCCGTAGTAATCCAGTGAGATGGTGACCGCCCGGTAGCGTTCGATGATGGCGTCCGAGTTTTCGACCACCTCCCACGCGGCTTCCAACACCGTGGCGATGACCAGCCGCCAGCCAAAGCTCAGGCGGCGCGCGACCAGCCACAAAAGGCCGAAGAACAAGAACCCGTGGATGATATGGCTGGGCGTATACCAGTCGGACAGGTGCTGCGAGTTTTCCGAGCTGACCACCTGCCCATGCCACAGCTTGACGTAACCACATGTGCAGATCGGCTCACGTCCGATCCACAAAAGATAGGCGGCGGCCGCCAGGATGATGCCTGCCACGATCAGAAAGGGGGTGATGCGCTTGACCATAGGGCACAGGGATCATGGCAGGCGCGCATCGTCCAGTGAAATGGGCGCGGGCCCCGCGATACCCTGCCGGGATGTTGCTGCCGCGCAAAGACTTGCCTTCCCCGCTGACGTGCTATCCTGCTTTGCACGCGTCGACTGAGCTGCGTCGAAAGGTCAGGCAATGAGCGAAAAGAACCCCTACCGATATGGCCCGACCCGGGGTGAGCTGTGGGGCTGGCTGATGGCCAGCGCGGCGGGGCTGGGACTTGTGGCCTTTGCCCTGTTCAGCCGGGGCATCCCAACCGGCCCGGCGCTGGTTGAGGTGGTCGGGATCGCCGGGCTGTTGTTCGGCTATCTGGCCGCGCGGTCGGTCAAGCGGCTGATCCGGAACCAGCATCCCTGACACCGATCATGGGCGCGGGCGGCAAAGGTCAGCGGTAGCCGATCGCGTGCAGTTTCCGGCGTCCGCCAGGGGTCAGAAGGGCTGCCTCGTGCCCTTCGATCACCACGGCTGACAAGGGGCCGCCATAGGCAGCGCTGCTGTCGATGTTCAGCCGGTTGCCGTAATGCGTCGCCTGATCCAGTGCGGTGTGGCCATGCACGATCAGCGGCCCGTGGCTTTCGCTGTCAGACAGGAAAGGCTCTCGGATCCAGACAAGATCAGTTTCGGTCTGGTGATCCAGCGCGATGCCTGGGCGAATACCGGCATGGACAAAGGCGCAATCGCCAGCCCGGTGCAGCGTCGGGCGGGTGGTAAGGAAATGGACATGCCCCTGAGGCACCGCAGCCAGTGCATCGGCATGGACCTGTGCTACAGGGCGGTCCGCGGCCTTGGCGACGCCGTATGAGGCCAGCGTCGCCGGACCGCCGAGCTTTGGGTGCAGCCAGCCAAGATCGGCGCGCAGGCCGGGTTCCGGTTCAAACGGGTCGCGCAGGAACCGGGTGAACATCCGGTCATGGTTGCCCTTCAGGACAATCCAGTCCTGACCGTCTTCCAGACCATCCATCAGGAAGTCGACGACACCCCGACAGTCGGGGCCCCGGTCGACCAGATCACCGACATGGACCACCGGCCCCGGCCCGTGTCGGGCGATGTCTGCGGCAATAAGGTCATGCGCGCCCCGCAGAAGGCCGATGTGACCATGAATGTCGCCGATCGCGTAGAGGTGCATGTGTCGCCTGTGGAAAGGACCGGGGGCCAGCCCATCGGCCCCCGGAGTATTTGTCAAAAGCGCAAGCTGCAAGGGTGCAGGGGTCAGGCGACCTCAAATTGCAGGGCTTTGACCTGCTGGAACAGGCCGGTCCCTTCCAGCGTGGCGATGACTTTCGGGTCGATCTGCTGGTCAAGATACAGGATCGCGATCGCGTCTTGCCCCACGCCGGACCGGCCAAGGGTGAAGTTGGCGATGTTGACGTTGTTCTTGCCCATGGTCATGCCCAGAAGGCCGATGATGCCCGGCACGTCCTCATTCGTGGTGTAAAGCATGTGGGCACCGATTTCGGCGTCGATGTTGATGCCCTTGATCTGGATAAAGCGCGGTTTGCCGTCGCTGAAGCAGGTGCCGGCAACCGAACGTTCGCGGCTGTCGGTGACCATGGTGACCTTGATATAGGCGTCAAAGGTGCCGGTCTTGTCCTGCCGGGTGGTAGAGATCTGGATGCCCTTGTCCTTGGCCACCACGGGGGCAGAGACAAGGTTCACGTCAGGGTTATGCGCCTTTAGGACGCCCGCGATGACAGCCTGATTGAGGGCGGCAAGGTTCATGCCAGCGACGGTGCCGTCATAAAGGATGTTGATCGCCTTGATCGGCTCATCCGTCATCTGACCGATGAAGCTGCCCAGATGGCTGGCAAGCCTGATCCATGGCCCCATCACCGTCGCCTCTTCCGCCGTAACGTTGGGCATGTTCAGCGCGTTCTGCACAGCGCCGGTCAGCAAGTAGTCGGCCATCTGTTCGGCCACCTGAAGGGCCACGTTTTCCTGCGCTTCGGTGGTGGCGGCACCCAGGTGCGGGGTGCAGACCACGTTGGGCAGGTTGAAAAGCGGGTTTTCGGTGGCGGGTTCGGTCTCAAACACGTCCAGCGCTGCGCCTGCGACATGGCCAGACTTCAGCGCCTCGGCCAGCGCCGCCTCATCGATCAGCCCACCCCGGGCGCAGTTGATGATGCGCACGCCCTTCTTGGTCTTGGCCAGGTTCTCGGCCGACAGGATGTTGCGGGTCTTGTCGGTCAGCGGGACGTGCAGCGTGATGAAATCGGCGCGGGTCAGAAGGTCGTCAAGGTCAACCTTGGTGACGCCAAGGGTCTTGGCACGCTCTTCCGACAGGAAGGGATCGTAGGCGATGACCTTCATGTGCAAGCCCACCGCGCGGTCGCAGACGATGCCGCCGATGTTGCCCGCCCCAATCACACCGAGGGTCTTGTTGAACAACTCCACCCCCATGAATTTCGACTTCTCCCACTTGCCGGCCTGGGTTGAGGCGTTGGCCTCAGGCAACTGGCGGGCCACGGCGAACATCATCGCGATGGCGTGTTCGGCGGTGGTGATGGAGTTGCCGAAAGGCGTGTTCATCACGATCACGCCCTTCTTGGACGCGGCCGGAATGTCGACATTGTCGACCCCGATCCCGGCACGGCCGACGACCTTGAGGCGGGTGGCATTGGCCAGCAGTTTCTCGGTCACCTTGGTGGCCGACCGGATGGCCAGGCCGTCATACTGGTCGATGATGGCGGCAAGCGCGTCCTTGTCCTTGCCGAGTTTGGGCATGTAGTCCACCTCGACCCCGCGGTCGCGGAAGATCTGGACGGCGGTTTCGGAAAGTTCGTCGGAAACGAGGACACGTGGCATTGGATTCATCCTGTGGGTGCGGATGGTGCGCATGAATGCACACCCTACGGTTTGGGGTAGGGTGCGCGTTCACGCGCACCGAGGGTTTCAGGCGGCTTGCGCCAGCGCCGCGATCTCGGCGTGGAAGGCATGGGCGATCCAGGGCATCAGATCAGCCACGTCCGCCGTTTCCACCGTGCTGCCGCACCAGATGCGCAATCCGGGGGGCGCGTCGCGATAGGCGCCCATGTCAAAGCCTGCGCCGGCCTTTTCGATCCGCTTGGCGACGGCTTTGGCAAACGCCTCACCGTCGGTGATGCGGGAATCGGTGAACTTGAGGCACACGCTGGTGGTTGACGCAGTGGCCGGGTCTTCGGCCAGGTTCGAGATCCACGGGTTCGCGGCGCAGAAATCATGCACCACCTGCGCATTGGCCGTGGCGCGGGCGATCAGGGCAGGCAATCCGCCGATGGCTTTGGCCCATTTCAGCGCGACAAGGTAATCTTCGTTGGCCAGCATTGAGGGGGTGTTGATCGTCTCACCGGCGAAGATGCCTTCGATCAATTTGCCCTTGGCGGTCAGACGGAAAATCTTGGGCAGGGGCCAGGCGGGGGTGTAGCTTTCCAGCCGCTGAACCGCGCGGGGCGACAGGATGATGACGCCATGCGCGCCTTCGCCGCCCAGAACCTTCTGCCAGGAGAAGGTGGTGACGTCGAGTTTCGACCACGGCAGGTCCATCGCAAACGCGGCACTGGTCGCATCGCAGATCGTCAGGCCTTGGCGGGTGGCTGGGATCGCATCGCCATTGGGCAGGCGGACGCCGGAGGTGGTGCCGTTCCAGGTGAAGACCACGTCCCTGTCGAAATCGACCTGGGTGAAATCGACGATCTGGCCATAGGGCGCGATACGCACCGTGGCGTCCAGCTTCAGCTGCTTGACCGCATCGGTGACCCAGCCTTCGCCGAAGGACTCCCACGCCAGCATCTCAACCGGGCGCTGGCCCAGAAGGGTCCACATCGCCATCTCGACAGCACCAGTGTCGGACGCGGGAACAATGCCGATGCGGTAGTCGGCAGGAACGCCAAGGATTTCGCGGGTAAGGTCGATAGCCTCTTTCAGCTTGGCCTTGCCAACCGCGGCACGGTGTGACCGGCCAAGGGGCGCATCAGCAAGCATATCAAGGGAATAACCGGGGATCTTGGCGCAAGGGCCAGATGAAAAGCGCGGATTTGCCGGGCGCTTTGCCGGTGGGGTCAGATCTGTCATGGTAGCCTTCCAGCTAAAAGCCCTTCGGTGGGGAAGGGTGTCCCAGCGCCGTGGGTAAAGACCCACGCACTCTGGTGCAAGCCGAAAAATCGCGTTATTGCGCCGCATCATCGCGAAAAAGCGACGCCCGTGTTCACTATCGGAAACCTGCCGGAACCCTTGCCCATGTTCGTAGCCACCCTCCTTACCAACCCCGAGACTCCGCTGCTGGAAAGGGTGACCGTCGAATCCCTGCGCAACGCCTGGGGCGGGGGCGATGCGCGCTGGCTTGATCCCGGAGTGGCGGCAGAGTTCGCGCTTGAGGCCCGGCCCGCCAACCTGTGGGAGGTCTGGGAAAGCCTGCAGGCCCTGCGGATCGACCTTGTGGTGCAAAAGGCCGAGGGGCGGAAAAAGCGGCTGCTGATTGCCGACATGGATTCAACGATGATCCGCCAGGAATGTATCGACGAGCTGGCCGATGAGGCGGGCGTTGGTGCCAAGGTGGCGGCAATCACCGCGCGGGCAATGAATGGGGATCTGGACTTCGAAGCGGCCTTGCGCGAGCGGGTGGGCCTGCTGCAAGGCCTGCCCGCAAGTGTGATTGCCCGCGTGCTGCGCGACCGGATCACGCTGATGCCGGGTGGGCCGGCTCTGCTGGCCACGATGAAGGCGCATGGGGCCTATACAGCGCTGGTCTCGGGTGGGTTCACGGCCTTCACGCAGGACGTGGCGGCGCGGCTGGGCTTTGACGAAAACCAGGCCAACATCCTGCACATCAAGGATGGCACCCTGACCGGCACCGTGGCTGAACCGATCCTTGGCAAGGACGCCAAGCTGCACGCGCTGGGGGAAATCTCTGCCCGGCTCGGGATCACCGCCGATGGGGCGATTGCGGTGGGCGACGGGGCCAATGATCTGCCCATGCTTTTGGGCGCCGGGATCGGCGTGGCGCTGCATGCCAAGCCACGGGTGCAGGCCGAATGTGGCGTGCGGGTGAACCATGGCGATCTGACCGGCTTGCTCTACCTGCAAGGCTACCGGCGTGAGGATTTCGCGGCATGATGGTGCGGCCGGCCACAGCCGATGATTCTGCCGCAATGGCCGGCATCCTGAACGCGGTCATCGCACTGGGCGGCACCACCGCGCATGAGGTGCCAAAGACCGACGCGCAGGTCCGTGAGGGCCATGTGACCGGACCGGATGTCCTGTCCTCGGTCGTCTGTGTCCAAGATGGAAAGGTCGTCGGCTGGCAGTCAGTCGAGATGTGGCAAGGTGACCCCCACATCGGCACCTTCGTCCAGCCGGGCGTGCAGGCGAAGGGCATCGGCGGCGTAATGTTCGATCTGACGTGCGCCATTCTGCGCGAAAAGCGGGTCGGCACCGTCATCGCCCATATCCGGGCCGACAATGTGCCCGGCCTGGCCTATTATGCCCGCATCGGGTTTAGCGATATCCGGCTGGACCCGGATTTCGCGCTTGGGAACGGCATCAAGGTAGGGCGCGTCCATCGGCGGTTTGATCTCTGATCCCGCCGTCGCAGCGCGCGTCCTGACCGCAATCAAAACGGAGGTTTCACAGCCCAACCGCGTTAACAATCTTCAAACCAGAGGATACTTGAAAAGGGCAATGGATCAGACTGCCCCAGGCCCTTGCGTTTGCTCTATTGGAAAAACTCCCGCCAGAGGCGTCCACAGCAGCCCCATCCCGCCACCTCAACCAATACCCCCCGGCAGCGCTGCCGAGCGGGGCCTCGATGGCCCCCGAGGCAGCCCCCCTTGCCCCCGGCCCGGGAACCGGCGACAAACCGGGCGATGTTTGAGATCGCCACCGAATTTGCCCTGCTTCTGGTCCTTGCCGCCTTTTGCGCCGGGCTGGTCGACAGCATTGCCGGTGGAGGCGGGTTGATCACGGTGCCAGCCCTTCTTCTGGCTGGGGCCTCGCCGGTCGAGGCGCTTGCGACGAACAAGCTGCAGGGCACTTTCGGGGCCGCGACCGCGACGGTGGCCTATGCCCGCGCGGGCCATGTGCGCCCCTTGGACCAGCTGGGCATGGCCGCAATTGCAGCTTTGGCCGGGGCGGGCGGCGCGCTGATCGCGCATCTGATCCCGGCCGAGGTGTTGCGGCTGGTCATGCCGGTGGTGCTGATCGGCGTCGCATTGTTCTTTGCGCTCAAGCCCGGGCTGACGGACGACGCCCGCGCCGCGCGGATCAGCCCGGCGGTCTTTGGCGTGACCGTGGTGCCGCTTGTGGCCGCTTATGACGGGTTCTTCGGGCCGGGTACCGGATCGTTCTTCATGATGGGCTTTGTGCTGCTGGCAGGCTACGGGGTCTTGAAGGCGACAGCGCACACCAAGATGCTGAACTTTGCGTCAAACCTTGGCAGCCTTCTGGTCTTTATCCCTACGGGGGCCACCTGGTGGGCGGTGGGTCTGGCGATGGCAGCGGCGCAGGTGGCGGGGGCAGCCCTTGGCGCGCGGCTGGCGATGCGGGTCGGGGCGGGGTTGATCAAGCCGCTTCTTGTCGTCGTGTCCACGGCAATGGCGCTGCGGCTTTTGTGGCAGGCGCTGGCGGGCTAAGCCTGCCCGATCCGGGCGCATAGTGTCGCACGGGGATTGTGCGGGCGGCATTGCCCCCCATTTTCCAAGCAGGAAAGGAACCCTGCCATGACCGACACCTCTGCCCCCCTGCCCCTTGATCGCCACAAGGCACCGGACGGGATATCCGACCGCATCGCCCTTGGCATCGTCAAGTTCATGCGCGTCTTCGCCGATGCCTTCTTTTCCAAACGCTACGGCCACCGCGCCGTCGTCCTGGAGACCGTCGCCGCCGTCCCCGGCATGGTGGGCGGCCTGCTTCAGCACCTGAAATCGCTCCGCCACATCCGCGAGGATGAGGGCTGGATCCGTGAACTTCTGGATGAGGCCGAGAATGAGCGGATGCACCTGATGACCTTCATCCACATCGCGAAGCCCTCGCTGGTGGAACGGGGGCTGATCATGTTTGGCCAGGCGGTCTTCTTCAACACCTACTTCTTCCTCTACCTCTTTGCCCCCAAGACCGCGCACCGCGTCGTGGGCTATCTGGAGGAAGAGGCCGTGGTCAGCTACACCGGCTATCTGGAGCAGGTGGACAGTGGCAATGTCGAGAATGTCGCCGCACCAAAAATTGCCATCGACTATTGGAAACTGCCCGCCGATGCCCGCCTGCGGGAGGTAATCATTGCCGTCCGCGCCGATGTGGCCAAGCACCGCGACATCAACCACGGCTTTGCCGACACGCTTGCCGCCGGGGCCGCCAAGCGGGCGGTGCCTGCAGGTCGGGCGCTGGACTAGCTTTCGATTTCGGTGCCCCAGTCAGCCGCCTGCATCTCGCGCAGGCGGCTGGCGGTGCGTTCGAATTCGAACGCGCCCTCGCCTTCGATATACAGCCGCTCTGGCGCGTCGGCGGCGCTGGCGATCAGCCGGACCCGCGCCTCATAAAGCGCGTCGATCAGGGTGACAAAGCGCTTTGCCTCGTTGTAGTTGGCGGCAGAGAGTTGGGGGATATCCTCAAGGATCAGCACCCGCACCGCCCCGGCAATCGCCAGAAAATCACCGGGCCCAAGGGGTTTGGAGCAGAGTTCCCAAAAGCTCGCCCGCCCTACGCCATTGGCAAAGCGCGGCAGGGTCAGGGTGCGGCCGTTCACCGTCAGCACCAGCGGTGCCTCGGCTGCGCCGCCCGTCAGATCAGACCAAAGCGCCGCAATATCGGCGGTCGCGGTTCTGGCCGGGTGGAAATAGACTTGGGTGCCTGCCAGACGATGCTGGCGGTAATCAGTCGGGCTCTCCAGTTCGACCACCCGCAGCCGATCTTGAAGCATGGCGATGAAGGGCAAAAACAGCGCGCGGTTCAGGCCGGTCTTGTACAGGTCCTGCGGCGGGCGGTTTGAGGTGGTGACAATCACGATGCCCGCCGCGAACAGCTTTTCGAACAATCGCCCGACGATCATCGCATCGGTGATGTCGTTGATCTGCATCTCGTCGAACGCCAAAAGCCGGGTATCGCGGATCACCGCATCGGCTACGGGGGTCAGGGCATCTTCAACTTCGCGTTTGCGCGCCTCATGCAGGCCGCGATGCACCTCTTGCATGAAGGCGTGAAAGTGGACGCGGCGCTTTTGCGGAATATCCACAGACTCGGTGAAAAGGTCCATCAGCATGGATTTGCCACGCCCGACCCCGCCCCAAAGGTACATCCCCTTTGGTGATGCGATCGGTCGGGCGAAAAGGCCCGCGAAAAGGCCGACGCGGCGGTTGGCGTTCTCCTCCAGCCAAAGGCGCAGGCTTTCAAGCGGGGCCAGAACCGCGTGCTGGGCAGGATCGGGCCGCAGCGCACCAGATGCGACGCGGGCCTCGTAGATCTCGATCAGGGTCTGGCGCATGGCGCGTTACAGGGGCGCTAGGATCAGCCCCTCGGGCCCTTCCTGCGTGGCAGGCAGGCCGGGGACCAACAGGCGCGACCAAAGGCCGTGCAGGGCGCGGGCGGCTTTGCCCGGCTGGTAAAGTTCGATGACTCCGCCCGCATAGGCCATGAAGCGCACCGGGATCACGCCACCGGGCCGGTTCAGATCAACAGCGGCAGTCAGCGTGGCCCCCTGCCCTTCGAAAAACGCCTGCATGGCGGGCAGATCGGCGCAGGGGATGCCGATGTGGTCGTGGCCAACGTCAGATGCAGCCCCGGTGATGCGCTGGCAAAGTTCGATCCGTGCGGTTTCGGGGCCGCAGAGGTAGACAAAGCGCAAACCGTCGGTCCAGAATTCGGGGATCAGCTCTGCCCCGTTCGGGGTGACCTCGGCATCCAGCGCCGCGCCTGCGGCCATCAGATTGGCCAACGCTGCGTCCATGTCCGGCACCGTCAGGGCAATGTGGTCGATCCGGCCGTGGCCCTGGGGCTGCCCGGC
Source organism: Rhodobacterales bacterium (assembly GCA_038211355.1). Taxonomy (GTDB): domain Bacteria; phylum Pseudomonadota; class Alphaproteobacteria; order Rhodobacterales; family Rhodobacteraceae; genus Tabrizicola. The sequence goes on along the minus strand of JBBQVR010000047.1, from coordinate 8,675 downwards.
AACCAGGTGGACGGCCTGACTGCCGCGCCGGAAGACCCCGGCCTCCCGCACAAAGCCGAAAACCGACACCAGCACATCAGCCGCGTGATCGGGGTTCAGGACGGTCAGTTCGGGTACCAGCATCGCCGCCCCCCCTCAGCCAAAGGTCATTGGATCAGGGCCGCAGCGGACCCCTTCATCAAGCGTGGCCATTGCGGCCATCTCGGCGTCGGTCAGGGTAAAGTCGAACACATCCAGGTTCTCGGCCAGGCCTGCCGCGCGGGTAGACCGGGGGATAACCGAGGCCCCAAGCTGCACATGCCAGCGCAAAATCACCTGCGCAGGGCTTTTGTGCGTGCGCACGGCGGCTGCCTGCACCGGGGCCGCGGCAAAGCTGTGCCCCTGGCCCAGCGGCGTCCAGCTTTGGGTGACAATCCCCATCCGGTCATGCAGCGCGCGCAGTTCGGACTGCTGGAGGCGGGGGTTAAGCTCAATCTGGTTCAGGACCGGGATCACCCCGGTTTCGCCGACCAGCCGCTCAAGATGTGCGCCCATGAAGTTCGAAACCCCGATCGACCGCACCCGCCCCTCATCGCGCAGACGCACCAGGGCGCGCCAGGTGTCGACATAGCGGTCCAGTGCCGGACAGGGCCAATGGATCAGGCAAAGGTCGATCCGGTCCATCCCAAGGCGCTGCAGGCTGGCCTCAACCGCGCGCAAGGTGCTGTCATGGCCCTGCGCATCGTTCCAGACCTTGGTGGTGACAAACACTTCATCCCGGGGCAGACCGCTTTGGCGGATACCGTCGCCCTGCCCCACTTCGTTGCCGTAGATCGCCGCGCCGTCGACCAGACGGTAGCCCAAATCCAGCGCCGTGCGGACAGTTTCGGCGGTCGTCTCAGCCGGCACTTGCCAGATGCCAAGGCCAAGCTGGGGGATCATGTGGCCATCGTTCAGGCGCAGGCGGGTCTGGGTCATCGGGCTTCCTTGCAGATCGAGATCTTGGGCAGAGATGGGGCGGGTAGATAGGGACCATTCGGATACGGGCGCGACAAAGCGGCAACTGGCCGCTGATGGCAAGCGGGAAATGCCCTAAGGCGGATCACGAAGCGGCAAGGCGGCCCCTGCGGCCCAGGACAACCAGACCATCGGCCCACCACTTTCCGGCAGGTCGCCCAGCGCGCGGTCCGGGGCGGTAAGTTTCAGGGTTTGGCCCTGCCAATCGAGGATACAGGTCCCCATCGCCCCGGAAAAGATGCGCTGCCGCAGATGCGCAAGGATGCGATGCGGGCTGGCCGGTTCGTCAAGGCTGACGGTGATGGCCTCAGGCCGCAGGGCCACGCCAGCGGAGGTGATACCCGGCAGAAGGGTGCCGTCAGCCAGCCGCAGGCCTGCCGCCTCAACCATGCCGGTCAGGATATTCGCCTCGCCCAGAAACCGCGCGGTAAAGGCGTCCTGCGGGTCGTCATAAACCGCGCGGGGGGGGCCGTGGCGCACAAGGCGGCCATCCTTCAGGATGCCGATCTGGTCGGACAGGGTTAGCGCCTCTTCCTGATCATGGGTCACGAAGATGGTGGTGATTCCCACCTCGCGCTGGATGCGTTTGAGTTCGATCTGCATTTCCACCCGCAAGGCCCGGTCCAGTGCCGACAGGGGTTCGTCCAGCAGCAGGACCTTTGGCCGCGTCACAATCGCCCGCGCCATCGCCACCCGTTGCCGCTGCCCGCCCGACAGTTCTGACGGCTTGCGGTTTCCAAGTGGGCCAAGCTGGACCAGCTCCAGCACCTCGGCCACGCGGCGGGCGCGGTCAGCGGGCGGAATCCGCCGCACCTCCAGCCCGAAGGCGATGTTTTCAGCCACGGTCATGTTGGGGAACAAGGCATATGACTGGAACACCATCCCGATGTTGCGGTCTTCGACGGCCGTGCCCTCAACCGGCTGGTCACCGATGAAGATGCGGCCCCGGTCTGGCTGCACAAAGCCTGCGATGGCGCGCAAAAGCGTGGTCTTGCCGGAACCCGACGGCCCAAGAAGCCCGAAGAACCCTCCGTCAGGAAAGGTCAGCGTCACATCCTCCAGCGCCTTGGTTGGCCCGTAGGACTTCGACAGACCCTCAACGCGAACCCCGCTCATCGCGTGCCGCCGAAGCGGGCATAGCGGGCGGCCAGGATCATGATCGCCATCGACAGAAGGATGATCAGCGTCGACACCGCGTTGATCTCTGGGGTAAAGCCCTTTCGAATGGCGCTGTAGATCAGGACCGGCAGCGTGCTGTCGCCCGGTTCGGCCAGAAAATAGCTGACCACAAACTGGTCAAAGCTGACCGCAAAGGCAAAAAGCCCGCCTGCGATGATCCCGGGGGCAGCGTGCGGCAGGATCACCCTTCGCGCCACAGTCATGGGCCGCGCGCCAAGCGACCGGGCCGCCTCCTCCAGGGTGCGGTCAAAGCTTTGCATCCGGGCAAAGACGGTGACGATGACGTAGGGCAGCGCCAGCGCCACATGGCCGATGATGACCGCAGGCGTTCCCCGCCCGATGCCCAGGCCGAAAAAGAAGATCAGCATGGCCGTCCCGGTGATCAGCCAAGGCACGGCGATGGGCGGGAAAAGCAACGCCTGCAGGATGCGCTTTCCGGGGAAATCATGGCGCCACAGGGCCAGCGTCGCCATGGTGCCAAGCCCCGTGGCAATGACCGCCACGACCAGTGCAATCCATACCGAACGCCAGGCGGCAGCAAGAATCTCGTCGTTTGTAAACAGCCGTTCATACCACTCGGTCGAAAACCGGAATGGAAGGGCGTAGAACTCGGAGGCATTCAGGCTCATCACCGCCATGACGGCGATCGGGGCGTAAAGGAAGATCAGGATCAGACCCAGATAGGCGCGGGCAAAGGATTGGCGGATCATGGGCCGAATCATGGGCCGGATCATGGGCCGGATCATGGGGCTGCCTTTCGCAAGGCCGGGCTTGCGGCGGCAAGGATCACCAGGACGACGGCAAGAAGAATGAAGGACAGCGCTGCGCCAAGAGGCCAGTTGAAGACCGCCACGAACTGATCTTCGATCAGCGTGCCATAGGTGGTGCCGACGCGGCCACCCAGCAGGCGCGGCTCCATGAAGGACCCGACGACGGGCACGAACACCAGCACCGCGCCTGCGATCAGGCCAGGCATCGCCAAGGGCAGGATCAGCCGCCACAGGATGCGGGGAAATCGCGCGCCAAGGCTGCGGGCGGCCTCGATCACCGTGTCATCAATGGCTTGCAGCGACAGGTAGGTGGTCAGGATCACATAGGGCAGGTAGGAATGGACCAGCCCGATCACCATCGCCGTTTCGCTGAACATCAGGTTCAGCTTCACCTCCCAGGGCAGAACGGCGTTGACCGCGCGGTCAAGGACCCCGTTGCCCCGCAGCACGATGGCCCAGGAAAAGATCCGGACCAGCGCGTTGGACCAGAACGGCAGGATGACCAGCAGAAACAACGCCTCACGCGAGCGGCCCTTGATCATCCGCGCCAGGATATAGGCGCAGGGAAAGCCAAGGATCACGCACCAGACCGTGACCCAGAACGCCAGTTTCAGCGATTTCCACAGCAGGATCGCGTAGGTCGGGTTGGACAGCGCCTGCGTGTAGTTCTCCAATGTGAACGCCCATTCACGATCCCCAAAGGGCACATCGGTCAAAAGGCTGAAAAAGGCCATGGCCGACAGCGGCAGGAACACCGCCAGCGTCAGCCACAGGTAGGCGGGCGCCAGCAGCGCCAGCGTCCGCAGACGTTCGCTGCCAGTTGCGCCGCCAGCAACTCTGCCAGTCACGACCGGGCCATCATTGCGCGGCCTTCAGCTCCTGCCAGAGGGCGAGGTAGGCCTCACGCACTTCATCCGAAACCGGGCGCATGAACTGCACGCGGGCCACGACCGCGGGGTCACCCAGCACCTTGCGGTTGAAGCTGTCTTCGGGCAGGGCCGCCGCTGCAACCATGTTTGAAGACGCCGGCGCGCCTTCGCTGTCCCAGCGGACGTAGAACTGCGGGTCGATCATGTAGTTGATGAAGGCCAATGCCGCATCCTGCTTGGTGGAGCTGGCGGGAACCGACAGCCCGTCCAGCCAGCCGATCGCCCCTTCGTCGGGCACGACAAAGGTTACCGGCAGCCCTTCGGACATCGACCGCGCGGCGGACCCCGACCAATAGGTTGCAACCGCGAACTGCCCCGCCGCCATGTTCTGGTTCCAGTCGGTCTCGGCGCTCCAGAAGGTGGCGATCTGGGGCATAAGGTCGGCAAGCCTGGCCTTGACTGCGTCCAGATCGGTGATAGCGTTGATGTTCTGCCCCGTCGCAAGGGCGGCGAACTACACCGCTTCAAGCGCGTCATCGCGGATCGACACTCGGCCTTTCAAGGTGGGGTCCCAGAACACGGACAGTGAGGTGGGCGCCTGCGGGAAATCGGCCGTGTTCACCGCGAAAGAGGTCAACCCCCAGACCCATGGCACACCATAAAGCGCGCCGCCGGGGCTAAGATCCTCATTCGCCAGCAGGGCGGGATCGACATCTGCCAGATTGGGCAGCTTGGCAATATCGATGGGGGCGATCAGACCTTCACCCTGCGCCTGCGCCGTGAAGGCCGAGTTGATGAGGACCACATCATAAGCACCCGGATTGGTGCGCAGCTTGGTCAGCATCTCTTGTTCCGAGGTGAAGTATTCATGCACGACCGTGTGGCCCGTCGTTTCGGCAAAGGCGCTGACGGCCCAGTCAAGATCGGTGCCATAGCCTTGCCAGTTCAGCACGCGAATCTCATCCGCCAGTGCCATCGGGGCCAGAAGTGCCAGCGCGCAGGTGGTCAGGATCGTCTTCATTCATCTCTCCTCTGCAGGATCAGTTGCGGTGTCAGGGAATGGCGCGGTCTTCTGTGCCACTTCAAACAGGCTGAGGACCTCCGTCAAGCGCGGCGCGGTGGCGGGGCCAGAAGTGGTCACCGACAAGGCGGCCGCGATGTTGGCGATCTTGCAGGCGTCAAGCGGCGGATGGCCAGCCGCCAGCGCCGCGATGAAGGCGCCGACATGGGTGTCACCGGCGCCGTTGCTGTCCACCACGGCCACCCGGTGGCCGGGCACCAGCATTGCCGCCGCCCCCGGCAGGGCCAGCCAGGCCCCACGCGCGCCATCGCGCACGACGGCACCACCTTGCCGGTTGGCCAAAGCCACGGCTGCGCGGGCGGGGTCAGGCTGGCCGGTCAGCACTGCCGCCTCATCCCGGTTGGCGCTGACCCAATGCGCGGCCTGCATGGCTGCCGCCAGCGCATCCGGCGCAAGGCGCGCTACCTGTGGGCAGGGGTCAAAGACCAGCCGCCCGGGCTGCGTCTGCAGCCAGCCGGTCAGCGCGGCGCGGCTGCCGTCATAGAGCAGCGCGTAGCCCGACAGAAGCAGCCAGTCATCAGCCATCAGCGCAAGTCCGGCAAGGTCTGCGGGCGTCACAACCCCATCGGCACCTTCGCTGGCGATGAAACTGCGCTCGCCCGCATCATCGATCAGCACGGTGCAGCAGCCCTGATCCATGGTCGGATGGCGGGGCCGCAGCGTGGTGATCCCCTCTGCGTCCAGTGCCAGCGCGATCCGGTCAGCGAAAGCGCCCGTGCCAACTGAGCCTGCGTAGGCCACCGCCATCCCCATCCGCCGCGCGGCCACCATGGCGTTGAAGCCACCGCCCGGCGTCAGGCTGGCCGAGCGGACAACCGCCTCGGCCCCCGGTGCGGGCACCGCCTGCACCCGGTAGACATGGTCCATGATGATGCCGGACAACTGGACCAGCCGGGTCATCCTTTCCCCCCCCGCAAGATCAGAAGGCCGGTCACCAGCGGGCCAAGGTCCAACCCGTTGCGGGCCACCACTTGCGCCACCTTGTCGGCAGGCAGGGCGGCGGTTCCTGCGCAGGCCGCAGCCATGGCGCAGGCAATGGCGCCGATGGTGTCGGTATCATCGCCGATGTTCGCCGCGATCAGCGCAGCGGCCCAAGGATCACCGTTTGCCAGCCGGACAATGCCAAAAGCACAAGCCACCGACTGCAGGCTAAGGACCGAGGTTCCGATGCGCTGTGCCAGCCCCGCCTCTCCGCCAGCGGCCAGATCCAGCGCCAGTCGGATGCTGTCAGCCATCGCCCGCTGCGCTACGGGGTCCAGGCCCGGCATTGGCGTCTCGGCCGTCGCCAACGCAAGGGGAAGGGCCTCGTCAAAGCCTGCCCCTTCCAGCCCCTGACTGACCACCATGGCCACCGCGACAGCCGCGGCCAGCGCCTCGCCGGTGCCATGGGTCAGGCGCGACACCTGCGTTACCTTTGCCAGCATCCGGGCAGGATCTGGTGGCGTGGCGATACCAACCGGAGCGATGCGCATCGCGGCCCCGTTGGTGGCCCCAAGACGACCGGCCTCAACCTCTGTGGCACCGGCCCGCAGCGCCTTGATCGCGGCTTTGGTGGACGGGCCCAGAATATCGTGCAGTCCGCGGGCCAGCACGTCATTTTCCCACCCGATCAGATCCGCCGCCCAGGCGGTTGCGTCAAAGCCGCCCCGGTCCGCGATCAGGCGACGCGCCAGAAGGATCGTTTGTTCCGTATCGTCCGTGACCTGCGCCGCACCCAGCCCGTGCGATACGGGGTGGCCTGCGACCGGGTCGACAAAGTCGGTGATCCTACCGTAAAGGCGCTGGATCGTGGCCCGCTCCAGCGTCTGGCTGGGCATTCCCAGGGCATCGCCCATGGCCAGGCCTTGCAGCGCTGCCATCGCCCGATCCCGGACCAGATGCTGCGGTCTGACAGCCCGTCCGTCAGGGCTGAAGGCTTGCATCAGAATTCAACCCGCAGGCCGAAATGCACCGGGTCAAGCAGGCTTTCGACATATTCGATGCAGGCCCCGTCGGCGTCACGCACCAGACGCTCAAGCCGCAGCATGGGCTGTCCGGGTGTTCGTCCCAAAAGGGCAGCCTCTTCGGCCCCCAGCGCGGGCAGCACACCCGCCCCTTCGCAGCCACTGGCGGGCAACAGGCCAAAAGCGGCCAGCGTCGCGCTGATTGATCCGCCCGGCAGGCCCTTTTCAATCAGCGCCTCAAACCCCTCGCGCCACGGCAACCGGCTGCGCTCCAGCGAGATGCCTTGCGCCTCGATCCGGCAATAGCGCTGCCGGTCCACACAAAGATAGTCGCCCACCAGACCGGCAGCCCCATCATCGCGGAATGCATCGGCCCGCGCACATGGCCCCCGGTGGATGGCCAGAAGCCGCGTCTCGACCGCGCCCCCGGCGCGCGACAGGGCCACGGTCCACCCTTGGGCCCCGTCGATGGTGCTGCCGTCATAGGTCACGAAAGACCCGATCCCGACCCGCGTCGTAATCAACCCCCGCCGCACCAGAAGCTTCAGCCCGCGCCGGATGGTGTTCCGGCTGACGGCAAAGCGGCGCGTCAGTTCCGTTTCGCTGGCCAGGGCGGCCCCAATGGGGGCGCTGCCCGCACGAATCTCACGCTCCAGCGTCCGGGCAACCTGCTCGGCCTTTGCAACCCCGATCTCAGGTGATTTGGGGGTTTGCATCTGCCGCCTCATGAGCTTGACGCTGTAACCTTACCCCAAGCCCGCCCCCGATCAACCCCCCATCAACCCTGCGTTGTCCGGGTATCGGGCCGGCTCACCCCCCTTCGGGCTGATCGTGCAAGGGCTTCACCCCGGCCCGGCAAACCCCTATCACGGGACCTGCCCAACTCAGTTGCAGGAAACCCGATGTCCGACGCCTATTTCCTTTACCACTCCATCGGGATGTACCCCGGCAAGACCGCCGATCAGACCCGCGCCCTGACCGAGTTTGCCACCATCTGGGGCCACCCCGATGACGCGCAATGGGGCGCGGTGCTGCCGCTTCGCCAGCGCTTCATCGACCGCTGGCGCGCGATCCTGAATGCACCGACAGGCAGCGTCACCACCTGCGAAAGCGTGACTCAGGGCCTGCACATGCTGGTCGAGGCGTTGCCCGATCACGTTCTGCGGGGCCGCAGCATCCTTGTGGCGGCAGATTGTTTTCCCTCCAACCACTTCCTTCTGGCGGGCATGGCTGAGGCGCGGGGCTTTACCCTGAAGACCGTGCCCCTGCGCCAGGGCGCGGCCTGGGTTGAGGACGAGGACATGCTTGCCGCCTGGACCCCCGATGTAGGCTTGGCGTTGCTGACCTGGGTATCCTCCACCTCCTCCCACCGGATCAACCTGGCCGCACTGGTGGCGCATGGGCGGCAGATGGGGTCGCTGGTCGGCGTCGATATCACCCAGGCGGCGGGGCTTTTGCCCTTTGACGTGACCGAACCTGCGGTGGATTTCGCGCTGTCCACCTCGCTGAAGTGGATGTGCGGCACCCCCGGCGCCGGGGTGCTGTATGTCACTCCCGCGCTGACGGCCACCTGCCAGCCGCAGCTGCGCGGCTGGTTCAGCCAGCCAGATCCGTTCAACTGGGACATCACCCGCTTTGCCTATGCGCCCGATATCCGCCGGTTTGATTCGGGCACGCCGTCCTGCATGGCAGCCCTCGCCTCGCTTCCCGCGCTGGACTGGCACGCGGGCCAGGACCCGGCGGCGATCCTTGCGCAGAACCGCGCCCTGACCGACCGGCTGTTCCAGATTGCCGATGCCTGCGCCCTGCCCCCCGTCACCCCGCGTGCCGAAGGCGA
>JBBQVR010000046.1:0-23321 GCA_038211355.1 Rhodobacterales bacterium | reverse complement strand
GTGGACGTTGCCGGAACCCCTTTTGATTTTATGGCTCCTGTGTCAGTTGGATCGCGCATTGGCAGTTTGTCTGATGGTTATGATTGCAATTTTATTTTGAATAATCCGAATGGCAAGCTTGTGAAAGAGTGACTGTTATTTATAAGCTATTAGAATCGCGTGGGTTTTGGCTCATAACCTGAAGGTCACAGGTTCAAATCCTGTCCCCGCAACCAAAAAACGCAAACATATCAAGCACTTGGACAGCGCCCTACGGGGCGCTTTGTGCGTTCTGGAATTCTTGTCAACGCCTTGTCAACGTTTGACGAGTCCCCCAGCGAAAGCGGGGGCTTTCTTGATTATAGCTTCGGAAAATCGCCTGTGGCAGCATCGTGCCATGATCGACTTACGCACCCTTCCCGATGACCATCCCGACCTTGCGCATTCGCTACGGTTTGATCGGTACCACCGAATGCTGTAACACTTGGTGGAAACCCCGAGTTCTGATCCAGCCATGTCGAACACAAAACCTCCGCGAAACCTGACCCCGGTGCTCTGCCAGCGGCTGCCGCGCGAGATGCTGAAGGCCTGCCAGGATGTCGCTGCCCGCCACGGTCTCGTGGTCGAGGCTCAAGGCATCACTGGCGTGGACCTGCGATGGGGCTTCGATGCCGCCTTCCGAGTGTCCATCCCTCTCCCAGACGGCACCGCGCTTGACCCGGAAAGGCTACGCTTTGAGGCGTTGGCCGTGGCATTCGGATTGTCTGCCGCCGACTACGGACGCCAGTTTAGCACCGGTCGCGAGACCTTCCGGATTGTCGGCATCGACCCCCGCAGGCCGAAGTATCCTGTTTCGGCCGAACGCATCCCGGACGGACAGTGGTTCAAGTTCACCTCCGACCAAGTGGCTCTGTTGTTGCAGAAGGGAATGAAGGACGTGACGCCGAAGGCACAGTGATGACGTGTTCGGCCATTAGCCGTCATTCGAGGCTACGCGGCAAAGCGCAGCTTTCTGAGCAGCAGGCGGGCCAGTGCCGCTGTCCGAACGGCGATTGGATGATCACTGGAGGGTGTAGGCTTGCCGTCCCACGCTCTTCGATCTTTAGCTGCTCACAGAAAGTGAAGATTACAGCTTTGGCAAACAAATTGCCCGAGGTCTCGGGGGCTCAATCTCAACCCATGCAAAGGGTCTCCTATTCTCTTTCGGGGGTCACGCTGGCAGCCTCATGGTGCGTCCAGAACTGCACCACTAACATCGTCACTGTCGCTGCCAGTGGACCGAGGATGAAGCCTGGCGCGCCAAACAGCAAAAGGCCGCCGACGATCGAAATGAATGCGGGAATGGTGTGCAGGCGCAGGCGGTTGCCGACGAGCATCGGCCGCAGCACGTTGTCGATGCTGCCAACCACAAGCCCACCCCAAGCCGCAAGGATAAGCGCGCGTACCCAACTTCCGTCCAGAAGGAGCAGGATCGAAGCAGGTATCCACACGATGAAGGCCCCAAGGACTGGCACGATCGACAGAAGTCCCATCACCAAACCCCAAAGCAGCGGTGTGGGAAGACCAAGCACCCAGAACATCAAACCGCCCAAGGTGCCCTGAACTGCGGCGACGGCAAGGGTTCCGTAAACCGTCGCTTGGACTGTCTCAGCAACCCGGCGCAGCAACTGTTCGCTTTCAAGCGGTGTGAGCGGCAGCCATGCCTTGATCATGGTCTTGGCCGCCAGCCGGTCGCGTAGGAAGTAAAACAGCAGATAGAAGGTGATGAACACCTCAACCACCTGAAGCAACGAACCTTTGACGAAGGTCGCCCCGATATTGCTGAGCCATGTCGCAAGCGATGCCATCATCGACGGCAAATCGAACTGCCGGTCGATCCAGTTTCCCACGGGGGCAAGGGCAGGATGGCTATCAAGCAGGGCCTGAAGCTCGCCGCTCTCGACACGGGCCTGCAACGACTTGATCCCGGACGCAGCTTCCGTAATCAGGCGTTCGACCACAAACACCGCCGGAACAACCACGACCACGATGACAATGGCCGTCGAAAGAAGCGCCGCGATGTTTGGATGCTTGACCAACTTTTCAACCCGCACATGAAGCGGCAGGAACAAGATCGATAGCGTCACCGCCCAAGTTATTGCACCCAGAAAGGGCCACGCGATAAGGCCGCAAAGCAGGATGCCCAAGCCTCCGGCGACGGCCAATGCCAGGCGTTTGAGGCGGTTGCTGTCTAGTGGCCCGGCTTTTTGTTTCATCTGGTCAGCGCGCTGCCAGATCAAGCAAAAGCAGCCCGATGGTTGACACCAGTCCTGCAACGGGCACCCACCTTGGACAGATGAACACATGCAAAGGCGCCACTGTCTCGCGCGACTTGATCCGGATCAGGCTGACGTTGATGATCGCAAAAACCACAAGCGTAAAGCGTGCGGTCAGATCAGCAAGCCCCGCCAACGGGACCGCAAGAGCCAGCACCAGAATGGCGCCGATGCCTAGCGCTGTGGCAAACAACGGCGTGCCGGTCGTCGGGTTCAGTTGCGCCAGTACCTTGGGCAGATTGCCCTGGTTCGCCAGCCCGTAAAGCACCCGTGAGATCATGATGACATGGACAATGACGCCGTTAAGCGTGGCTACGATGGCAATCATGCTCATCGTTTTCAACGGCATGCCTGTCAGTCGCTCGAAGACCAGCGCCAAGGGCGCGCTTGATGTGGCAAGCTCGTCCGGCGGCACTGCAACGACCGCCACCCAGACCACCAGCGCGTAAATCAACGCGGTCAACCCGAGTGTCAGAAACAGCGCCCATGGCAGCGTGCGCGACGGGTTCTTCATCTCCTCGGCGACGTTGACAAGGTGTTCGAACCCGATGAAGGCAAACACCGCGATCAGGGTTGTTCCGGAAAGCCCGACCCATGCCCCGATGTCGCCCGAGGCAGGCCAAATCTCGGGCAGGCGGGTCACGACGCCGCTCCCCGCGCCGACGCCCGCGATGATGATCAGCACCAGCCCGCCAAGCTCGACCAGGGTCATGATGCCTGCAAGGGTGACGGACTGGCGAGCGGACAGACACGCGACCAGCCCCATGGACACCACGACAAGCGCAATGATCCAGCGCGCCGGCAGATCGATGAACACGCCAAGATAACCCGCGCTGCCAACACTGATCGTGGCCGCCGAGATTGTCGCTGTCAGCACAACCAGCAACCCCATGCTCAGGCTTAGCCAGGGCCGGTTGAACGCATTTTCAACATAGGCAGCCTCGCTGGCGCTGACGGGCATCCGCGTGCCAAGTTCCGCGAAAGATGCGGCGCTGAACGACATGACCACCGCGGCCAGAACGAAGGCCAGCGGCGCATGCATGTCACTTCGCCCCGCGGCGATCCCGACCAGCACATAGATACCTGCCCCGATCGTCACACCCAGCCCATAAAGCACTGCAAGCCAGAGCGACAGTGAACGCTTGAGTTGTCGAGGCGATGCGGAGGCTGACACTATCATCTTCCTGTAGGTTCTTGAACGCAGCTTAGCTTCGGCCCGAAGTGTCTACGTTGATGCAGGTTACCGCTTTTCGCGCGCGGTCTGCCCTTTCGCTCCCCCCGGTCCAGCGCGCAAAGTGCAAGTGATCCAAGTCAATACAAATACCGCATCAGAGGCCTATTCATTGATCCTGGACAAAGGCCACGTCGAGTTTCATGGAAAATGCGCTGATCCTTGACCCTCCCCTGCTGAATCTCGTCAGCGCCGTCGCCGTTGGCGCGTTGATCGGCGCAGAGCGCGAGCGGCGCAAGGGCGATGGCCCGGCACGGTCCCCTGCAGGCATTCGAACGTTTACAATCACCTCGATCGCGGGTGCCGTTGCCTTCAGTCTGGGTGGCGTTGTGTTGCTTGCCGTCCTGACCGCCAGCGTCGCGACCATGGCCGCTGTGTCTTACTGGCGCTCACAGGATCAGGATCCGGGCCTGACCACAGAGGTCGTTCTTGTCCTGACGGCCCTCTTGGGCGGCCTGTGCATGCAAGCGCCTCAGCTGGCTGCGGCAATTGCCGTCGCGGTGACGGTGCTTCTCTACGCGAAGGCCTGGCTCCACAACCTTGTCATCAGTGTCATCTCGAAAGACGAACTGGACGACGCGCTGATCTTTGCTGCGGCGACGCTTGTCGTTCTGCCATTGGTGCCGAACCGCCAGATGGGTCCGTACCTGGCGCTCAATCCACACTCGATCTGGATCGTTATCGTCCTCGTCATGGCCATCAGCGCGGCGGGCTATATCGCGGTGCGTCTGTTCGGGGCAAGGTTCGGATTGCCGCTTGCGGGGGCCATGTCAGGCTTCATCTCCAGCGCGGCAACCATTGGCGCAATGGGATCGCGGGCGGTGAAATCCAAAGACCTGTTGGCGGCCTGTGTCGCCGGTGCCGTGTTGTCGACCGTCGCCACCGTTGCCCAGATGGCACTGGTCGTTGCGGCCACCAGCATACCAACGCTGTTTAGCTTGGTGGGGGCCCTGCTTTTGGCCGGGGGGACTGCTGTGGCATACGGGGCGGCGTTCACGCTGTTGGCCGCGCGCAATTCGGGAAGCGATGCGGAGCAGACCGGCGGTGTCTTCAGCCTGAAGACTGCGCTGGCGTTCGGCTCGATCCTTGCGGTGATCCTTGTCGTCTCGGCAGGCCTGCAACAGCGGTTCGGCGGCGCGGGCGTCCTGCTTGCGGCCGTGGTTGCCGGACTGGTCGATACCCATGCGGCGGCCATATCGGTTGCGACGCTGGTGGCATCGGGGAAGATCGCGCCGCAAGACGCGGTCGTTCCGATTCTTGCGGCCCTCACCTCGAACACGGTGACAAAGATCATCATGGCCGCGACCAGCGGTGGCTGGGCTTTCGCTCTTCGGGTCGTGCCCGGTCTGGTGCTGGTTGCACTCGCGGCCTGGGCCGGCATGTTCGCGGCTCTGTTCTGGACCTGACCTGAAAGGTCGCCAGACAGGCCACGCCGATACCGACCCCTTTCTTTCGGCCGCCTTATTCAGGCTTCAGCATGCGCATCAGCAGACCGTCCTTGCGCCAGAACTGGTGATACAGCGATGCGGCGACATGCAGCGCGATCAGGCCGATGAACACGGGCTTTGCATAGGTGTGCCACTCGCCATAGGGATCACCATAATAGTAGCCCAAGAGACCGGTGACCGGCACTGCGACAAGCAGCGCGTAAAACAGCCAATGGGAAACCTTGCCCGCCAACTCGACGGCTCCACTCGTTTCCCGGGGTGGCGGCGGGGCACCGTTCTTCAAGCGCAGCGCCAGCCGGACGGCAACCAGCGCAAGGATGGCGATGCCGAAGTAGTAGTGCATTCCGGCAAGGTTGCCTTGCAGAGTAGAGATCGGTTCACCTTCCTCAGCCGCCTCAATGGCCTCGGTCATGCTTTCGCCGAAGATAAGCTGCGCAAACACCAGCGCGGCGATCAGCCAGTGCAGGCCGATCTGATAGATCGTGTAGCCTCGGATGCTGGTGATCCGGTCTCTTGTCATGGTCATTGCAGGTTCCTTTGTAGGTGCTTGAAGGGTTGCATGAAGCGGGGTGGAAGGCGCTGATCGACATCAATTGGTGTACTGATCGCAACAAGGTGCTGTCAGTCGGTGCTTGGGCCAAAATCAGCCGGTAGCGGGACGTCAGCGAGATGGCTTCCCCGTGCCCTTGTGTCTTCGTCCGTTGCACTAAAGGCACCGGTACCGACGGCTATCGTCCCGCCAGTGCTGCGGCGCAGAAAAAGCGTGCTGAACTTCCAGTTCCTTGCAAACTCCAACCCAGGCCCTTCTCCCATCACCATCAGCGCCGTCGCCATCGCATCCGCCAGCATGCAGGACTGTGAAAGCACGGTGACCGACGCAGACGCATTCACCAGTGGCGCACCGCGCCGGGGGTCCATCGTGTGGGACAGGCGAGAGGTTCCCACCGTCACGAAATGGCGATAGTCGCCAGAGGTGGCGACAGCCGTATCCTCCAGCGCCAGAACCGAGTGTTCGCCCCTCGGCCCATCCTGCGGTGCATCAATCCCGACCGCCCAAGGCCGCCCGTCCCGCCGCGTGCCGATAGCCCGCACCTCGCCGTCGATGGCACAAAGGGCGTGGGTGACGCCCTGCGCTGCGGCGATCTCGGCAAGGCAATCCACGCCGTAGCCCTTGGCAATGCCCGACAGATCCAACGCCAGCGGGGCCGATTTGCGGGCGCGCTTGTTGACCATGTCAAGCTCCAGCGCCTGAGTTGCCGGAACGCGCTGCAACGCACTCGCAGTGCGGATCGCATCCAGGGCAATCGGATCGCGGCCGAAACCCCAGGCGCGGACGGCATCGCCGATGTTCATCTCGAAGGCACCCTTGGTCTGGCGACTGATCGCAAGCCCTGCCTCCAGCGCGACAAGCAGCCGGTCGGGCAGTGGCACCCAGGTGTCCAGCGGGGCGGCATTCAGGCGCATCAGATCGCTGGCGGGTTTCCAGGTGGACATTTGGGCGTCCACCTCATCCACCACGGCCTGAAACCGGGCCTTCAGGCTGGCATCGACCAGCGGATCGTCGATCAGGACCGACCAGCGTGTGCCCATCGTCAGGCCATCCAACGCCAGCGCAGGGTCAGTAGGTGTCTTCTGCATAGCGTCCCCCCGCCTTCAGGTTTGCCGGCGACAGGCCGACCGGAAGCAGGATTTCGGTCATTGCATCGCGCACGCCCTGTGCCATTTCACGGCCGCCGCAGACCATGATCCGCGCGCCTTCCGCCATCAGGCGGCGGATCGCCTCGGCATCCTCGCGCAAGGTGTCCTGCACATAGTGCCGCCGCCCGGTGCGGGAAAAGGCAGTGTGTAGCCCCGTAAGACGCCCGTCGGACTGCCATTCGGTCAGGTCTTCGGCGTAAAGGTAATCCGCCTGCGGGTGGCGCGCGCCGAACCACAGATGCGTCGGCCTGTGGCCCCGGTTGGCGCGCAGGAACCCGGCGAGGGGACCGATCCCGGTGCCCGCCCCGATCAGGATAAGCGGCGTTTGCGTGCGGTCTGGCTGAAAGCCCGGATTTGGCCGCAGGAACCCCTGCACCACATCGCCCGGCTGCAAGGCCAGAAGCTGCCCCGAACACAAGCCGCCCGGATGCCTGCGCACGACGATCTCGACAAACCCGTCCGCCTGGCCAGAGGCAAGCGAGTAGAACCGGGCCACTGTGTCGCCCATCGGCACGATACCAAGCAGATCACCCGCCCGGAAGCGCCCGAAGCCGTGCCCGGTCAGCCGCTGCCACAGGTCAACTTTCGACACCGCAAACCGCAGGATCACCGTCGGGGCCTGAACGCTTTCGCCATAATCCTTGCGCGAGATCAGGTGCAGATCCGTGCTTTGCGGCGGCGTGGGTTGGTGGGTGATATCCAGAGGCAGGCCGATCAGGTCACCAAAGCCGCGCGACCAGCGGGCAAAGGCCTGCGGCGATTGCCGGTCGATCCGGTCCAGCGGCATCGGCATGGCCCAGCCTGCGGTCCGGGCGGCGGCCTCCACCGCCTCGGCATAGGCGCAAAAGGCGGGAAAGCTGCGGTCGCCAAAGCCCAGCACCACCAACGGCACGCCAGCCAAGGGGGCGGCCTTCGCCACCCGCTCCAGCGCGCCCTTGGCCGATGTTGGCGCGTCGCCATCGCCCCATGTCGCCGTCATCATGACAATCCGCTTGGCGTGTTTGTAAGATAGGGGCGCGAAGGAGGAGAGGGGGGCCAGATGCACACCCCCTTGCAACCCGCGCGCAAGGGCTGCGGCAAAGCCCCAGGTGCTCCCGCCTTCGCTGCCGACCAGGATCACGGTCTCTGCCGTTGCGGCCGCCACCATCCCGCGCAGACGCGAGCGGCTTTGGCGGCCCCGCCACCAGATCAGTCCACCCGTCACTGACAAAACCGGCACTGTTAGCGCCGCAAGGCCAAGGATCAGCCCCCAAAGCGCCGCACCATCGCCGGTGTGCAGAAGATAAATCCACTCGCCCACCACCGTCCAGGGACCCGGAGCCTGCCAGGCCAGCATCTCTCCGGTGCCTTGATCGACAAAGCCGGTCCCGGCGCTTGTGGTCAGCGTGAAGACGTCTGTCGCGTCCCCGGCATAGGGAAAGGTCAGATCGCGCAAGGCTGCCACCGGGCTGCCTTGCAGCGCGACCATCGCGGCAGGCGAAAGCCCGGTCTGGCCGCTGACCTCCGCAGGCATGATCGGGTTCGCCTCATCCACCGGCAAAAGGTTGAAGATCGCCGCTGTCATCCACAGCGCAGTCAGCGCCGACAGGCCAAGCCCGACCACCGCCACCCGCGCCAGTTCGGCATGCCAACGCCCGGCCCAGGACCCCTTGATCGGCGCAAACCAGCGCCCCCAGCCTCCCTGCCGCCGCGCCACGAGCATGGCCCCCGACAGCGCCAGCAGCAGCAGTGCCAAGGCTCCCACCGCCGTGGCGTAGCGCCCGGCATCACCCAACAAAAGCGATCTGTGGAAGTCGATCAGCCAGCGTTGCACCGGGCCCTGATCGGCGCTGGCAACGTCCTGCCCGGTGGCGGGGTCCACCACCGCAGCCCCGGCCACGCCTGCATCAAACCAGTAAGCGGTGATCTTGCCCGAGGTTGACCGCCGGATCTGTTCCACTCCCGGATGCGTCACCAGCACCTTTGCCGCGAGATCGCCGACCGTCTGCCCGCTGACCGCGCCCGGGGCAGCCAGCCGCTCCATCGCCGGGAACAGCGACAGGGCCGCCCCGCTGAGGGCAAGGGCAAGGATCAGGGCCCCGGCGATAAGGCCGGGCCAGCGGTGAAATTGGCGAAGCATGGGTCAGGTCCGATCAGAAACCGTAGGTGAAATCGGCGGTGTAGCGGCGGCCCGGCACGGGCGTCCCGGCCCCTGCGGCAGTCAGCGGCACGGCCACCTCGTTCGGGCTGTCGCGCATATCCTCGACCGCAGCGTCGACATGTAGCGTGTAGCCTGCGTCGAACAGGGCGTCTGCAAGATCCATCGACAGCTCCAGCTTTCCACCCGAACCGACGCTGGCCCCGGTGATCCCGTCAACCTGCGCCACATCCCCCCCGGTAAACTGCGCCCAGTCGGTCAGGTGTTTGTAGTATTTCGACTTTCCGCCCGCCATCCACAGGCTGCCGGCATAGGCACCCGAGGCGTCCGTGACATAGACGGCCAGGTAAGCCCCCCGCCCACCATATTGCGTCATGTTGACCGTCAGAGTGACCGGGCGCGCCAGGGCAAGGCCGGGGGCGATCAGGGCGGTGGAAAGGGCAAGGGCTGCGATCAGGGATTTCATCTTGGGTACTCCGGGATTTCAGGGGATCAGTTCGACTTCACCACTGGCGAGGTGCCGTTGGTGAAAAGCCCGTTCTTCGGCGGCGCAACCGTGCCCGCCTTTGCGGCGTTTCCGGCGGCACCGGTGGAGCAGTCCTCCCCCTCGTCGTCGTCATCCCCCTCACAATCGCCTTCGTCGTCTTCGTCCGATGGCGACCAGAACCAGCCGCTGCCACCCTCGTCCCCGTCATCGTCGATCAATGTCAGGGCTGCATCTGGCGCAGGGCCGGAGGTCAGACCTGCAACGGGCAGAAGCGTCAAGCCCTGACCGGCGGCAAAGGCGGCCGAGTCTGCACCAAGGGCGGTCGTCATAAGCATTATGGCAAAGGCAAGTTTCATTTTGGGTCTCCTTCAGGTCTGGGGTCCGGGCCGCGCAACCGCGCCGACGTCCCGGTCAATCGTCATGGCCGTCGTGGCCACGTTCTTCGCCGTCCTTGTGATCGTCCTCGAACTCCATCTCGACGACGGCGAGGGTGGCAGGATCTAGCTTCACTTCGATTGCGCGGCCTTCGGCATCACGGCCGATCACCTCGTAGCAGCCGTCGTCGATCCGGATCCGGCGCAGCGTCCAGCCGTTGTCGGCGGCGAGTTTCACCACCGCCTCACGCGGTTGCCATTTGGTCATCGGCACCGCGCAATTGTCACCCGCCAGCGCCGGGGTGGCACCAAGCAGCAAGGTCAGCATCAGCCTTGTTGATATCCAGCGCATGGGCGACACTCCGCTACGGTTCCTGCAGCCCTTGTGCCGCTTGAAGCTGACGCCAGCCTGAAGCCTCGCAACTATCTGCTTCAGGTGGCCGTCAGGTTCGCGCGCTATGCGAAGGGCCAAAGGAGACAGGCCCGAATGCGCATCTTGCTGATTGAAGATGACCGCGTGATCGCCACGGCTTTGCGAGAGCAGGCCGAGGGCGAAGGTCATTCCGTCGACTGGGCCGCGCGGCTGGATGAGGCGTCGGATGCCCTTGCGACCACCAGTTTCGACCTGATCCTCTTGGACCTCATGCTGCCCGATGGCCGGGGCCTGCCGTTCCTGCGCACGCTGCGGACCAAGGGCAGCCAGACCCCTGTGATCATCATGACGGCGCTGGATCAGGTGTCCGACCGGATCGAAGGGCTGAACGCCGGGGCGGATGACTACCTGGTCAAACCCTTTGATTTGTCCGAGCTTTCGGCTCGCATCGGCGCCGTGGCCCGGCGCTATTCCGGCAACCCCAACCCGCTGATATCTCTGGGTGACCTGTCCATCGACCTTGCGGAACGCCGGGTGATCAAGGCAGGTCGTGCTATCCCATTGACCGCCCGCGAATGGGTGCTGTTCGAGGCGTTCCTGCAAAAGCCCGGCCAGCTTTTGTCCAAGCCGCAGCTGGAAGAGCGACTTTATTCCTTTGACGCCGAGGTTGAAAGCAACACGATCGAGGTGCACATCAGCCGCCTGCGCAAGAAGCTGGGGGCCAGTGTCATCGTCACTGAACGCGGGCTTGGCTACCGGCTGGGCCCGGCATGACCCGCGCCTCGATCCGCCTGCGGTCTGCCGCCGCCCTGTCGCTGATCGTCACGCTGATCTGGCTGTCCACGGCACTGGTGACAGCGCGGCTTCTGACCTCCGAGCTGAACGAAGTCTTCGATTCTGCCCTGCAGGAAACCGGCCAGCGCATCCTGCAATTGGCCGTCGTCGATGTGCTGGGGAGGGATGAGGAAGGCGTGACCCAGCGCGTGATGGCGCTGGACGACCATGAGGAATATTTCACCTACATCGTGCGAGATGACAAAGGCCGCATCCTTCTGACCTCGCACCGCGCCGACCCTGCGGGCTTTCCCACCTTCACCGACGCGGGGTTCCATCAGTCGGAAGGTCAGCGCTTTTACCAAGAGGCCGCCGTGCGCGGCACCATCGCGCTGACCATCGCCGAACCCCTGGCCCACCGGCGCGAGGTGGCGCGCGAGATGGCCCTGTCACTGGCCCTGCCGCTGATCGTCATGATCCCCCTCAGCATCGTGGGCATCTTCTACGGTCTGGGCTACGGCCTGCGCCCCCTTGGCCAGTTGCGCGCCCAACTGGCGCGGCGGGGGGCCAAGGATCTGTCGCCCTTGCCGACCGAAAAGATGGCCACCGAACTGCGCCCCATCGCGTTGACGTTGAACCAGCTTCTTGCCCGGCTAGACACCGCCTTTGCCGCCGAACGCAGCTTTACCGCCAATGCCGCACACGAACTGCGCACCCCCCTGGCAGGGGCACTGGCGCAGGTGCAGCGTTTGCGCCAGACTTCGACCGATCCCGAAAGCGCGCGCCGGGCGGGCGAGATCGAGGCCACATTGAAACGCCTGACCCGGCTTTCGGAACGCCTCATGCAACTGGCGAGGGCCGAGGGCGCGCGGCTTCTGGTCGACACCCCCCAGGACCTGCGCCCGATCCTGCGGCTGGTTGCGGGCGACTTTGCCCAAGGGGCCGATGCCGGTCGCATCACGCTTTCACTGCCGGATGCGCCAGCCCCGTCCGACATCGACCCCGATGTCGTCGCGATCATCGCCCGCAACCTGATCGAAAACGCCCTGCGGCATGGCGACGGGCCTCTCAGCGTGACGCTTGATCCACAAGGAACCCTGACTGTCGAAAACTACTGTCCGCCGATTCCGCCCGATGCCCTTGCCGCCCTTTCCGGCCGCTTCGTCCGCGGCACGAACGCAGGCGACGGCAGCGGCCTTGGCTTGGCAATCGTCCACACCATCGCCGAGAGGATCGGGTCGCCCCTGCGCCTGACCTCTCCCCTTCCCGGAAAACTTACCGGCTTTTCCGCCCGCATCCAACTGTACGGCACCAGCCCCGCATATCAGGACCAGACCCGATGACCCTTGCCTACACCTCTGCCCACAAGGAACTTCACTACCTTGACCGCGCGGGCTGGCTGCGCGCGGCCGTCCTTGGCGCGAATGACGGGATCGTTTCGGTCTCGTCGCTGATTGTCGGTGTGGCTGCCGCCGATCCCAGCCCCACCGCCATACTGGTGGCCGGGGCCGCTGGCCTTGCTGCTGGGGCGATGTCGATGGCGGCGGGGGAATATGTCTCGGTCAGCTCGCAATCCGACGTGGAACGCGCCGACATCGCCCGCGAAAAGCAGGCGCTGGTCGACACGCCCGAGGCCGAGGAGGCCGAGCTTGCCTCGATCTACGAATCGCGCGGTCTGTCGGCTGCGACAGCCGCTTTGGTGGCGCGCGAGCTGACTGAAATGGACGCCCTCGCCGCCCACACCCGCGATGAGCTCGGCCTATCCGCCGTGCACGCCGCGAACCCTTTGCAAGCGGCCTTCGCCTCGGGCGTGACCTTCACCATTGCCGCAGCAATACCCCTTGCCGCAGCGATACTAGCACCGACCACGATGATTATCCCCGCAGTCGTCACTACCACGCTGATCAGCCTCGCCGCCCTTGGTGCCATCGGTGCCGTGGCTGGCGGTGCACCAAAACTGCCGGCGACCGCACGTGTTCTGTTCTGGGGGGCCGCCGCCATGGCAATCACGGCAGGCGTCGGCTGGCTGTTTGGGGTCAGCGTTTGACGGGTGCCGTCCTTGCGCCGTCCTTCAGACAAACTGTTTGGTCTGGCGGATTGTCCGCTATAAGTTCGCTAATGCTCAGACCGCGATCCGCGCCGAATGATCGCTTTCTGCCCAGCGCGACGCAGGCGGCGGCATCAAGGTGTTCGGCATGCCGCAGATCTATCCCGATCTGTCTGCGTCAATCCAGATGTAATGGTACTCAGTTGGCACAGCTTAGCTATCGGGATCTGCCGGGTCTGGCGCGACCTCGGCCAAGGGATCGGTGCGTTTTGCCTGAACCGTCGCTCATCTTGCTGGCGGGCTAGAGTCGGCAATCTGGTTTGTGGCGCTCCCAATGTTAACTTTTTGTGGAATTTTGTCCTATTGGTGCGAAGAAACGCACCCGCGCCGGACTCCTGCCCAGAACCCGCGGCCGGATCGTGCAACCGAGGAGGCCGCATCATGAAAGCAGACTGGATCGCGCAATTTCCTGGCCTGTCCCGTCTTGAGCCTGAAGTCCGAGACGCGCTAACCCGCAAGAGCGCCGTGGTCGCCGTCCCGGAGGGCACGGTGATCTTTGGCCCGGGGAAATCTCCCGAAAATCTGCTGCTGCTGCTGGAGGGCCGGGTCAGGGTACAGCAAGTTTCCGAAGGTGGCCGCGAGATCGTCCTTTACCGGGTTGAGGCGGGCCAAAGCTGCGTACTGACTACGGCTTGCCTGCTGGCCCATGAAGACTATTCGGCGGAAGGCGTCGCCGAAACGGACATACGCGCCGTTGCTATCCCGCGCACTGTCTTCGATGAGTTGGTTTCGCAATCGATCGCTTTCCGCAACTTCATCTTCACTGCCTATTCCAGGCGGATCACTGATCTCTTTCAGGTGATTGAGGATATCGCGTTTTAGCGGGTAGATATCCGCCTCGCGCAGAAACTTCTGGAACTGGCACGCGAGGCAGATCAGGTCCGCGCCACGCATCAGCAACTGTCGGTCGAACTTGGCACCGCGCGCGAGGTGATCTCGCGCCAGTTGGGTGAGTTCCAGCGGCGCGGCTGGATCGGACAGTCACGCGGGGTGGTTGATCTGATCGACCGGGCGGGGCTGGAAAAGCTTGCGGCATTTGATCCACATTAAGGCCCGACCGGGTGCCATCCCATAAAATGTAGCCTTGACCGGTCAATGTGCGGTTTGGTGACATCATCACTGAAGCCCCTGTCGCAAGCGCGTAGTCATTGCCCGAACCCAAGAGGAGATCTGGCGATGATTGCGAATGTGGGAACTGTGGACCGGGTGCTGCGGCTGGCTGTTGGTGTGGCGCTGATTTCCGTGGCGCTGTTCAGTGGCGGCGGGATGTTCGGTGCCGCGATGCTCGGCATGGGGGCGTGGAAGATCTGGGTCTTTGCCGTCGGGGCGGTGATGATCGCCACGGCAGTGCTGCGGTTCTGTCCTCTGTACACGCTGCTTGGCATCCGGACCTGCCAGACATGATGACGATCGACACCATTTTTACGCCTTGGGTGTCGCTGGCCGGGGGCGCGCTGATCGGCGTGGCTTCGGTGCTGCTGATGCTGACGCTGGGACGCATCATGGGGGCGACCGGCATTCTGGCTGGCGTTCTGACGCCCACCACCCATCCGGACACCGGCTGGCGTCTGGCGGTGCTGGCCGGCATGATCAGCGGGCCATTGGCTGTGCTGGCATTTAGCGGGCAAATGCCTGAAATTCAGGTGCCGGTGTCGCTGCCCATGCTGCTGGTTGGCGGGTTTCTGGTTGGAATTGGCGTAACTTACGGGTCGGGCTGCACGTCTGGCCACGGTGTCTGCGGCATGGCGCGGCTCTCGCGCAGGTCTATCGCTGCGACAGCGACCTTCATGGTTACCACCGGAATCACGGTTTTCGTCATCCGCCATGTATTGGGGGCCTGAGCCATGCGTCTTTTTTCAAGCTACCTGATCGGGCTGATCTTCGGCATCGGCATCTCGATTTCCGGCATGGCCAACCCGGCCAAGGTGCTGAACTTCTTTGATGTTGCTGGCAACTGGGACCCGTCGCTGATCTTTGTCATGGGCGGGGCGCTGGTCGTGACCTTTGTCGGCTACTGGTTCGTGCTGCGCCGCGCCTCACCCATGATCGACGCCAGATTTCACCTGCCTGAAAACAGGCATCTGGATGCCCGGCTGCTGGGCGGGGCGGCGGTGTTCGGCGTCGGCTGGGGCATTGCGGGTTTTTGCCCCGGTGGTGCCTTGCCTGCATTGGGCACCGGCCATTTCGACGTCATCGCGTTCGTGGCCGCCCTGATCGCCGGAATCTTTGCCGCGAAGGCCCTGATGGCCATGACCGGTGCCCGTGCAGCCCGAATCTTGCGCCGCGAAACCTGATCTTGAAGGAGACTATGATGACCGACTATCCGATTGAAATGTCTGTCAAGCCTGAGGTCGAGGCGTTCTTCGACGCGGCCACCAACACAATCAGCTATGTGGTGCGGGATCCGGCCTCCAGCGCCTGCGCCGTCATCGATTCCGTGATGGACATCGACTATGCCGCTGGCCGTATCACCTATGACCACGCCGATGCGGTGATCGCCTACATCCAGAAGTACCACCTGAAACTGGAATGGATCATCGAGACCCATGTCCACGCCGACCATCTGTCAGCCGCACCCTACATTCAAAGCAAGCTGGGTGGAAAGATCGGCATCGGCGACAAGATCATGGTGGTGCAGGAAACTTTCGGAAAGGTGTTCAACGAAGGCACCGAGTTCCAGCGCGACGGGTCGCAATTCGACGCGCTGTTCAAGGATGGCGACACCTACAAGATCGGCACACTGGACGCGGTGGCGATCTACACCCCCGGCCATACGCCTGCCTGCATGGTACATGTCATGGGGGATGCGGCTTTCGTGGGCGATACGCTGTTCATGCCCGATGGCGGATCCGCCCGCGCCGATTTCCCGGGTGGCGATGCGGCCACCTTGTATGACAGCATTCAAAAGGTGCTGGCCTTGCCCGACGACATGCGCTTGTTCATGTGCCACGATTACGGCCCGAACGGCCGCGACATTCAGTGGGAAACAACGGTGGGTGCCGAAAAGGCCCACAACATCCATGTGGGTCACGGTGCCACGAAAGAGCAGTTCGTGACCTTCCGCACCGAACGCGATGCAACGCTGGCGATGCCCCGGCTGATCATCCCGTCTTTGCAGGTGAACATGCGCGCGGGCGAATTGCCCACCGATAAGGATGGCCGCCCGATGCTGAAAGTGCCGGTCAACGGGCTTTGACCCGTGCCGAAAAACGCCAATAGAGGACCACAGAAATGCACAATATCAAGCATATAACTCCAGACTTCGCGATCAGCCCGCAGATCACGGCGGCCCAGTTGGCACAACTGAAGGCCGCAGGCTTTAGCACCGTGATCTGCAACCGTCCCGACCACGAGGACGCGGGGCAGCCGACCTTTGCCGAGATCAAGGCCGCCGCCAAGGCAGCCGGGCTCGAGGCGCATCACATCCCGATTTCGCCTGGTCAGGCGACCAAGGGGGATGTGGACGCCTTTGATACGGCCGTGACCTCGGCTGAGGGCAAGGTACTGGCCTATTGCCGTTCCGGTGGTCGGGCACAAAGCCTGTTTGACGCGACACGCCGCTGAAGTGCGGCGCAGCGCCGCTCTGCGCCCGGCCTCCATTTTCCAGAAATGATCCCGCAAATGTCGGCCTCGTCCATCGCGCGCTACTTCCCGATCCTGACCTGGGGTCGCCGCTATGACCGCAAGCTGCTGTCCAGTGATCTGACGGCGGCGGTCATCGTGACGATCATGCTGATCCCGCAATCGCTGGCCTATGCGATGCTGGCGGGACTGCCGCCCGAGGCGGGGATCTACGCCTCGATCGTACCAATCCTGCTCTATGCGATCTTCGGCACCAGCAATGCACTGGCAGTAGGGCCGGTGGCGGTGGTGTCGCTGATGACGGCAGCGGCCGTCGGGCAGGTCGCCGACCAAGGCACCATCGGTTATGCCGCCGCCGCGCTGACCCTCGCGGGTCTGTCGGGGGCGATACTGCTGGCAATGGGACTGTTGCGGCTTGGATTCATCGCCAATTTCCTGAGCCATCCGGTCATTGCAGGGTTTATCACCGCCAGCGGCATTTTGATCGCCACGGGGCAGGTCAAGCACATCCTGGGGGTCAAGGCGTCGGGGCAGACCCTGCCTGAAATGCTGCTGTCGCTTGGACAGCATCTGCAAGAGGTGAATCCCGTCACCCTGGCGCTTGGGGCGGGGGCCACCGCCTTTCTGTTTTGGGTCCGCAAGGGCATGAAGAGTGCGCTGATGCGGCTGGGCGTGCCGGTGGGACTGGCGGGCATTCTGGTCAAGACTGGGCCGATCCTGGCCGTGGTGGTGACGACGCTGCTGGTCGCGCGGTTTGATCTTGGGTCCGCCGGAGTTGCCATTGTGGGTGCCGTTCCGCAAAGCCTGCCACCGCTGACCCTGCCGGACCTGTCGCCCGATCTGATCCGGTCGCTGGCCCTGCCTGCGTTGCTGATTTCGGTCATCGGGTTTGTCGAATCCATCTCGGTCGCGCAGACCCTTGCCGCCAAGAAGCGCCAGCGCATCGACCCGGATCAGGAGCTGATAGGGCTCGGGGCGGCCAATCTGGGGGCGGCATTTACCGGCGGCTATCCGGTCACAGGCGGTTTCGCGCGGTCGGTCGTCAACTTTGACGCAGGTGCCGCAACACCCGCTGCCGGGGCTTTTACCGCCATCGGGCTGACTGTTGCGGCTGTGGCCCTCACCCCGCTGATCCATTACCTGCCCACTGCGACACTGGCTGCGACGATCATCGTCGCCGTCCTCAGTCTGGTCGATTTCACGATCCTGCGCACCGCCTGGACCTATTCCCGCGCCGATTTCGCCGCCGTGGCCGTGACCATTCTGCTTACGCTGGGAATGGGGGTCGAGGCGGGGGTGATGGCGGGGGTCGCACTGTCGATACTCCTGCACCTGTGGCGGTCGTCGCGCCCGCACATCGCCGAGGTGGGTCTGGTTCCCGGCACCCAGCATTTCCGCAACATCCTGCGCCATGACGTGCAGACCGACCCCGCGATCCTGACCCTGCGGGTCGATGAAAGCCTGTGGTTCGCCAATGCGGCCTTTCTGGAAAACCACGTGCTACGCCGTCTGGCCGACGACCGCGCGGTTCAGCACGTGATCCTGATGTTCTCGGCAGTGAACGAGGTGGACCTGTCGGCTCTGGAAAGTCTGGAGGCGCTGAACCATCGCTTGCGAGACAGCGGCGTGACCTTGTATTTCAGCGAAGTCAAAGGTCCGGTCATGGACCGGCTTGAACGCTCGCATCTGCTGGATCAGCTCACGGGCAAAGTGTTCCAGTCGCAGTGGGATGCCTGGGCGGCGCTGGCCGCTGATCATGCGGCAGTTTCAAACTCCCGGCCACACGATGAATCTCTGGGACTTGATCTGGATCAGCGCGTGCGTTGGCCAAAACGTCCATGAATGAGAAATGCAAGAATGCTTTGGCACTCAAAGGAGAACCAAATGAGCCGCACGCTACTTTGGACTGGCCTTGTTGCCGCAATCGCCTTGCCGATTGCCGCGTTGGCTGCGGGTCCGTTCACGAATTTCGAAACAGGTCTTCGGGATGCCTATGGGCAGTATCGCGCGGCCTTGTTTCAAAGCAACACCGGCAATTCCGATGCCACGACAAAGGCCATGCAGGCCTTGTCGGAAAAGTGGGCTGTGCTTGAACAGGACTGGGGCAAGTCGCCTCCACCGCAGTACGCTGATGACGCGGCTTTTCCGGACACTTTGACAACGGTCGGCACCATCATCGCCGCAGCATCGAAGGAAGTGGCAGCGGGCGATCTGGCCAAGGCCCATGTGACGCTGGAAGATATCCGTGCCGAGGTTGGCGCGCTGCATATCCGCAACGGTATCATGACGTTCTCGGACCGGATGAATGCCTATCACGCAAAGATGGAACAGGTGCTGGGTCGCGATCTGGCAGAGCTTGGCGACAAGAGCACGGTTGTGCTGCTGGAGGATGCGGCTGTGCTGGCCTATCTCGTTGAAGATATCGCCGCCCATCCTGCGCCCGAGGCATCGGACCCCGCCTATGCGCCGCTGGTAGAAGCTGTTCGCCAGAGCGTGCTTGCCCTTCAGACAGCCGCACAGGCGGGTGATCCGGTCACTGCAAAGGCGGCAGTCGGGCAGTTGAAAGTGCCCTACGCCAAGCTGTTCGCAAAGTTCGGCTGATGGCCGAAATGTCTGCCCGAGGTGACCCCTTGCATGAGCATAAAGGGGGCACTTGGACTCGTAAGTTCTTTGATCCTTTAGCAGGAGTTTCGATCATGCGAATTCATGGAATTGTCTTGTTTGCGGGCCTGTTGGCGGCATCGCCTGCCTTGGCCCAAAACATGCCCGGGAACGGCGGTTGGTGGTGGTGGAGTGGGCCTCAACAGGGTTACGGGATGACCCCCGGATATGGCGGCGGCCCACAAGGTGGCCAGCCTTGGGGCGCGGGTACCGGCATGATGGGCGACGGCAGTGGCCCGATGATGGGCTGGCGCGATCCCAATGCACCAGGACGCGGGCGCTTTGCGATGATGGATGCCAACGAAGATGGCACGGTCACTGCCGAAGAAGCCGCATCCCAGGCGGATATGGTCTTTACCTCGATGGACGCCGATGACGATGGATCCCTGACGGTGGAAGAGTTCATGTCGGTGCGCATGGGTCCGCAAGACGGTCTTGACGCAGACCGTCAGGCGGCAATGACGGCCCGCAAGGCCGCACGCTTTGACCCGATGGACACCGACACCAACGGGACAGTTTCCAAAGCCGAGTTCATCGCAGCCTCCAAGGCGCATTTCGAAGCGGCCGACGCGGATGGCGATGGCAAGACCACCCCGTGGGAAATCAGGGCCCAGAACTGGAACTGAACGTCCCGATGCGATCCAGGATGCGGCGCAGTGTGCGCCGTATCGGTTCTGTTCGGCTTGTCAGGAAGTGAAACGCCCCCGGCCCGGCAGTAGGGGCCGGAGGCGCACATCGCCGCAAAGGGAGAAGACCATGGCACATGTGGTTGTACTTGGCGCAGGGCTGGGCGGGGCCATCATGGCCTACGAGTTGAAGGATCAACTGCGCGCGGAAGACACTGTCACGGTGGTGACCAAGGACCCGAAGTATCACTTCGTTCCGTCAAACCCATGGATTGCGGTGGGTTGGCGCAAGCGCGACGATATCACCGTTGATCTGACGTCCGCGATGGCGAAACGGAAGATCAACTTCATTCCGGTGGCGGCCCGGCAACTCTTTGCGCAGGAAAACCGGATCGAGCTGATCGACGGCCAGTCTGTCGCATATGACTATCTGGTCATCGCGACAGGGCCGGAACTGGCGTTTGACGAGATCGAGGGGTTGGGCCCCGAGGGCGGTTTCACGCAATCGGTCTGCCACATCGACCACGCCGAGAAGGCCGAAGCTGCGTTTCAGATGCTGCTGAAGAACCCCGGCCCCGTCGTCATCGGCGCGGTCCAGGGGGCCAGTTGCTTTGGCCCGGCCTATGAATTCCTGTTCATCCTGGAAACCGCCCTGCGGCGGGCGAAAATTCGCGACAAGGTGCCAATGACCTTCGTGACGCCGGAACCCTATATCGGCCATCTGGGGCTGGACGGGGTCGGGGATACCAAGGGTCTGCTGGAATCCGAGATGCGGTCAAAAACCATCAAATGGATGACCTCAACCCGGGTGAAAAAGGTCGAGGACGGCAAGATGACCGTCGAGGAGGTGGGCGATGACGGTGTGGCAAAGCCGGAAAAAGTTCTGCCTTTCGTTTATTCGATGATGCTGCCCGCGTTTCGGGGCATCAAGCCGGTGTCGGGGATCGAAGGTCTGTCCAATCCGCGCGGATTCACCATCGTGGATCAGCACCAGCAGAACCCGAAGCACAAGAACATCTTTGCGGTCGGCGTCTGTGTGGCGATCCCGCCGCTGGCCCCCACGCCTGTCGCCTGTGGTGTGCCCAAGACCGGTTTCATGATTGAAAGCATGGTGACCGCCACCGCGCATAACATCGGCAACCTTGTGCGCGGCAAAGAGCCCGATCAGGTAGGCACCTGGAACGCCATCTGTCTGGCCGATTTCGGTGACGGGGGCATTGCTTTCGTAGCGCAACCGCAAATCCCGCCGCGCAACGTCAACTGGTCGTCGTCCGGCAAATGGGTCCACCTCGCCAAGGTCGGGTTCGAGAAGTACTTCCTGCGCAAACTGCGTCAGGGCAAAAGCGAGCCCTTCTATGAAAGCCTGGCGCTGAAGGTGCTTGGCATCGACAAGTTGAAAGAAGTCAAAAAGGGCTAAGTCCCCTTAAAATTGAGTCAGGGCGAAGTTGATACCGATGCCACTTGTGGTGTCATGCCTTGCCTTGCAATGATTTTGGTCATTGCCTTGCCACTCTGTGATGAGCTGAAAATGGTACGGACCTCGTCCGGTTTTCGATAAGCTTAGGCTACGCGCCGGGCAACGTATTTGAGCACACGGTGACGGCACGGTTGGCCCTGATCTCTGAAAGCAGCATGGTGGCAATCCGGGTCATTCCGGGGACTT
The DNA here is from genome assembly GCA_038211355.1 of Rhodobacterales bacterium. GTDB lineage: Bacteria > Pseudomonadota > Alphaproteobacteria > Rhodobacterales > Rhodobacteraceae > Tabrizicola. Next base: position 1,866 of record JBBQVR010000046.1, on the reverse strand, counting down.
TGCAAGCGCTGCCCGCTGCAGATCGCCCGGCGTCACTGCGTTGAGTTCGGCATTGGGAGCCGGACCTTTGACAATTCTGGCGTCAGGGCCACTGGTGAATACTGCCGCTGTTCTTGACGATCCAGTAAAGGGATTGGTCTATCAACCTTGCCACCGTTTTGGTGGCCGATGACCAAGCTCCAGCGGCATCAGTCACGACCTCCAACTTTGCCGGGCGGTGGCAGGATGGCCAGCCAGAGGATCGGCACCAACGGTAGGACCAATTGAAGAAGATAGACCACCATCATCTGGGATAGCCTTTCCGGGCTACATGCGGCCCCGGCTTCAGAATCGCAATCACCGCAGTCACGATCAACAGCGTCACCGCAATCGTATAGAGCCGCGTTTCGCCACCAACCGGCATTACCGGCAGCGCGATGGCCGACCAGTTGAGTGTGCTGTGCAGCAGGATCGCTGGCAGAACGCTGAAGTGCCTGTTGATGGACACCTGACCCATGCCGATAACGCCGACTGCTCGGACCTCTTCTCGCACATCAAGATCCACCTGCCGACCGCGAAGCTGGCCGCCGCCAGCGCGATGCTGGTCGACCTGCAGCTGATCTGAGGCAGGGCCATGAGCACCCGCGCGCAGATCGCCATCCAGATTGGCCCCGAGGAATGGGCGCATGTCTACGTCCATTTCGACGGCTATCCCGCTCACATGCTGCCTGCGCTGGCGCGCTGGAAGCACGAGGATATCCTCACCGCCCGCGAGATATGGCAGGTCACGCTCGAGGCGCTGGATTGCTTCAGCCCGCCCCGTGATCCGTGCATCCTGCCGTGCCCGACGCGGGAGTTTGCGCACCTCTACATGTGGATCGGATGCCAGTGGGTGCATGTGGTGCCACAAGCCAATGCGGATCGAACAGCGCCGAAAGTGTAATCATAAATCAATGATATTGCTTGGATTTACCTACACTAGTGCTTTCACCGGAGTGATGGTGATTACACGAAAACGATGCAACTCACCCCGGAGACAGCGCCATGACCACCCGCCGCGCCCCTACTGACAACACCAAAGCCCTCGACGCCTTCATGGCCACCAAGTTCCAGATCGACGCGATGCTCGAGCGGCTGAAGGCCCTGAGTGACGACCATTTTGAGACCCACCCCGACGAAATCAACTGGTGCGACGTCGGCACGCTGAACCTTTACGCGAGCCTGCTGCGCCAAATCAGCGACAGCGCTTTCAAGGAGGGCGAGCATGCCGCTTGATCCTGCACAGCGCCACCAGATCGAGCAGGACGCGATCACGGCTGCGTGGGAGGCCGAACGCCTCGCCGCCTGCGACGATGCCATCGCCTTGCTGCGCGAGGTCGCCGATCTGGACCGCGACGACAATGGCGACGTGATCATCGGTGCGGATGCCGACGGCCACAACGACCTGATGTCGCGCATTGCCGCCTTCCTTGCCACCAACGACCAGTAGAGGAACCCGCCATGACCAAGCTGACTGAAACCCAGACCATCATCCTCAGCGCCGGGGCCCAGCGCCCTGACAACATCGCCTTGCCGTTGCCGAAGGGGCTCGCCGGGGCGGCGGCGAAGATGGCCGTCACCAAGATGATCGAACACGGGTGGCTGCAGGAGGTCGACGCCAACCTACGGCGCGGCGAACCGCTCTGGCGCGAGACCGGCGATGGGCATGGAACCATGCTGGTGGTCACCGACGCCGGGCTTCTGGCAATCGGGATTGCGCAGAATAAAGCCAAGGGAATGACAGCCTCGCACAGAAGAGGGCAAGCAGAACACGTGGCAAAGCCGCCGACCCCGCGCGCGGGCACCAAGCAGGCGCTGTTGATCGCGATGCTGCAGCGGGATGACGGC
>JBBQVR010000045.1:0-23518 GCA_038211355.1 Rhodobacterales bacterium | reverse complement strand
GCCGTGCTTAACACCTGGCACACCTAATTGTTTAACGTCCTGGACTGGTGCGGCGTTATTTGATCTGAGGTTGGTTGGGCAATTTGGCCCATCCTACCGGCGGGGGCCGCAATGCCCCCGTCAACCTGCCCCTACCCGACTGCTGACCAGAGGCGCCCGCCCCATGCTCACCTTCACGCTGAGACGGCTTTTTCTGGCCATCCCGACGCTTCTGCTGATCAGTCTGGTCATTTTCCTCCTGGTGGATCTTGCCCCCGGAAGCCCCGCCTCGGAAATTCCGCTGACCGTGCCGCCCGAAGTGCGCGCCAAGATCCTTGAGGCGTTGGGCGTCAACGAACCCCTGCATATCCGCTATCTGTTGTGGCTGAAGCAGTTCTTCTGGGTCGAACCCTTGAACGGCTTTGATGCGATCTTTGGCACCAATTACGCCGAGGGCATGCAGCGCATCATCAGCTATCAAAGCCGCAGCCCGGTGTTCCCCCTGATTGGCGAGCGTTTGCCACAGACGCTGACCGTGATCGGCACCGCCTATCTGGTCGGTGTCCTGATCGCCCTGCCGATCGGGATCTATTCGGCCTACAAGCAGTATTCCCTGTTTGACCAGTTCGGCACGATGTTCGCGATGATCGGCTTTTCGGTGCCGACCTTCTTTACCGGCACCCTCTTCATCATCATCTTCGCGGTATGGCTGGGCTGGTTTCCCACGAAGTACGACACCACGCTTGTCGTGACCGATTGGGAGAGTTTCCTCAAGCAGTTGCGCCAGATGGCAATGCCGGTGATGGTGCTGGGGCTGGCAAACGCCGCGGCTATCAGCCGCTACATGCGGTCGTCCATGCTGGAGAACATGAGCCAGGATTACGTCCGCACCGCCCGCGCCAAGGGCCTGGACGAACGGACCGTGGTCTTGAAACACGTCCTGCGCAATTCGCTGATCCCGGTGGTGACCGTCATCGCGCTTGGCATCCCGTCGATCTTTGGCGGCGCGATCATCACCGAAAACCTGTTCGGGGTGAACGGCATCGGGTCGGCGCTGATCCAGGCGATCCGGGGCAACGATCTGCCGATGGTGCAGACACTTGCCTTCATCTTTGCGATCCTGATCGTGTTTTTCAACCTGATCGCTGACCTTCTTTATGGCATGCTTGACCCAAGGATCCGCTATGACTGACACCTCCCTCGCCGAGCGGCCAGAATCCTTTCGCGGCGCCGTCTGGGCGCAGTTTCGCAAGCACAAGGGCGCGGTCTTCGGACTGATCGTCCTTGGCCTTCTGATCGTGTTTTCGGTGATCGGGCCCCTGGTCTGGAACCCCGAGAAGCTGACCGTTGTCGAGGCGTTGAAAAGCAAGAACCTTGGTTCCAGCTGGGCGCACCCCATGGGCACCGACCAGCTGGGCCGCGACCAGATGCAGCGGATGATGGCTGCGGGCAAGGTCAGCCTTGCCGTGGGCTTTGTCGCGATGATCATCGCCATCTTCCTTGGCACGCTGATCGGGGTGCTCGCGGGCTATTTCAAGCGGCTGGACGGCCCCTTGATGCGGCTGACCGACATGTTTCTGGCGCTGCCGCTGATCCCCCTTCTTCTTGTCATGGTCATGCTGTTCCGCGATGACCTGTCGCGCGCGATGGGGCCTGAGATGGGGGCCTTCGTGCTGATCGTCTTCGCCATCGGCGTGACCAGCTGGATGCACGCTGCCCGCATTGTCCGGGGTGAGGTTCTGGCGCTGAAGGAACGCGAATATGTGCTGGCCTCGCGGTCGATCGGGGCCACGCCGCGCCGCGTGATCCTTCGGCATATCCTGCCGAACGTCATCTCACCGGTCATGGTCGCCGCCACGCTGGGGGTCGCCGAGGCGATCATCACCGAATCGGTCCTGTCCTTCCTGGGCCTGGGCTTTCCACCCGACTTTCCGACCTGGGGCCGCCTGCTGTTCGAGGGGCTGGAATACATGCAGCAATATCCCGAACGGGTGATCTTTCCGGGTCTTGCCATCTCGCTGACGGTGCTGAGCGTAAACTACATCGGCGACGGGTTGCGTGATGCCTTGGACCCGCGGATCCGGGGCCGCTGAACGGGCAAGGCCAGCGCCATCACCACGGCGCTGGCGGCTTTAGTGCAACGCCTGACGCACCCGGCGGACCATCAGCCAGACAAGGCCCACGACTGGCAGGACAAGGGCAGCCGTCAGCGCCTCTTTGCCCATGTGCAGCGCCTGAGCGAAGGGATAGGCCAGATAGGCCGCAAGACTGACCGCATAGTAGCTGATCGCCACCACAGACAGCCCTTCGACCGTGCGTTGCAGCCGCAATTGCAGATCTGCGCGTTTGTCCATGCTTTCCAGCAGCTTCTGATTCTGGGCTGACCGTTCCACATCCACCCGCGTGCGCAGCAGTTCCGCCGCCCGCTGGGCGCGGTCTGCCATGGCCTGCAACCGCCCTTCGGACGATTTCACCGTGCGCATCGCGGGATCATAGCGACGCATCATGAATTCGGCAAAGGTCTGCCGGCCCTCGATTCGCGCCTCACGCAGAACCTCGATCCGCTGGTTGACGATCGCCTCATAGGCCGCCGTCGCGCCGAAGCGGAAGGAAAACTGCACCGCAAGGCTTTCCAGCTCGGCCGAGATGGTCAGCAGGTTGTGCAGCGCCGCCTCAGGGGCCGGTTCGGCGTTATCAAGGCCCGAGACCAGCGCCGACAACCGGGGGTCCAGCGCGTTCAGCGTGCCCGACAGATCGCGTGACCGCATCAGCCCAAGCATCGACATGGCGCGGTAGGTTTCAATCTCGCACAGGCGCTGGACGATCCGGCCCACCCGGCGCGGGCCGGTGCCGGGCTTGACGAACACGGCAAAGCGCATGTGGCCGGCCGGGTCCACGCGGAAATCGCCCGCAATGACGGCGGCCCCGTCAACAACGCGGCTGACGGCCAGGCTTTCCGGCACGAACCAGTCATCCAGTTGCGCAAACAGCGCTGCTTCGCTGTCCGGCATGTGCTCTATCCGGATCAGGACCGAGGTCAGCCGTTTGCCGGGGGCGGCGGCCAGCCAGTCTTCGGGCAGAAGCTCGGCGTCGGCGGGGTCATAGGGGCGCTTTGACACGCCGCGCGAAAAGGCGGTGTAGGTCACAAACTCGGTATGGCTTTCCCATTTCATCTCGGCCCTGCCGATGGGCCCTTGGAAATGCGTGGCACCCGGCTGCGGGTGCGCCGATCCGTGCCGGTCCAATAGGGACAGAAGATGGGCAAGGTCCTTGGTCCGGTCGCGGTTCTGCGCCTGCACGGGTTCCTTGATCGCGACGTAGACAGCGGTTGAGGGCACCTCAAGCGCAGGGAAGGGCCGCGCGTGCAGCTCATTCACGGTGGCATAGCGAAGCGGGTGGTCTGAGATCGGGGGCATGGGGCGCCTTTGGCTGTCTTCACAGCAGAATTAGGCCGCCGGGCCGGGCCTTGCCAGCGAAATGCGGGAATACCGGGGTATGCCGGGCAGGTGTTGCAGTTTCGCTGAAGCGGGCCGCACAGGGTGGGCTTAAGTGCCCACCCTGCAGGCGTTTTGCATTGGTCAGTCGATCAGCGGCAAGAGGGCATCCAGCGACTTCTTGGCGTCGCCGTAGAACATCCGGGTGTTCTCTTTGTAAAACAGCGGGTTCTCGATGCCCGAGTAGCCGGTGCCCTGCCCGCGCTTGGACACGAACACCTGTTTCGCCTTCCAGCATTCCAAGACCGGCATCCCGGCGATGGGGCTGTTCGGGTCTTCCTGCGCGGCCGGGTTCACGATGTCATTCGACCCGATGACGATGGCCACGTCGGTGGTGGGGAAATCATCGTTGATCTCGTCCATCTCAAGCACGATGTCGTAGGGCACCTTCGCCTCGGCCAGAAGCACGTTCATGTGGCCGGGCAAGCGGCCTGCAACCGGGTGGATTGCAAAACGCACCGTCTTGCCCTTGGCGCGCAGCTTGCGGGTCAGTTCTGACACCGACTGCTGCGCCTGCGCCACCGCCATGCCGTAGCCTGGGATGATGATGATGCTGTCAGCATCGTTCAAGGCCGCGGCCACGCCTTCGGTGTCGATGGCGATCTGTTCGCCTTCGACCGCCATTTGCGGGCCGGTGGTGCCGCCAAAACCGCCAAGGATAACGCTGATGAACGACCGGTTCATCGCCTTGCACATGATGTAGGACAGGATCGCACCCGAGGAGCCGACCAGCGCACCGACCACAATCAGCAGGTCGTTCGACAGCGAACAGCCGATCGCCGCCGCCGCCCAGCCAGAGTAGCTGTTCAGCATGGAAACCACGACCGGCATGTCCGCGCCGCCGATCCCCATGATCAGGTGATAGCCGATGAAGAGGGCCGCCAGCGTCATGGCAATCAGGGCCAGCGACGACCCGCTTTGCAGATACACCACCAGCATCACCAACGAGATCGTCGCAGCCGTGGCGTTCAGCAGATGCCCGCCCGGCAGTTTGGTGGCCTTGCCGTCAACCTTGCCCGCCAGCTTGCCATAGGCGATGACCGACCCGGTGAAGGTGACCGCGCCGATGAAGATGCCAAGGAAGGTTTCCACCCGCAGGATCGTGATCTCGACGCCGATCTTTTGTGCCACCTTCAGCGCAAAGCCGTGCAGGTCGGCAAACAACGCTGGTTGGCCAAATTTCTCGGCACACAGAACGGCGCTGAACGCTGGGTCGGTGCAGGTCAGGCCTGCTGCGGCAACCGCGTTGGAAATGCCCACCAGTTCGACGTGGGTATTGATGCCGATGAACACCGCCGCAAGGCCGACAAGGCTGTGCATCGCCGCCACCAGCTGCGGCATTTCGGTCATCTGCACGCGCTGTGCCACGACATAGCCGATGGCCCCGCCCGCAGCGATCATCACCGCTGAGACAACCCAGTTGCCCGCACCGGGCCCGGCCAGCGTGGCGAGTATGGCCAAGGCCATGCCGACAATGCCATACCAGACGGCGCGCTTGGCACTTTCCTGTCCGGACAGCCCACCCAGGGACTGGATGATCAGAACAGCCGCAACCACATAGGCCGCAGTGGTGAATCCGTATTCCATGATGCGTGCCCCTTACGACTTCTGGAACATGGCAAGCATGCGCCGGGTGACCATGAAGCCACCGAAAATGTTGATCCCCGCCATGAACACGCTGAGTGCGGCAAGGATGACGACCAACCAGTTGCCCGAGCCGATCTGCATCAAGGCACCCAGAATGATGATCGACGAAATTGCGTTGGTAATGGCCATCAACGGCGTGTGCAGACTGTGGCTGACGTTCCAGATCACCTGCACGCCGACATAGACCGACAGCACGAAGACGATGAAGTGGCTCATGAAGCTGGCCGGCGCATAAAGCCCCGCCAGCAGGATCAACCCACCGCCGATCACCAGCATCCCCACCTGATTGCGGGTCTGCGCCTTGAAGGCAGCCACTTCTTGCGCGCGGCGTTCAACGGGCGTCAGCTCGACCACTTTCGGCTTTGGCTTGGCGGCAGCAATCGCCGCGATCTTTGGCGGTGGTGGCGGATAGGTCACGGCCCCCACATGCGCCACGGTGGCGCCGCGGATCACGTCATCCTCCATGTTGTGCAGGATCACGCCATCTTTCTTCGGCGTCAGGTCCGTCAGCATGTGGCGGATGTTGGTCGAATAAAGCGTGCTGGCCTGCGCGGCCATCCGGCTGGGGAAGTCGGTATAGCCAACCACGGTCACGCCGTTGTCGGTGACGATCTTCTGGTCCGGCACCGTCAGGTCGCAGTTGCCGCCACGTTCCGCCGCAAGGTCGACGATGACCGAACCCGGTTTCATCGCGGCCACCATCTCGGCGGTCCACAGCTTTGGTGCGGGCCGTCCGGGGATCAGCGCGGTGGTGATGACGATGTCCATCTCGGGCGCAAGCTCGAGGAACTTCGCCAGCTGCTTGGCCTGAAACTCGGGCGTGGAGGGGGCCGCATAACCGCCCGTTGCCGCCCCGTCGGGCAATTCGGAGGCATCAAACTCCAGATAGACAAAACTTGCGCCCATAGATTCGATCTGCTCGGCCACTTCAGGGCGCACGTCGAAGGCGTAGACGATGGCACCCAAGGACACGCTGGTGCCGATGGCGGCAAGACCGGCAACCCCGGCGCCGACGATCAGCACCTTGGCGGGCGGCACCTTGCCTGCTGCCGTCACCTGACCGGTGAAGAAGCGGCCAAAGTTGTTGCCAGCCTCAATCACGGCGCGGTAGCCCGCGATGTTGGCCATCGACGACAGCGCGTCCATCTTCTGCGCGCGGCTGATCCGGGGAACCATGTCCATGGCGACCACGGTCAGGTTTTTCTTGGCCGCAGCCTCCAGCAGTTCGGGGTTCTGGGCGGGCCAGAAGAAGCTGATCAGCGTCTGCCCTTCTGCAAGCGTCGCCAGTTCCGCCGCCTCAGGACCGCGCACCTTTACGACCACGTCAACGGCGGCGATCACCTCAGCGGCCGTTGGCAGCACGGTCACCCCGGCGGCGGTGTAAAGCGCGTCCGAAAAACCCGCCTTGAGCCCTGCGCCGGACTGAATGCAGGCGCTATGGCCCAACTTGACAAGTTGAGTGGCCGAATCCGGCGTCATCGCCACCCGGGCCTCGCCCGGAAAAACCTCAGTAAGTGCCCCGATTTTCACCGTCTTCCCCCGCTTCTGCCGCCAGCGCCATAAACCAACCTGTCGCATCTATCATTGCGCAACAATATTTCAAACCCCAGTTTGCTGCACAGGCTCTCTCTATTTCCGCCCGATCCAGCGCCGGGTGCGCGCGGCCCAGAGGTCGAACTCGGGCCCGAAGGCGATGGTCAGCCGCGCCTCTTCATCGCGGATGAATCGGGTCTGGATCAGCCAGACAAACACCGCCACCAGGGGCAGCGCCAAGCCTGCGTCCAGCCAAAGGATCGCCCCGGTCAGGATCAGCACATCCGCCAGATAGATCGGGTTGCGCGACCAGGCGAACAGCCCGGTGGTGACAATGGCCGAGGGGTCACGACGCGGGATCACGGTCGTCTGATGGTGGGTCATCTGCAAGACCGCGACCAGCGTGATCCCCACACCCATCAGCACCAGCGCCTGACCAAGCCAATCCCCAGTCGCGCCAAAGAGGGGCGGAGAGATTGGTGCCAGCGTCCAGGCGGCAATCACATGCAGGGCCAGCCACACCGGCGGCAGGTCGATCAGGGCCAAAATCTGGCGCATCGGTCACTCCTTTACCTTTCGCGATGAAATAGGCCAACACCGCCCCGCCCTGCAAGCCGCGCAGTTGCATCTTGGCTTTGCCGGCCGTTCCCCCGATAACTGCCCCCGAAGGAGACTGCCCATGCCCATCGATTTCGCCGCCAAGAAGGCCCTGTTCCACCTGCCCGAGGGGGTGATCTACCTTGACGGCAACTCGCTTGGGCCGATGGTCAAGACCGCCCCGGCGGCGGTGGACCGGGTGGTGCAGGCCGAATGGGGGGAAATGCTGATCCGCGGCTGGAACACGGCGGGCTGGATGGCGCAGCCGGCGGCGCTTGGCAACCGGGTGGGCCGCCTGATCGGGGCGGAGCCGGGGACGGTGGTTCTGGGCGATACCCTGTCGATCAAGGTCTATCAGGCCCTGGCCTCGGCGCTTGAGATGAACCCCAAACGCCGGGTGATCCTGTCGGACACCGGCAACTTTCCATCCGACCTTTACATGGCCGAGGGCCTTTGCCGCACGCTTGGCGGGCAATACCGGCTCAAGACCGTCGCGCCGGAAGAGGCGATGGCCGCAATTGACGACACCGTGGCCGTGGTCATGCTGACCGAGGTGGACTATCGCACAGGCCGCCGCCACCACATGGCCGACATCACCGCCCGCGCGCATGAAATGGGGGCGATCACGGTCTGGGACCTTGCCCATTCGGCGGGCGCGATCCCGGTTGACCTTGCAGGCGCGCGCGCTGATTTCGCAGTGGGCTGCACCTATAAATACCTCAATTCCGGCCCCGGTGGCCCGGCCTTCATCTATGTGGCCCCCCGCCATTCTGAGGTCGCGCGCCCTGCCCTGTCGGGTTGGCTGGGGCATGCGGCTCCCTTTGCCTTTGATCTGGACTACCGCCCCGGCGCCGGGATCGAACGGATGCGCGTGGGCACGCCCCCGGTCCTGCAGATGGCCGCCCTTGAGGCCGCGATGGATGTCTGGAACGGCGTCGACATGGCCGAGGTGCATGCCCAATCCCTGCGCCTGCAAGACCAGTTCATCAAAGGGGTTGAAGCGCGGGTCAAGGGTCTGACCCTTGCCACGCCCCGGTCCCACCTGATGCGCGGCAGTCAGGTGTCGTTCCGCCACCCCGAAGGCTATGCCATCATGCAGGCCCTGATCCATGAGGGCGTGATCGGCGATTTCCGTGCGCCCGACATCCTGCGCTTTGGCTTTACGCCGCTTTACATTGATGAAGATGACGTGGCCCGCGCGGTCAGCGTGCTGGCCCGGATCATCGACTACGGCACCTGGGACAAACCCGCGTTCAAACAGCGCGCGGCGGTGACCTGATGATCCGGCTCTGGACCCCGCCAACCCTGCCGCAGCCCGCCTCGCGCTACAGCCAATGCGCGCTGGCCGATGGTGCCACCCGGCGGCTGGAGATTTCCGGCCAGATCGGCATTCACCCCGATGGCACCCTGGCCCAAGGGCTGGCCGACCAGCTGGACACCGCCCTTGCCAACGTCGACCGCGCCTTGGCAGCGGCCGGAATGGACCGGGCCAACCTGATGAAGATCACGGTCTATCTGACCGAAAACACCCCCGAGGCGGTGGCCACCTACCGTGCGCGGCGCGACGCCTGGGTTGGTGACGCCCCGCCCCCGGCGGCGACGCTGCTGATTGTCGCGGGCCTCGCCTCGCCCGCGCTGCTGGTTGAGGTTGATGCCGTCGCCGCTGGTTGAGCGATACCCCGCTTCCGCACGACTGGCCTGCTGTCGCAGTGCCGCAATGGCCTTTGTCCTGCCGCAAGGGGCTGGGCACCGGAACCGCTGGCGCGTTTTGTGACGTGCTGGCTCGGAATGCCCGGGCCGCAAGGGATCAAGATCTTGACAGGTTTACCGATCACCCTTCCCGCATGTTCCTGTCGCCGGTCTGACCCGATCTGGGGCCACAAGACGGGCTACAGCGTCAGGTAACCCGGCTTTTACCCTGATTTGACGTGATTTTCACGCGCCCGTGATCACATTCCCGGGGGGGCATGGTTTGACGTGCGCTCACGGCTCGGTTACCGTCTGGTAAAGAAGCCGTGGGCCTTCCCCTCTCGGCCTGTGCACAAGAAAGCCCCTGTGATGCGTCTGATGTCCGCCCTTTTCCGCCACCGCGCTGTTGCCCCGGCTGTTCTGGCCCTGATGGTTCTTGGCGCTTGCGTCGATCCATCGCTTAGCCCCTCGACCTCGAACCAGCCGCTGCCAAAGGCGGATGAGAACGTCTATGTGGCGTCGATGGACGCCGGGATCCAGATTCCTGCCCTGCCGCAGGAAGAGATTCCCGAAACCTACCGCCGCCAGGTCGTCGCGTATGAGACGGACCAACTGCCGGGCACCATCATCATCAACCCCAAGACGCGGCTGCTGTATTACGTCGTCGGCAAGAACAAGGCGATCCGCTACGGCATTTCCGTTGGCCGCGCAGGGTTTGAATGGTCGGGGACGGCGGATGTGGTCGAGAAAAAGCAGTGGCCGACCTGGACCCCCCCGAAAGAGATGATCGAACGTGACCCCAAGCTGGCCAAATGGGAAAAGGGCCAGCCGGGCGGCCCGACCAACCCCTTGGGCGCACGGGCGATTTATCTGAAATCGGGTGGCATCGACTATGGCTACCGTATCCACGGCACCCCGGACTGGAAGTCGATCGGGCGCAATGCCTCATCCGGGTGCATCCGGATGATCAACCAGGACGTGATTGACCTCTACAACCGTCTGCAGGGCGGGGAAAAAGTCGTCGTGCTGACCGCCAGCGGTGAGATGCCGAAGGGGCTTTATATCCCCAAGTCCCCCGCGCCTAAGAAAAAGGATGTCGTGGCGCCCGCCCTTGTGTTGCCCGCAGGCGCGGTGCCCACGCTGAAAGTACTGCCGCCGCCGTCGATTGCGGTGGGTGGCGCGGCTGTGGTGACCCCGGTGGTCGACGCGGCGGCCCCGGCTGTGGTGGTGGCACCGGCACCGGCCGTGCCGGCCGCACCCGCTTGCGCAACCGCGCTGGTGGGTGGCGTCTGCCCGCCTGCCGCGAACGACTGACCTATCTGACGCACACAAGACAAAGGGGGCGCCACTGGCGCCCCCTTTTGCGTTGCAACCCGATTGCCTTAAAGCCAGCGGTCGTAATCGCTGACCAGAAGGTGCAGCGGGGCCTCATCCTCCTCAACCTCGGCAAAGCGGCCAATCGGTTCCCGGAAGATGTTGTCGGTCACGTCGTCGTTGACGGTCGACACTTCGCCGATCAGCACATCGCCGCCGTCGCCCCAGAAGGCATGCCAGTCGCCCGGCATCAGCGTCACGCTTTCCCCTGGCGCAAAGCGCAGCTTTTCACCGGGGCCATACCGCCGCGGGATGCCATCGCAGTGGACCACGCCGCCCTTGTCGGGGGCAAAGTTGCCCTGATCGTCCGACCCGAACAGCTCTACCACCAAAGTAGCCCCACCGCGGTTAATGATATCCTCGGCCTTGATGACATGGGTGTGCATCGGGCTTAGCTGGTCCTGCCGGCTGATCAGGAGTTTCTCGGCATAGCACATGCCGCCGCCGCGCTGCAGATCGGCCAGCCGCCCGTTGCGCAGGGTGAAGAGGAAGAGGCCCATCGCATCGAACCGGCCCTGGCCGTAATCGGTGATGTCCCAGCCGCAGCGGGCGCTGACGATGGCGCCTGCATCGGTACGGGCCTTGAACTGGTCTGGCGTCCAGTAGGCAAAGGGTGGCAGCACAAAGCCATGCTGGCGGATCAGGTCATCCGCGCTGCGCATGATGTCGTTGATACGGGATCGTTTCATGGGGTTCCTCCGGGGTTTGGCGGGAGCCTAGCCGGTCCGGTCTGCCGAAGAAAGCGCCAGACGAGGATCAGCCCCGCAAGCCCCAGCGCAATCACGAACCCCGCCCAGATGCCGGACGGCCCCATGCCCACCTGATGCGCCAGCACCCAGCCAAGCGGCAGCCCAAGCACCCAATAGGCCCCCAGCGACACCAGCGCCGGAAATCCCGTGTCTGACAGGCCCCGCAAGGCCCCGGTCATGGTGGATTGCACCCCGTCCATCACCTGCGCAAAGGCGAAGACAAAGAAGATCGCGGCGGCGATGGTGATCACCTCGGCCTCATCCGTGATCCAGCCAGCGACGGTGCGGCCATATAGCCCCAGAAGGATCGCCGCCGTCGCCAGCCACAGCGTCGCCAAACCCAGCGCCGCCCCGGTGATCGGGCGCAGTGCAGCGCTGTTGCCTGCGCCACGTTCCTGCGCAACGCGGATCGCCACGGCCCCCGCCACGCCCAAGGGCACCATGTAGAGAAGGCCTCCCACGCTCATCGCGACCTGGTTGCCCGCCAGCGCCACCGCGCCAAAGGTGCCGATCATCAGCGTGGCCACCGCCATCGCCCCCGTCTCGGCCACATACATCAGGCCCAAAGGCGCGCCCTCACGCGCCACGCTGGCGATTTCGGCCCCGCTGATCCCGGCGCGCAAGCGCAGCCGCCGCATCGACCGCGCCCGCGCCCAAAATCCCCAGGCCACCGCGAGGGCCAGGCTTTCCGCGACAAGCGAGGCGATGCCCGCGCCCGTCAACCCCAGTTGCGGCAAAGGGCCGATCCCCCAGATCAGCGCATAGTTCAGGGGCACGTTGATCCCCACGGCAAGAAAAGCAAAACCGGCGCCCACCCAGGGACGGTCAACCGCCTCGAACGTGGCCTTGAAGACCGTCAGCACGGAAAAAGGCAGCATCAGCAGCGAAATCGCCACCCAGTAAGGGAACATGATTGCCAGCACCTCAGGTGGCTGTCCCAGCATCGGCAGCAGCGGCCAGACCGCCAGCATCACCGCCGCCCCAGCCACCCCCACCACGGCCCCAAGCACCAGCCCGTTGCGCAGAAGGCCCGGTATCCGCCGCCCCTGCCCCGCCCCATGTGCAGCACCCACCCGCACCGACATCGCCGACAACAGGCCATAGATTGCCGCCCAAAGGATCACCGCCACCGCGTTGGTGATCCCCACCGCCGCCAATGGCAGCGGCCCCAGGGGCGCAAGCATCACCGAATCCGTGACCCCCAGCAGCGTGGACGCGCCAAGCCCTGCCACGATGGGCACCGCCAGCGCCAGGATAGCCGGAACCTCGCGGCGAATGGTCGATGCGGTGGACATCTTGCGCTGGCTCACCATCTGACATACGGTTCGTATGTCAAATTATCACATACGGGCCGTATGTCAACTGACCGCAAAACTCGGGCCGAGGCTGCCCTTGCCACGACGGACCGGCTGATCGCCACCGCGCATCAGGCCTTTGCCACGCATGGCTTTGCCGAGGTGTCGCTGGACGCCCTTGCCGCCGAGGCGGGGGTGACACGCGGCGCGCTGCACCATCACTTCACCAACAAGGCGGGCCTGTTCGAGGCGGTCCTGCGCCGGATCGACGCCGAAATCGCGGCTGAGATGCAGGTGGTCTGGGAGGCCACGCCCGACCCTTGGGACGGCTTTCGTGCCTGTTTTCATGTCTATCTTGACGCCGTCCTGCGGCCAGACCGCTGCCGCATCCTGTTTCAGGACGCGCCAGCCGTTCTGGGGATGAAGTCGGTGGATATCCTGATGGAGTCAGGCTTTGGCGCCATGGTCGCCGACCTGCAGCGCCTGATCACCACCCGCCGCATCCACGCCCCGGATGCCGAGGCGCTGGGGCATCTTCTGAACGGCGCGGCCATTAACTTGGCCTTCTGGGCGGCTGAGGGGCAAGTGGACGAAAACCGCCGCCCGCGCGCCCATGCAGCGCTGGCGGCCCTGTTCGACGGGCTGACGCTTTAGCGCCCCCTACCCGTCAGCGCTTGCCGAAGATCGAGCCAAGCACACCGCGAATGATCGCCTGCCCCGACTTGGTGCCCAACTGGCGGGCAAAGCTTTTGGCAAAGGCGGTGCCGACGCTGTCCGACCGGCTGGTAGATTTCTTTGGCGCGGCGTCAGCCTTGCCGTCATAGCGGCGGGCCTTTTCAAACTCACGCGCTTCACCCTCGCGGGCTTCAACGGCAGCCGCGTCCTTTGCGGCCTTGTCGGCGCGGGCGCGCAGGCGTTCCCAGGCGCTGTCACGGTCCACCGCCACATCATACTTGCCCTTGACGGGCGAGGCCGCCATGACCGCCGCCCGCGTGGCATCGTCCAAGGGTCCAAGCTGGCTGGACGGCGGGCGGATCAGCGTCCGCTCGGCGATGCCGGGGATGCCCTTTGCCTCAAGCAACGAGGTCACCGCCTCACCGGTGCCGACATCGCGGATCGCCTCGTCAATCTTGAAGCGGGGGTTCGGGCGGTAGGTTTCCGCCGCCTTGGCCAGGTCCTTCTGGTCCTTGGCGGTAAAGGCGCGCAAGGCGTGCTGCACGCGGTTGCCCAATTGGCCCAGAATATCCTCGGGCACGTCCGCCGGGTTCTGGGTGATGAAATAAACCCCCACCCCCTTGGACCGGATCAGCCGCGCGACCTGCTCTACCTTCGACACCAGCGCCGTGGGCGCGTCGTCGAACAAAAGGTGCGCCTCGTCAAAGAAGAATACCAGCTTGGGTTTGTCGGGATCGCCCACCTCGGGCAGCATCTCGAACAGTTCCGACAAGAGCCACAGCAGGAAGGTGGCATAGAGGCGCGGAGAGTTCATCAGCTTGTCCGCCGCCAGAATGCTGATCCGCCCCAGGCCCTCGCCATCGACCGTCATGAGGTCTGCCAGCTCCAGCGCGGGTTCGCCAAAAAGGCTGGCCCCGCCCTGGTTTTCCAAGACCAGCAGCCGCCGCTGGATCGCGCCGACCGATTCCTTGGACACAAGGCCATAGCGCGCCGACATTTCCTCGGCATGTTCGGCGACAAAGGTCAGCAGCGCCTGCAGGTCCTTGAGGTCAAGAAGCGGCAGTTCCTCTTCATCCGACAGGCGGAAAGCGACGTTCATCACCCCCTCTTGCGCCTCGGACAGTTCCAGCAGGCGCGACAGAAGAAGCGGACCCATTTCCGCCACCGTGGCACGGACGGGGTGGCCCTTCTCACCGAAGAGGTCCCAGAAGATCACTGGAAAGGCGCGGTAGGCCAAGTCCAGTCCGATGGTCTGACTGCGTTTGGCAAAAGCGTCATGCAGCTTGTGCGTGGCCGAACCCGCAGCCGCGATGCCGGCAAGATCGCCCTTCACATCGGACAGAAACACCGGCACCCCGGCGGCCGAAAACCCCTCGGCCAGAATCTGCAGCGTCACCGTCTTGCCGGTGCCGGTTGCGCCGGCAATCAGCCCGTGGCGGTTGCCATATTTCAACAGCAAGCTTTGCGGCTGGCCATAGCCTTCGCCCCCGCCACCGATGAAGATGCTGTCTGCCGCCGCGCCGATTTTATCCGCGCCGATTTGATCCGCCATATGTCACCCTGCACCTAGCAAGCGCGCTGCACACCGCAACCGCCCGGAATAAGCCTTGCCGACAAAATACATTTTTAACACCTCTGTGCCAGCCTGATCCCATCATGCCGGCCCGTTCGGATTGGCGTGATGGTGACTTCCTCCCTGTTGACTGGCCGCGCCCCTGAAAAGGCGCGGTTTTTTTTGCCCCATTCCGTCAGAACACCCCCAACCAAGGCCAAAAAGACCTGCAGAATCCCGTTGACGAGAAAATCATTCCGCAATAGCGTCCCCTTCATGAAGTCGGCCAGTCCGACAGGGAGCAATAAAAAACTTCGTCAAAGGGCCGGTTTTTCCGGCCCTTTTTCAGTTTTCCAGGCGCGCACCAGGTCCAAGGTGTGGGTCACTGGCAGAAGGTTGCCGTGGTCACACTTTCCAGCCTGACTTCTGCCCCTGCGCCATGCTAAGGACCGGCCAGACGTTGACCGACCGAAGGAAGTGCCCCAGATGGCCAAGACCAAGACCGCAGCCCTTGTGCTGATGCTCGCCCCGCTCATTGCCCTTGGCGGGGCGCCCCTCTTTGCGCAGACGACCGAGGAGCCCGCCGAAGCCCCCGCCGAAGCCCCGGCTGAGGCTGTTGCCGCCGATGGCGCCTCGGCCGACGGGCTTTCGATGGGGACCGAGATTGCCACCGGCAACGCGGTCGGTGACACCTATGTCGCCGGCAGTTTTGAGGCTTGGGAGCAGCGTTGCGTCCGCACCGAATCCGGGATCGACCCGTGCCAGCTTTACACCCTGCTCAAGGATGGTGACGGCACCGCGGTGGCTGAGTTCACCATGTTCAGCCTGCCCGCAGGCAGCGAAGGCCCTGCTGTTGCCGGTGCAACCTTTATCGCCCCGCTGGAAACCCTGCTGACCGCCGGCATGACGCTGCAGATCGACAGCGGCCCGCCGAAGGCATATCCCTTCACCTTCTGCACCCAGATCGGCTGCATTTCGCGCCTTGGTTTCACCGCCGAGGAAGTGGCGCAGATGAAAAAGGGCGCGACCGCGACCATCGTGATCGTGCCTTTCGTGGCCCCAGATGCCCGCGTGGAATTGCCGGTGTCGCTGAAGGGCTTCACTGCCGGTCTGGCCGCTGTGGATGCCTCAAACGCCGCCGCTGACGCCGCGGTCGCCGCCTCGGCCCCCGCCGAAGCGCCTGCTGCGAACGACTAACCTTCGGAACAAGAACAGCAAAAGGCCGGTCCGCAAGGGCCGGCCTTCTTGCATTGCCGCAGGCCGTTTCAGACCGCCCGAAACGCCATGACCGCGTTCAGCCCGCCAAAGGCAAAGGCGTTGGACAGGGCAGCCCCGACCCGCGCGGCGCGCGCGAGGTTCGGTACCACGTCCAGCGGGCAGTCCGGGTCATCCGCCTGATGGCCGATGGTGGGCGGCAATATCCCTTGGGCCAGCGCCAGCAAGCACGCCACCGCTTCCAGCGCGCCGGTGGCGCCGATGGCATGGCCATGCATCGCCTTGGTGGAGGATACCGGCGGTGGCGTGGCCCCGAAGACCTGGCAGATGGCCGCCGCTTCGCTGCGGTCATTGGCCAGCGTGCCGGTGCCATGCGCGTTGATATAGCCGATATCGCCCGCCGCCATCCCGGCATCGGCAAGGGCTGCACGCATCGCCCGCGCAGCACCGTCAGGATCGGGGGCAACGATATCGCCTGCATCGGCGCACATGCCAAAGCCCGCCACCTCGGCCAGTATTGGGGCACCCCTTGCGCGGGCGTGATCTTCCGCCTCGAACACCAGCACCCCGGCCCCGTCGCCGATCACCATCCCCGTGCGGCCCAAGGAAAACGGGCGGCAGGCATCGGGGGCCAGCACGCGCAAGCCTTCCCACGCTTTCACACCGCCAAAGCACAGCATCGCCTCGGACCCGCCGGTCAGCATCACATCAGCCACACCCAGCCTGATCTGCTGCAAGGCCAGCCCCATCGCGTGATTGGCACTGGCGCAGGCGGAAGATACGCTGAGAACAGGCCCCTGCAACCCATAGGCCATCGACAGATGTGAGGCCGGGGCGCTGTGCATCAGGCGCGGCACCACCAAGGGCGACACACGGGTTTTCCCGTCGGAAAAGACAGCGCGATAGCTGTCTTCCCAGGTGGAAATCCCACCCGCCGCAGTTCCAAGGATCACGCCTCCGCGTGGGCCAAGTATCCCGCCTTGGCGTGGTCCAAGCCCTGCCCCAAGTCCTGCCATAGCCATCGCCTCGGCCCCGGCGACCAGCGCGTATTGCGTGACCCGGTCGTAAAGCGGCATTCGCGAAGGCGGCAGGTCGGGCACCCAGTCCCGCACCTCGGCCCCGATGCGGATTGCCAGCCGGTCAGCGTCACGAAAGGTCAGCGGCCCGATCCCGCAGCGCCCTTCCACCAAGGCCGAAAAGGTGCCCGGCACATCTTGCGCCAATGCGTTCACCGTGCCGACGCCGGTAATGACGACCCGCCTCATCGCTGGTCGATCAGCCGGGCCACGCCATCGACAATGCCGGGGACGGAGGCAAATTCAAACACGGTGCGGTCAGGTTCATTGGCGTTGAACGGAATCGAGATGCCAAAGCGTTCCTCAAGCGCGAAGATCGCCTCGACCTTGCCAAGGCTATCAAGGCCAAGGTCATCGATCCGCGCATCAGGCGAAATCTCTGACGGGGCCAGCAACAGCTGGGCCGCCAGAATCTCGATCACCGCTGCTTCGATGTCTGCCCGCATGGCCGCCCGCAATTCCGGTTTGTCGACGCGGTTCCTACTCGGCTTCCGGGGCGAAGGGAACGCCCTTCTCCAGCGAGGCCACCCTTGTGGCAAGACGCGGCAGACGCCGCAGCGCCTTTTGCATCTCGACATGGGTTTCCATCTTCACCGCCGGATAGCCCAAAAGGACCCGGCCAGCCGGCGCGTTGGTGAAAATCTTGGTTGCCCCGCCTGCAATCACGTCATCGCCGACAAAGATGTTGTCATTGACGCCACATTGCCCGGCCAAAACCACCCGGTCGCCGATACGGGCCGACCCGGCAATGCCAACCTGACCGCACAGCAGGCAATCCCGCCCGATCTGGACATTGTGACCAATGTGAACCAGGTTATCCAGCTTGGTGCCCGACCCGATGGTGGTATCGCGGATCGTGCCCCGGTCAATGCAGGCATTCGCGCCGATTTCCACATCATCCCCAATGGTTACGGCACCAAGCGAATGTATCCGCGTCCAGCTTTGGTCCTTGATCCCCTCACGGGTGCCCAAAGTCTCGCGGATCTCCTCGACCCCGGACTTTTCCGGCGTGACAAAGCTGAACCCGTCCGCCCCGATCACCGCGCCCGGCTGGCAGATGAAGCGGTCGCCGATGGTCACCCGCGCCCCGATCCGCGCGCCTTGCAGGATCAGCGCGTCATCCCCGATCCGTGCCCCTTCGGCGATGGAGACGTGGCTTGCAATCCGCGCGCCTGCCCCCAGCACCACGTCCGCGCCGATGGTGACGAATGGCCCGATCGCAGCCCCGTTGCCCACGCTGGCCGAAGGGTGGACAATCGCCATCGCATGCACCCCCGGCGCGATATCAGGCCCCGGGTCCATCAACCGCGTCAGCCCGGCCATCGCCAGCCGCCCGCGCGGGGCAAAGATTGCCGCCTTCAGGCCCAAGGCCTGCCAGTCAGCCCCCGGCCAGACCATCGCCGCCCGCGCTCGGCCCTTGGCGATACCGCCGCCGTAGCGCGGGTCCATCGCCAGGGCGAGGGTATCTGGCCCCGCCGCCGCAGGTTCCGCAGCGCCGGTGACGGTCAGGTCAAGATCACCCGCCGCCTCGGCCCCAAGGGCGGCAGCGATGTCGCGGATCGTGTGGGGCATGGGGAAACTCCGTCTGCGGCTAGGGCGACAGGATTACCCCTGAACCCCGGCCAAGGCCACCCCAGCCGCCTCTAGCGCCTCAAACAGCTTGGCGTCACGGCCATAGACATCGCGGCGATAGCCGATGCGGCCCTTGGCGTCCGGGTAAGCGGTGAAATAGACCAGATGCACCGGCACAGGCTTTACCAGATCCACGCGGGTTTCCTTGCCGGTCTCCAGATCAGCCTGAAACTCAACCTCCGGGTCTGCTGACTGCAGCGCAAGCAGCGCATAGGCCAGATCGAAGGGGTCGGCCACGCGAATGCAGCCATGGCTGTAGGCCCGCACCTCATTGGCGAAGAGGGACTTCGACGGCGTGTCGTGCAGATAGATGTTGTACTGGTTGGGGAACATGAACTTCACCAGCCCAAGCGCGTTGCCGTCCGATGGTGGCTGGCGCAGGCCAAAGGGAAAGCTGCGCGCCGAATAGGCGGCAAAGTTCACAGACC
The DNA here is from genome assembly GCA_038211355.1 of Rhodobacterales bacterium. Classification (GTDB taxonomy): domain Bacteria; phylum Pseudomonadota; class Alphaproteobacteria; order Rhodobacterales; family Rhodobacteraceae; genus Tabrizicola. The sequence continues at coordinate 4,583 of JBBQVR010000045.1, read as the reverse complement.
CGCGCGGCACCACACGCCCACGCCCGTCGATCACCTGCAGATGGCCCACGGCGTTGGGGTTCTGCTGCAACAGCGGCAGATATTCCTTGACGATGATCGACCGCGGCACCCCCCAAGACGGGTTGATGACCATATGGTCCATCTGGTCGGAAAACTCCGGGCTGCGCTGGTCGGGGACGTTCTTGCCGATCACCACGCGGGTGTCAAAGACGGTGCGGCCGTCTTCGATGATCTTGGCGCGGAAGTCGGGCAGGTTCACCCAGATATGCCGGGCCGACCGGTCGATATCCAGCCAACGCTCACGCTCCAGCGCCACGATCACCGATTTCAGCCGCGCTTCGGGGCCGACGTTCACCTCCTGGATCGTGCTTTCGCCGGCGCGGCCATCCGCCTCAAGCCCGTGGGCCAGCTGGAATGCCTGCACCGCCGATTGCAGCGCCCGGTCATAGCTGGCCGTTGCGGTGGCGCGCAGAAAGCCCATCCGCATCAGCCGGTCGCGCAACGCCACCACGGCGGGGCCGGTATCGCCCGGCTCTAGTGTGGTGACCGCAACCGTCTCACCCCAGCCACCGCTGGCAATCTGCGTCTCAAGCCCGATCTTTGCCTTCATCAGGTTCAGATAAGCGGCCGAGGTTGGCATCAACCAGTCCAGCACTGCCTGCGGCTTGCCGCTGGCGATCCGGGTCAGCAGGGTTTGCGGGTCGATGCGGTCAATCTCGCGCACGATGCCGGCATCCACCTTGGCAGGGTCAATCGCCCCCGAGGTAAGGTCCCGCGCCCAGGCCAGATAGGCCCGGGTCAAAGCCACCTCAATCCGGCCCCGGTCGCCCTCAGACTCGGCCGCCTGCAGCGCCGCCGTCAGCGCCGCCGCGTCATAGCGCACAGCCGGCAGACCATGATCAGGTGCCCGCGCGATGGCCGTAAGGAACGCCTGCCGCCTTTCGGCATCATCGGCGCCGGTCCAAAGCGGCTTATACGCGGTCTTGGCGTACCAGGCGGCAATCTCGGCGTCGTCCGATGCGGCGACGGCCAGCGATTGGGCAAAGGCGGACACTTGCGCTTGCGCGGGGGCGGGTACCAGGGGCAGCAGGGCCAGCGACAGGATCAGGGCAAGAGAGGACAGGCGGTAAGGGGCGGACCGGTTCATTCAACACTCATTCCCAAAGACTTGGCTGCTTTCGAGAGGTTGGCAGCGACACACAATCGTTTCTTCAATTCTGCGCGACTGTCCATTCACAAACCAGTAGACAACGCAGTTGATGGGGAGATTGTGGCACGTCTGGCGACAGTCCCGCCCCGAACCGATGCAACCGCACCACAGCGCACATATTTCGAAGTCGTTCAGCGAAAATTTGCCGATTCAGGTTGTGCTAGGGAACCAGCGGTCAATCGAGGCTTGGGCTTCGATTCGACTTGTGCAATAAGCCAAGGGCACTTGGGGATGAAGTTGCACAAAAGCTGCGCAAACGCGGTCGAAGACAGCAACGGGGACAGTCGTTAGAATGACGGACAAGAACAGTTTCGGTGTCACACGGCGTGGCCTTCTTGGTGCTTTTGCGGCAACGGCCGTGATCGCAGCACCCACTTACAGCAATGCGTTCGGCTTGCTGAAAGGGTCAGGCGACATTCGCCGCATCCGCATGTATTCCGGCAGGACGGGCGAAAGCATCGACACCATCTACTGGGTCGAGGGTGAGTACATTCCTGAAGTCATGAAGGAAATCAACTACTTCATGCGCGATTGGCGGTCTGATGATGCCATCAAGATCGACATGCGCAACATTGACATCATGGCGGCATCGCACCGGCTTATGGATGTGACCGAACCCTACATGTTGCTCTCTGGCTACCGCAGCCCTTCGACCAATGCGATGCTGCGGTCAAAGTCGGGCGGCGTTGCCAAGCATTCGCTGCATATGGTCGGTCAGGCTGCTGACTTGCGGCTGAAATCACGCTCGGTCGGGCAGATGGCCAAAGCTGCGGCGGCCTGTTCGTCGGGCGGCGTTGGCAAATACTCGCGCTCGAACTTTGTGCATATGGATTGCGGCCCGGTCCGCAGCTGGGGCGGCTAAGCCACCCGGATCTGACGAAAAACGGCGCCCTCGGGCGCCTTTTTCATTTGGATTTTATCAATCCTGATCGTCGTCCGCGTCCTGTCCGACCCCGCCCTCGACCTGACGACCGCGAAAGCCCATCGCCACCACGAACTTTTCCGAACTGTCCGCCCGGCTTGCCGGGGGTTTGACGTTGGCGACCTTGCGGAAGTTGCGTTTGAGCAGGATCTGCATCTCATTTTCCGCACCCCCGGCAAGGACCTTGGCGACAAAGGTGCCGTCGTCTTCCAGCACGTCAAAGGCAAAGGCCAGCGCCGCCTCGACCAGAGCCACGATGCGCAAGTGGTCGGTCGCCTTGTGGCCGCTGGCTGAAGCCGCCATGTCGGACAGGACCACATCGGCCCGGCCCCCAAGCCAGCCCTTGACCAGCGCATCCGCGTCATCGTCCAGGAAATCGAGCTGGTGCAATTCGGCCCCGGCAATCGGCTCCACCTCTTGCAGATCGACGCCAAGCACGGTGCCGACCGGCTTTTTCGGGTTCTGCCCCAGCGCGTTGACCCGCACCACCGCCACCTGGCACCAGCCCCCTGGCGCGCAGCCAAGGTCCACCACGCGTGCGCCGGGCTTCAAGAACCCATAGCGATCATCAAGGTCGATGATCTTGTAGGCCGCCCTGCCCCGGTAACCCTCTTTCTTGGCGCGGATGACGTAAGGGTCATTCAACTGCCGCTCAAGCCACAGGGTTGACGACAGCTTGCGCCCCTTCGCCGTCTTGACCCGCACCCGCAATTCCCGCTGGCCCCGGCCCGAGGATGGTTTTTCCGTCATGTGTAAGGCCCGTCCCCAAGAATACCGTCGCTGCTCATCTGAGCATAGAGAAGCCCCTCCCTAAGCCCACGGTCGGCCACCGACAAGCGGTCGGTTGGCCAGATCCGCATCAACGCCTGCAAGATTGCGGCGCCGGACATGATCAGCGCATGGCGGTCGCGGCCAATGCGGGGATCGGTGCGGCGGCCTTCGGGGCCCAGAGACAGATATTCGCGGATCACCAGATCAATCTGATCGCTGGTCATCTGCAACCCGTCAACCTTGGTTCGGTCATAGCGTTTGAGGTTCAGGAAACTGGCCGCAACCGTGGTGACCGTGCCAGAGGTGCCCACGATCTGAAACCCCTCGCGCGGGTTGTTGGCATTGTAGGGGCTGAAGCTGGCCAGGTTTTCCTCGAAAAACCAGCTCATCAGGGCAAATCGCGCGGCGTCGTCGTCCACGTCGATGAACTGGTCCTTAAGCGTGGCCACCCCAAGCGGCACCGAAATCCAGTCCACCACCCGCGCCACGGCCCCGTCGCCTTGGGCGTTAAATCCCATGTGCAGCCGCATGATCGCCTTTGGCCGGTTGGCTGGGGCCACGGCGGACAGGTCGATCCACACCAGCTCGGTCGACCCGCCGCCGATGTCCACCACCAGAAGCTGTTCGGTCGTATGGCTGACCAGCTGCGCGCAGGAAATCACCGCCAGCCGCGCCTCTTCCTCGGGAGCGATGATTTCCAGCTGCAAGCCGGTTTCGCGCCGCACCTGGCGGATGAAGTCGCGGGCATTGCGCGCGCGGCGACACGCCTCAGTCGCCACCAGCCGCATCCGGCGCACGTTGTGCTTTTCGATCTTCTTTTCGCAGATGCGCAGCGCCTGGATCGTCCGCGCCATCGACGACCGGCTTAGTCGGCCCGATGCTTCCAGGCCCACGCCCAGCTGCACGGACTTGGAAAAGCTGTCAACGATCACGAACTGGCTGCCCGACGGTTGGGCAATCAGCATCCGGCAACTGTTCGTGCCGAGGTCAAGCGCCGCATAAAGCGGGGCTGACCCTTGGTCAGTCAGGGCAGACGGTGCATCGGCGCGGGAAACGGCCCCATAGTCGGCTTTGGGCGTCTCAACCGTCGCGTCAGTCGCGTCCGCCCTTTGGGGACGCTCGGGCGTCATGTACGCCCTCCATATGTGGTTGACAGAAAGGTAGTGCCGATCCCCCGCCCGTGCAAGAGTCCAGAAAGCCGCAATCGGCATCCCGCAGCGCCCTCATGATCTGGATGAAGATTTTTCAAAGCCGCGCCCGTCGCCAAGCGCCCTGCCCCGTGGTATCGCAGCTCGGGCAAGGTGCGGGGTCGCATCCTTGCGCCGCAATGTCGAAATCCGACACCGGTTGTCGGGGAACGGCGACTATCTGTTGATCCAACGCAGACACAGACTTGGGACGGGGAATCATCCGCACATGGCCGAAATCACTGTCGTCTACTGGCGCGATATCCCCGCACAGGTCATCGTCGGCAAGGGCCGCCGCGCTTCAAAGGTTCAGCTTTCCGAACGGTTTGAGCAGGCCATCGACCGCTGCGCGATGAAGATCGGCGCCAAGGACGCGGACGCCTATCTTGCCGAATGGCGCAAGGCCCCGGTGGCCGAAGTCGAGGGTGAGCCCGAGATCATCGCCGCCGATCATGCCGCCCAGCTTGAGGCTGAATTCGACACCGCCCGCCTG
>JBBQVR010000044.1:0-24311 GCA_038211355.1 Rhodobacterales bacterium | reverse complement strand
TTCACCACATACTCGGCCCGCACCTCACCTTTCGGGGTCGACAGGACCCATTCGGTCCCCGTCCAGCGCGCGGCCGTGACCGGACAAAACCGTTCGATCCGCGCGCCCAGCTTGCGCGCGCCGGTGGCAAGCGCCTGGGTCAACTGTGCCGGGTCGATGTCACCATCATAGGGGTCATACAAGGCACCGCTCAGGTCATGGCTTTCGACAAAGGGATAGCGCGAGGTGATCTCGTCGGGTGACAGGATCTGCAGATCCATGCCCTGATAGCGGCCCATGCCGACGACGCGTTTGAACTCCATCAACCGTTCCTGGCTGTGCCCAAGCCGGACTGATCCGGTGACATTGTAGTTCATCGGATAGCCCACCGCGTCGCCAAGCCCGCGATAAAGGCCCGCCGAATAGCGCTGCATGTTCATGATCGACCACGAGGATGAGAACGTCGGCACATTGCCCGCCGCATGCCAGGTCGACCCGGCCGTAAGTTCGTTCTTTTCCAGCAGAAGGCAATCGGTCCAGCCAGCTTTGGCCAGATGATAAAGGCACGACGCCCCGACCGCCCCGCCTCCGATGATCACCACCCGCGCCTGCGCAAATTCCGTCATGCCTGTCCCCCGAATTCGCAGCCACTATCGACCTTCGCCGCCCTGCTTTCAATTCGGTCAAATCCGCGCTATTGATCGAAAAACCCGATCACGACCTCCTTTCTGCACAAGCATCCTCGGGGGTCCGGGTCTGGAAAACCCCCGGTAACCTCTCCGCCCAGCACTGGTAGCGTCATGCAGATTGACCTTCTCGACACTTTCCTCGATCTCGCTGAAACCCGCAGTTTCCACCGCACGGCCGAGCGTCTGGCAATCACGCAATCCACCGTCTCGGCACGGGTTGCGGCGCTTGAGGATGCGGTTGGAAGCCGCCTTTTCAACCGCTCGCGCGCTGGCACCGATCTTACCCCGGAGGGCAAGCGGTTTGAACCCCATGCCCGGGCCTTGCGCCACGAATGGAACGAGGCCCGCCGCCGGATCCAGATCCCGCAAGGGGCGGCGCAGCTTCTGCGGCTTGGGATCCAGAATGATCTTGCGGCCTCTTATCTTGGCGACTGGGTGGCCGAGTTTCGCGCCGCCCTGCCCGAGACCGCCTTTTACATCGAGCCCGATTACTCCAACCAGATGTGCGCCGATCTTCTGACCGGCATCCTGGACTTTGCGGTAATGTTCAGCCCCAAGCCCCACCCCGACCTGCATTTTGACAGCGTGGGCAATGTGACCTACCGCATGATCTCGACCGAGACGCAGCACCTGGCCGAGGTTCGCGCTGACCGCTTCGTCTTTGCGCATTTCTCGCCCGCGTTTGAGGAAATGCACCGCCAGCTGACACCCGACCTTGCAACGTCGCAGGTCTCGGTTGGGCAGTCGGGGTCGGTGGTCAGCGTGCTGATGGCGATGGGCGGATCAGGTTATGTGCTGGAAAAGACCGCCGACCAGCTGGTGGCAAGCGAACGGTTCAAGCGCGTTCTGGATGCGCCAGACCTGCACCAGCCCGTCTATGCCGCCCTGCACATCCGCCACCGGACCCAAGGCCTGCACCGCAAGCTGACGCAACTGGTGGCGCGGCATTTTCCGGGCTGACGGGTCTTTCGTTCCTGCCGCCCCTTAGAACGTCATCTGGACCCGGTGACCCGGCGCATGGGCCAGACGCACGAATGTGACCGGTCCTTGCAGGCCTTGGGTGGTTCGATCGGCCACCAGAAGGGCGGTGCCTTCGGGGATACCAAAGGCAGCAGCCTCACGCGGGGTGGCGGGTTCGGCGGTAAAGGCGATGTCGCCGGACACCAGGCTGACATGCGTCACCAGCCATTCATTGGCGCTTTGGCGGGCGAAATCCGGGGCCTGACCGCTGGATGGGTCGGGCAGGATCGCCGGGTTCAACCAGCGGGTTTCCAGCACATAGGGCCGGCCATCAGCAAGGTGCAACGTCTCAAGATAGCGCAAGGGCGTGGCCTCGGGCAGGCCAAGCCGCGAGGTTACCGGCACCGGTGCCGGGGCAATGCGGTCGGCCAGAAGGTCAAAGCCGTAAGTTTGCCCACGCGCCAGCACATCCAGCCGGATCACCGGGATGTCCAGCCGCGCCCGGCGCACCGGCAGTTCGGCCACGCGGGTTCCGGCGCGCTTCTTGCGCTCGATCACCCCCGCTTCGGCCAGATTGCGCAGTGCACGGTTGACGGTGGCGCGGGCGACGCCGAATTCCTGCGCCAGCGCCTCTTCGCCGGGCATCAGCCCGCCGGGGGGCCATTCCCGCGCCCTGATGCGGCGCAGCACCTCGGCCTGGATCGCCTCCCAGCCCTGCATCAGATCGCCCCGCGCAAGCGCTGCATCGTGGTGCGGAAGCGGGCCCTGGTTGCCTCGGCCGCGATGTGATGCCCCTGCCGCACGATGTGGCGACCGGCAGACCAAAGGTCGGACACCAGACCGTCACGCCCGGCAAAGATCGCGGCATCCAGCAGGCTGTCGCCAGCAAAGCCCTCAAGCGAGACATCATCCATGTCCAGCGCCACAAGATCAGCCCACATCCCCACTGCAATCGCCCCGCTGTCCCGCCCCGCAGCCTGCGCGCCGCCTTTGGCCACGCTGTCCCAAAGCAGCCGCCCGGTAGAGCGTTCCGTGTCCGCCAGCACCGCCCGCGCCTTGCCGTTCAGGCGTTGGGAGTACTCCAAAAGCCGCAGCTCTTCGGTCAGGGAAATCCGCACGTTGCTGTCGGAGCCCACGCCAAAGGCCCCCCCTGCTGCCAGCCAACCCGGCCCGTCAAAGATGCCATCGCCCAGGTTTGCCTCGGTGATCGGGCAAAGGCCCGCCACCGCCCCGCTGCGGGCCAAAGCGGCGGTTTCCCCCGGTGTCATCTGGGTGGCGTGGATCATGCACCAGCGCGGGTCGAGGGGCAGGTTCGCGACCGCCCACTCTACCGGCCGCGCGCCCCAGGCGGTTTGCACCTCGGCCACCTCGGCCAGCTGTTCGGCGATGTGGATGTGGATGGGGCCTTGGCGCAAAAGCCCTGCCACCTGCTGCAGCGTTGCCCGGCTGACGGCGCGCAGGGAATGGGGGGCGATGCCCAGCACGCCATCTGGCAGCGCGGTCAGGGCCTTGCCCGCGCTTTCAAGTACCCGCGCATAGGTGTCAGGCAAAGCGCCAAAGCGCAGCTGTCCGCCCGCCAGCGCCCGGCCATCCACCCCGCCCTGTTCATAGATCACCGGCAGATGCGTCAGGCCAAGACCCGTGTCTTGCGCCGCCGCCACAATCCGCGCCGACATCTCGGCCGGGTCGGCATAGGTGCCGCCTCCGGGCGGATGGTGCAGGTAATGAAACTCGCACACCGCAGCAAAGCCCGCCTCGGCCATTTCCACCATGGCCTGGGCGGCGATGGCCTGCACGTCCTCCGGCGTCAGGCGATCCAGAAAGCGGTACATCAGCGCGCGCCAGGTCCAGAAACTGTCTTGCCCCGCGGTGCGGCCCTCGGTCATCCCCGCCATCGCCCGCTGAAACGTGTGGGAATGCAGGTTGACCGGCGCGGGCAGCAGGCAGCCATACACCGCCCCCTGGGCCGTGGCCCCCGGCGTCACCTCAACGATCCGGCCGTTCGCAATGCAAAGGCGGACATCGCTGGCCCAGCCTTCGGGCAAAAGCGCTGTCTTGGCGTGCAGGATCATGTTGGCTCGCTTGACTTGAGTTATGTATAGACATATTAGCCATGCATGCAGTCATAAGGCAAGCCGGATGCTTCTGACACACGCCACATTGGCCACGATGACCGCAGGCTACGGCCTGATCCACGACGCCGCCGTGGTGCTGACAGGCGACCGCATCCTGTGGGCGGGGCCGATGGCCGACCTGCCCGCCGCCCACCGGACAGCCGACGCGCTGGACTGCGCAGGCCGCCTTGTCACCCCCGGCCTGATCGATTGCCACAGCCATGCCGTCCACGCAGGCAACCGCGCGGCTGAGTTTGAGCAGCGGCTGAACGGCGCGACCTATGCCGAGGTTGCGCAGGCGGGCGGCGGTATCCTGTCCACCGTCCGTGCCACGCGCGCCGCCTCACAGGCGGACCTCTTGGCCAGCGCCCTGCCCCGGATCGACCAGATGATCGCCAGCGGCGCCACCACGATCGAGGTGAAGTCCGGCTATGGCCTGACCGTTGAAGACGAGCTGAAGATGCTGCGCGCCGCCCGCAAGATCGGTGAACATCGCCGGGTGACCATCCGCACCTCCCATCTGGCCGCTCATGCCATCCCACCAGAATATCAAGGCCGACCAATGGCATATATCCAAGAGGTCGCCATTCCCTCGCTAATCGCGGCGCAGGCCGAGGGGGTGGTCGACGCGGTGGATGCCTTTTGTGAGACGATCGCCTTTTCCACCGCCGACCTCATGCCCCTGTTCACCAGGGCCCGCGCCCTTGGCCTGCCAGTCAAGCTTCATGCCGAGCAGCTGACAGACCAGAACGGCGCCGCCTTTGCCGCCAACCACGGCGCGCAGTCAGCCGATCATCTGGAATACCTGTCGCCCACGGGCATCATGGCCATGGCGGCTGCCGGGACCATCGCGGTGATCCTGCCGGGGGCCTTTTACACCCTGCGCGAGGCGCAGATGCCCCCGATTGCCGCCTTGCGCGCAGCGGGCGTGCCGATGGCGGTGGCGACCGACCTTAACCCGGGCTCTTCGCCCATGGCCAGCCTTCCCCTGGCGATGAACATGGCCTGCACGCTCTTTCGCATGACACCGGAAGAGGCGCTTTTGGGCACCACCGCCCATGCCGCCCGCGCGCTGGGTCTGTCCGACCGGGGCCGCATAGCGCCCGGTCTGCGGGCCGATCTGTGCCTGTGGGACGCCGACCACCCCGCAGAACTCAGCTACCGGATCGGCGCCACGCCGCTGCATCACCGCATCTATGGAGGCCGTCTTGACGCCTGAAACCCTGATCCCCGGCCAAGTCACACTTGCCCAGCTGGAGCGGATCTTCCGCCAGAAGCTTGCCACCCGGCTGGATGCCAGCGCTCACCCCGGAATCAAGGCCGCCGCTGCGCATATCGCAAGGGCCGCTGGCGGTGCCGCGGCGGTCTATGGGGTCAACACAGGGTTTGGCAAGTTGGCCAGCATCAAGATCGCCCCGGAAGATACTGCCACATTGCAGAAAAACCTGATCCTCAGCCATTGCTGCGGCGTGGGTGACCCGATGCCCGAAGATGTCACCCGGCTGATGATGGTGCTGAAACTGCTGTCGCTGGGGCGGGGTGCCTCCGGGGTGCGGCTTGAGGTGGTCTACCTGATCGAAGGCATGCTGGCGCAGGGCGTGACTCCGGTGATCCCTGACCAGGGGTCAGTCGGGGCCAGTGGCGATCTGGCGCCCCTCGCCCACATGACCGCCGTGATGATCGGCCATGGTGAGGCTATGGTGGACGGGCAGATCAATCCCGGTGCCGAAGCCCTTAGGATAAAAGGGCTTTCACCAATCCAGCTGGGCGCGAAAGAGGGGTTGGCGCTGATCAACGGCACCCAGTTTTCCACCGCTTACGCCCTTGCAGGCCTGTTCCAGGGCTGGCGGGCGGCGCAAGAGGCGTTGGTGATCTCGGCCCTGTCCACCGACGCCATCATGGGCTCAACCGCGCCTCTGGAGGCCGAAATCCATGCCTTGCGCGGCCACGCAGGGCAGATCGACGCCGCCGCCGCCATGCGTGCGCTGCTGCAGGGCAGCCCGCTCCGCGAAAGCCACCGCGCCGGCGATACCCGCGTGCAGGACCCCTATTGCATCCGCTGCCAGCCGCAGGTCACCGGTGCGGCGATGGACATCCTGCGCATGGCCGCCCGCACGCTTGAGGTTGAGGCGAACGCCGCCACCGACAACCCGCTTGTCCTTTCGGATGGCCAGATAGTCAGCGGTGGCAACTTTCATGCAGAACCCGTTGGTTTTGCAGCCGATATGATCGCCATGTCCCTGGCCGAGATCGGCGCGATTGCGCAGCGCCGCGTGGCGTTGATGGTGGACCCCACGCTTAGCTTTGATCTGCCCGCTTTCCTGACGCCCAGACCCGGCCTGAACTCTGGCCTGATGATCGCCGAAGTGACGACGGCGGCCTTGATGAGCGAAAACAAACACCTCGCCCACCCGACGGTGATCGACAGCACCCCCACCAGCGCCAACCAGGAAGACCATGTCAGCATGGCCGCCCATGGCGCGCGGCGGCTGCAGCCGATGGTGCGGAACCTGAACGTGATCCTTGGGGTCGAGGCGATGTGCGCCGCCCAGGGCCTTGAATTCCGCGCGCCACTGAAAACCTCAGCCCCATTGCAAAAGGCGCTTGCCGCGCTGCGACATGAGATCCCGCCCTTGGGCGATGACCGCTACCTTGCCCCTGACCTTGCCCGCGCCGCTGACCTTGTTGCCCAAGGCACGCTGTCAAAGGCTACGGGCTTCACATTGCCCGCCCTAGCCTGATTCCCTTTCCGCCCAAGTATCCTCTGGGGGTCCGGGGGGCGAAGCGCCCCCGGGGTCCCCACCAGACCAGGAGCCCGACCATGACGAACCCCCGCCACAACCTGCGCGATGTCTATCCCGCCACCGGCACGGAAATCACCTGCAAATCCTGGCAGACCGAGGCGGCCATGCGGATGCTGATGAACAACCTGCACCCCAATGTGGCCGAAAACCCGCATGAGCTGGTGGTCTATGGCGGCATCGGCCGCGCCGCCCGAACCTGGGACGACTTTGACCGCATCGTTGCAGGCCTGAAAGACCTTGAGGCCGACGAGACGCTGGTTGTCCAGTCCGGCCGCCCCGTGGCCATCATCCGCACCCATGCAGATGCGCCGCGCGTGCTGATCGCAAACTCGAACCTTGTGCCGCACTGGGCAACCTGGGCCCATTTCAACGAACTCGATCGCAAGGGCTTGATGATGTACGGCCAGATGACCGCCGGGTCCTGGATTTACATTGGAACTCAAGGCATCGTGCAGGGAACTTATGAGACTTTTGCCGAAGCCGGACGCCAGCATTATGGCGGGTCCCTGACCGGAAGATGGATTCTGACCGGGGGCCTTGGCGGGATGGGTGGCGCGCAGCCTTTGGCCGCGGTGATGGCTGGCGCCTGCTGTCTGGCGGTCGAGGTTGACGAGACGCGGATCGATTTTCGTATTTCCACCAGATACCTGGACGCCAAAGCGAAGACTTTGGATGAAGCCTTGGCGATGATCGCCGACTGGACCGCGAAGGGTGAGGCAAAGTCGGTCGGCCTCTTGGGCAACGCCGCTGAGGTGTTCCCCGAACTCCTGCGCCGGATGAAGGCAGGCGGCCCCACTGCGACCCTGCGCCCCGACATCGTGACCGACCAGACCAGCGCCCATGACCCCCTGCACGGCTATTGCCCGCTGGGCTGGACCGTGGGCGACTGGCGCAGCCGGCAAGAGACCGACCCCCAGGCCGTGGAAACCGCTGCCCGCCAGTCGATGCGCGCCCATGTCGAGGCGATGGTGGGGTTCTGGAACGCCGGTGTTCCGACGCTGGATTATGGCAACAACATCCGGCAGGTCGCGAAAGAGGAAGGTTTGGAGAACGCCTTTGCCTTCCCCGGTTTCGTGCCCGCCTACATCCGCCCGCTGTTTTGCAAAGGGATCGGCCCGTTCCGCTGGGTGGCGCTGTCGGGCGACCCCGAGGATATCGCCAAGACCGACGCTGCGATGAAACGGCTGTTTCCCGACAACGCCCACCTGCACCGCTGGTTGGACATGGCGGCTGACCGCATCGCCTTTCAAGGCCTGCCCGCCCGAATCTGCTGGATCGGCCTTGGCGACCGGCACCGCGCGGGGCTGATGTTCAACGACATGGTCGCCAGTGGCGAGTTGAAGGCCCCCATCGTCATCGGGCGGGACCATCTGGATGCGGGTTCGGTGGCGTCGCCGAACCGTGAGACAGAGGCGATGAAGGACGGCTCGGACGCGGTCAGCGACTGGCCGCTCTTGAATGCGCTGGTCAACACCGCCAGTGGCGCGACCTGGGTCAGTCTGCATCACGGCGGCGGGGTCGGCATGGGGTTCAGCCAGCATGCAGGCGTCGTGATCGTGGCCGATGGCACGCCCGAGGCGGCCAGGCGGATTGAGCGGGTCTTGTGGAACGACCCCGCCTCAGGCGTATGGCGGCACGCGGATGCGGGGTATGAAACCGCCATTGCCTGCGCCAAGGACCACGGATTGCGGCTGCCGACGATCCTAGGGAATTGACCGCGCGGGGGCGGGCTGGAAGACCCTCCCCCCCGTGCCGCCCTAACGCCAGATCGGGTTGGACCAGGCGCGCTTTCCGGCGGCGTCAATCACCGCGACGCGGACCCAAGGCGAGTCGTTAAGGCGGACCAGCGGCACCTCGCTGCGGGTCATCGAATGGCCATGCACCGCCTTGGCCCCGGTGCCGTGACCGATGGCCACCGCCGACACCACGGCCGAGCTTTCGATCACCACATGGTCGCCCTCCAGCCGGACATCGTACAGGGCGGGCCCTTGGGTGGAATAGAACGCCCCGTCCTTCAGCGCCTGAAGCAAGGCGTCGGGCGTGTTTTCCAGCGCCTTGACCATGACCCAGCCACCGAAATGGTCGGGTTCGGAAAAATGCGCGTCATCCGTGGCGATCAGGGTCAGCTGGCGGCCTTCGGTTAGCAAAAGGTCAGTAATCGCAAAGCCATCTGGCCGGTCACAGCCCGTGGCGCAGCCGTGGTTATAGACCTCAACCGCGTGGGCGGCGGTGATGCTGCGGGCGTCTGCCAGGGTCAGGCCAGACCATTGCGGATGCGCTACAGCGACAAAGGCACCGGCGGCCACGGCGCGGGCGGCAAGTTCGGGCCCGGTTTCCTGCCCGACTATCGGGATAAAGTCCGGGCTGTCCGAAGGCGCGAAATCGGCTGGCAGCCCGACAGCAAGGATATGCCAAAGCTCACCATTGGCCATGGCACCGGAATGGAGTTCGGCGCCAAGGATCGTGGTAAAACCGGCATCGCGCATCGGCACCGTATCGACGACCGGATAGCCGTAGCGGCCGATGAAATGGTCCGTCAGGGCAAGGAAGTCATAGCCTTCGGCGCGGTAGCGGCGGCACACCTCATCAGGGGGCAGAACCCCGTCTGACCGGGTGGAATGGGTGTGCAGGTTGCCGCGCCAGAAACGGCCGGGCGCGGTAAAGGCAATGGGGCGGGTCATCAGTTGTCCTTTTGCGGGCAGCGGTGGGGTTGCGGGCAGCGGTGGGGTTGCGGGCAGCGGTGCGGATGGCATCGGCTGATCCTTGCCCTTGGCGCGGCTTCCGGGCAAGGCCCCTCTCGCCAGAGGCCCAAAGTCATGCTAACTTGTGCAATCTGAAGTTGATCGAGGTAGGGTAATGTCCTTGTACGAGATGATCGCAACATCGGGGCCAATAAAGACTGCGGCGGCCGACACTTCTGATCGCGCCCAACTTGATCTTGGCCAGTCCGACCTTGCGCGCCCTGCCCTTCTTGCGGTGCGCAGTGCCGAGGCCGCCTCCTTCCTGAAGGCGCTTAGCCATGAGGGGCGACTGCTGATCCTGTGCCACCTGTCCGAGGGTGAGCGGTCGGTGACCGAGCTTGAGCATCTGCTGGACCTGCGACAGGCTGCTGTCAGCCAGCAACTGGCCCGGTTGCGGCTTGAGGGACTGGTTGCCACCCGGCGTGAGGGGAAGGCGATCTTCTATTCGATCCAGGACCCCAAGGTGCTGCGGTTGGTCAAGCTTTTGCACGACCTATACTGCGATATCTGACGCAACGCGCGCCAGTCCCGCCATCCCCCAACCTAGCCGCGCCCCAGATAGGGCATGTCGCGCGCCATTATGGTGACGAAGGGCGTATTCACCTCCAGCGGCAGGCTTGCCATGTGCAGGACCATGCGCGCCACGTGACCCACATCCATCACCGGCTCGGGCCTGATGCTGCCATCTGCCTGGGGCACACCTTTGGTAAAGCGCGCGGCCATGTCGGTCAGCGCATTGCCGATGTCGATCTGGGCACAGGCGATGTCAAAGGGCCGGCCGTCCAGCGCCAGCGTGCGGGTCAGGCCGGTGACCGCGTGCTTCGACATGGTGTAGGGCGTCGACCCCGGCCGTGGTGCGTGGGCAGAGATTGACCCGTTGTTGATGATCCGCCCCCCCATTGGCGATTGGCGGCGCATCAGGCCAAAGGCGGCGCGGGCGCACAGGAACATGCCGGTGATGTTGGTGCGGCTGACCTCAAGCCACTGATCAACGGGAATCTCATCAATCAGGGCGGCGGGTGCGGAAATGCCCGCGTTGTTGAACAGCACGTCAAGCCGGGGCACTTCGGCAAAGGCCGCCGCAACCTCGGCGGGGTCGCCTACATCGCAGGTCAGGATGCGGGCGGGCTGGCCTTGGGCGGTCTCATGCAGGCTGTCGGGCTTGCGGCCAAGCAGCGTCACCTCCCAGCCGGCGTCAAGAAAGGCGCGGGCGGTGGCGCGGCCGATACCGGCCCCGGCGCCGGTGATCAGGATGGATCGGGTCATGTGGCATCCTCCAGAAAATGGTATTTCGCCAGCCAAAGGGTGATGCGGGCGACGGCATGGGGGTTCAGGCCGGTTTGGGCTGCAACCTCGGCCAAGGTGGCGCCGTTCAGCCCGGCGCTGGCATGGGCGGTCAGGACCTGCTGCAGGCGGGCAGGATCATCAATCAGCCGCCCCAGGGCCGAGTAGTGGCGCAAGCCCAGCGTGGCGGCAATGCCGGGGCGCGGGCCGGTGTCCACGGCGCGCAGGCGGCGGGTGGCACGGTCTGTGGCACGGCTGGGGGAAAGGTGGCTGGGATAGGCATCAAACATCACATCCGGCGCGGGGCCGGTGGGCAGGCGCGCGGGGTTGGCGCGCTGGGTGGCGGCACCGCCCCGGCTGCGGGCATGGGCCAGCATCGCCGCCTGTTCGCCCCAAAGCGCCTGCATCTGCGGGATCACCACCGACCAGTCGTAAACCGCTCGCGCCCGCGCGGCCCCTGCCGCACCCATCCGGGCGCGCAAGTCGGCATCGGTGCCCAGCGTCACCAGCGCGCGGGTCAGGGCGGTCACGTCGATCCGGGTCAGGGCCGATATCTGCGACAGGTATTGCAGATAGGTGTCGGTCCCGCCCAGGTGGCGCAAGCTGATATAGGTCGCCTCACCCGCATGGGGCATTTCGGTCGGGATGCGAAAGCCGACTTCAGCCGTCACGCTGTCTTTCATCCCGTCCCAGTCGGACACGATGACCGGCAGGCCAGCGGCCATCGCCTCAACCGGGGCAAGTCCAAAGGTTTCCTGCAGGTTGTCGACCGGAAAGACAAAGATGTCACTGCCCGACAGGGTGGCCTTGCGTTCAGCCGCAATGGCCCCGTCCAGCTGGTGATAGCCGACCGATGGCATCAGCTGGCGCGCGCCTTCGGCAAAGACCGGCAGCCAGGCGGCATCGCGAAAGACCCCGCACAGGACAAGGTGGAACCTGCCGCCTTTTGCCGCAAGGGCGGGGGCTGCGGCCTCCAGCGCCAGGAAAAGCGGGAAGGGATCGAATTTTTCATCCGGGGTCAGCCGGGCAATGCAGGACACCGCAATATCCGCCTGGCCAAGGCCAAGGCGGGCGCGCAAGGCCGCCCCGGCAGCGGGATCGGGGGTGAAATCGGCCGCGTTGACCCCGAGCGGGATCACCGGCAAGAGAGGCCGCGCGGGCAGAACCGCGCCGGCAAATCGCTGGCCAAGATGATCCTCAGCAAGCTCCATCAGACGGATCATCGACTGCTGGACCGCGCGTGAGGTGCAGATCACCGCATCCCACGGCATCTGCGGGGCGGCGCGCATGTCAAAGACAGCCTGCATCACCGCGCGGGTTGCCGTGGTATGCGTGATCCCGCAAAAGGCCCAGGCGGCGGCGCCATGCGGCGCGCGGCGCCAGAATTCCTGCGGCGGTGGCGGTGCGGGGTAAGACACGACCTGCACCGGGTCAATCTGCGCCGGAGCATCCAGCCGCACCGCCCGCAAAGGCCGGGTGACACCGCTGGCCTTGGCCATGGCGGCAAAGGCCTCATGATCCCTGGTGGCGTGGGCAAGGCTGACGAATTCATCAACCTGCGCGTGAGCAAAGAACCCACGCAGAAAGCTCTCGCCCGCGACGCGGCGGCCATTCAGGCCCTTGGCGGGGTCATAGCCATCGGCGGCAAACCAGATCGCGGCATTTGGGGCTGACATCTGGGTCTCTTGTCCTTGAAGGCATGGGTCGCAAGGGGGCGCCCCCGGCGAAAGGCCTTGTCATGGTTAGGCTGGCACGGGGCCTGCGTAAAGGCCGATCAAGACCGCACGATGCGCAGGCGGTGGCGGGCCAGGGCCACCAGGAACAGCGCGGTCAGGACCAGGATGATCGTGGGCGCGGGCGCCGAGTCGAGGTAGAAGCTTGTCCAGACCCCGGTCAGCATCGCCCCGACCGTCACCGCAGTCGCCACCGCCAGCATCGCGCCAAAGCGGCGGGCCGACAGGAAGGCAATCGCCCCCGGCGCAATCAGAAGGCCGATGGCAAGGATCAGCCCGACCGACGACAGCGTGGCCACGATGGTCAGCGACAGGATGGTCAGCAGACCATAGTGCAGCAGGCCCACCGGCAGACCCGACACCTTGGCCTGTGCGGGATCAAACGCATGCAGCATCAGATCACGCCATTTCAGCACCAGGATCAACGTAACCGGCAGGGAAATGGCAGCGGCGGTGATCAGGTCCTGCTGCCCCACACCCAGCATGTTGCCAAAAAGGATATGCTCCAGATGCAATTCCGACGGGATGGCGGTGTTCAGCACGATCCCCAGCGCGAACATTGCAGAGAAAACGACACCCATGACCGTATCACGCTTGATCCGGCTGTTGTCCGCCAGAAACCCGGTCAGAAGCGATGACCCAAGTCCCGCCAGAAATGCCCCGAGGAGAAGCGGCAGCCCGGCAAGACTGGCGATGACGATGCCCGGCAAGACCGCATGACTGACCGCGTCACCCATCAGCGCCCAGCCTTTCAGCACCAGAAAGCACGACAAGAGCGCGCAAGGCGGGGCCACGATCAGGACGATCCAGAACGCCTTTTGCATGAAGGGAAACTGGAACGGGAAAAGCAGGGTGTCGATCACGCGTCCCTCCCCCGGCGGCGGCTGGCCAACAGTCCGTGCTTGGGCGCGAACAGGAAGGCCAGCGCAAAGGCCAGCGTTTGCAGCAGCACAATCACCCCGCCCGTGGCCCCATCAAGGAAATAGCTGAGATAGGCCCCGATGCACCCAGACCCGGCCCCGATCGCCGCCGAAAGCGCCAGAAGCCGGGGGAAACGGTCGGTCAGAAGGTAGGCGGTGGCCCCCGGCGTCACCACCATGGCAACCACAAGGAAGGCCCCGACCGTCTGCATCGCCGCCACGGTCGAGGCCGACAGAAGCGTGAAGAACACCACTTTCAGCAGATCAGGACGCAGGCCGATGGTGCGGGCATGCGCCTCATCAAAGAAGATGACCATCAGGTCTTTCCAGATCAGCAGCAGGACCACCGCCGAGATCCCCCCGATCAGCAAAAGCTGCAGCGTGTCGCCTGGCGAGATGGCAAGGATGTTGCCCATGGTGATCGACTGCAAGCTGACCGAGGTCGGGAAGATCGAGATCAGAAACAGACCAAGGCCGAAGAACGCGGTGAAGATCAGGCCGATCACGGTATCGGTCTTCAGCCCGCTGCGGGAGGACAGAAACAGCATGGCGGCGGCGGCAAGCCCACCCGACAGGAACGCCCCCAGCGCAAAGGGCAGGCCCAGAATGTAAGCCCCCGCCACCCCCGGCACCACGGAATGCGATAGCGCATCGCCGATCAAGGACCAGCCCTTCAGCATCAGGTAGGCTGACAGGAACCCGCAGACCCCGCCGACAAGGGCCGAAACCCACATGGCATTGGTCATGTAAGCATAGGCAAAGGGTTCAAGCATGACAGGCAGGCGCCTGATGCCGACGGTTGCAGAAGTGAGCGCGTTCCGCGCAAGCCTTTTGTCTTGCCTCTGCGCGCGAAGGGCGCGCAACCGGCGCGGGGCAGCCTCCGGCGGGGATATTTGGGAACAGGTGAATTGGGGGGGCGGGGATCATTTGTCGCCCTTGCGCCCGTACTGGACGAAGGGGCGTTCGTCATCCGTGATGATCCGCACCTCACGCGCATCTTCGTCGTCGTGCAGATCGGCGCCACCAAGGGTGAAATGGCGCAAGACGCCGCCGAACGTGCGTTCAAGGTTGTCGCGGGTGAAGATGGTTTCGGTCGGACCGTGGGCAAGGACGGTGCCCTTGACCAGGATCGTCCGGTCACAGAACTCGGGCACCGAACCGAGGTTGTGGGTCGAGACCAGCATCACATGCCCCTCCTCGCGCAGGGTGCGCAGAAGGGCGACGATCTGCTCTTCGGTCGTGACATCGACCCCGGTGAAAGGTTCGTCCAAGAGGATGATTTTGCCCTCTTGTGCCAGGGCGCGCGCGAGGAAGACGCGCTTTTTCTGGCCGCCCGAAAGCTCACCAATCTGACGATGGCGCAGTTCGGTCAGGCCAAGGCGGGACAGGGCCTGATCGACCTTGGCACGGTCATTGGCACTGGGGCGGCGCAGGAACCCCATGTGGCCATAGCGGCCCATCATCACCACATCTTCGACAAGGACGGGAAAGGACCAGTCCACCTCTTCGGCCTGGGGCACGTAGGCCACAAGGTTCTGGCGCAGCGCATCGCGGACCGGCATGCCCAGCAGGCGGATACGGCCATGCGACAGCGGCAGAAAGCCCATGATCGCCTTGAAGAGCGTGGACTTTCCCGCCCCGTTCACCCCCACCAGCGCGGTGATCGTGCCTTTGGGGATGGCAAAGCTGGCGTCGCGCAGCGCGGTCACGCCGGTGCGGTAGGTGACGGTCACACCTTCGGCCAGGATGCCACTGCCGTCGGCATACGCCATTGGCGCACCCCCTGTTGCCGCGCTGTCGACGTCCAGCATCGCGCCCCCTGTCAGTTCGCTGCGGGCGCAAGGCCCTTGGCAATGGTTTCGGTCGTCACCCGCAAAAGATCAAGATAGGTCGGCACCGGCCCATCTGCCAGGCTGAGGCTGTCAACGTAAAGCACCCCGCCAAAAGCCGCTCCGGTTTCGCGGGCCACCTGTTCGGCCGGGTCCGAGGACACCGTGCTTTCACAAAACACCGTCGGAATGGCGTGTGCGCGCACCCCGTCGATCACCGCCTGCACCTGCCGGGGTGAGCCGGTGGCATCGGCGTTGATCGGCCAGAGGTACAATTCGCGCAGGCCAAGGTCGCGGGCAAGATAGCTGAACGCGCCTTCGCAGCTGACCAGCCAGCGGGTGTCTTCCGGCAAGGCGGCGATCTGGTCGCGCAAGGGGGCTATGGTGGCCTGCAGCTTTGCCTTGTAGGCAGCGGCATTGGCGGCATAGGTCGCCGCATTGGTCGGGTCGACCCCCGCAAGCGCGCGCTCGATATTGTCGACGTAGATAAGAGCTGCATCCAGGCTCATCCAGGCGTGGGGGTTCGGGCGGCCCTCAGCCTCACCCGACGAGATCGGGATCGGGGTAACGCCGTCCGACAGGGTTGCCGAGGGGACATCGCCCATATTGGTCAGGAACTGTTCAAACCAGCGTTCGAGGTTCAACCCGTTCCACAGGATCAGATCGGCATCTGACGCCGCGACAATGTCTTGCGGGGTGGGTTCATAGCCATGAATCTCGGCCCCCGGTTTGGTGACGGACACCACATCCACCCCGTCCCCCGCCACATTGCGGGCCATGTCGGCGATGACGGTAAAGGTCGTTACAACCTTCAGCCGGTCCTGGGCGAAGGCGGTCAACGGCATCAGGGTCAGGGCGGCAGTCACGGCAACGGGCAGCAAAGGGAAACGGCGGGTCAACGGCATCAAGAGAACCTCATTCGGTTTCGTGGGAAAAGTCTAATTGTAAATGAGAACTATTTGCAAGTAGACAAGGCCCGACGACTGCTTTTTGTTTCCGGGACACAATCCTTAGCTGGTCAACTCTGCCATCACGGCGCAAGCGGTTTCGGGATCGCCACGGTCGATTGCCAGGATCAAGGCATCGTAACTGGCGGCCTGCAAATCGGCGAGGCCGCCTTCTGGCGCCTGACGGTCGGCGGTCAGGCGGGCCAGCACCGTCACGGCCACACCAAATTCCAGGATCGCCGATGAGGCGCGCAGGAACGGGTTGCCCGACGCCTCTGCCACGACGCGGTGAATCTCAAACTCGGCAATCGCAAAGGGTTCGGGCTGGTGTGACATCACCATGCGCTGCTTTTGCCAGTAGTGCAGCAGGCGGATATGTTCGGCCTCACGGTGGCGGGCGGCAAGACGGGCGGCCTCAACCTCAAGACTTTGGCGCACGATCTGGAAGGACGCAATAAAGGCGGCGGGCGGCCCACTTTCCAGCTTCCAGGCCAGCACCTGCCGGTCAAAGAGGTTCCAGCGCGACTGGGGCAGCACGCGGGTGCCAACCTTGGCGCGGGCCTCGACCAGGCCCTTCGCCTCAAGCGTTTTCAAGGCCTCGCGCAGGACGGTGCGCGACACGCCGAAACGGACCATCATCTCGGCATCGCTGGGCAGGTTCGACCCTACGGCCATGTCACCGGCCACGATGGCACGGCCCACCTCATTGATGACGTAGGAATGGAAGTTCCGCGCTGCTTGCCGCCCGGAGAGCGTGCGGATCAGGCTTCCGGGTTCGCTCATGTTATCGGATCCAAAGGCGTTCGGGGGTCCAAGGGCGTTAGGGTCTTCGAGATCCGGCCCTGAAGACCAGCCGCTGCAGCACGATGAACATAAACAAAAGCACGCCGACCACAATCTTGGTCCACCAACTGGACAAGGTTCCGTCAAAGACGATGTAGGTCTGCACCAGTCCTTGCAGCATCACGCCGATGAAGGTGCCCGCGATGAACCCGTAACCGCCGGTCAAAAGCGTGCCGCCGATGACCACCGCGGCGATGGCGTCAAGTTCCACCCCAAGCGCGTTCAGACTGTAACCGGCAGAGGTGTAAAGCGAAAACACGATGCCAGCCAGGCCCGCCAGCGCCGAGGACAGCGCGTAGATCGTGATCGTGGTCCGCGCGACCGGCACCCCCATCAGCGCGGCCGAGGTTTCAGACCCCCCAAGCGCATAGACGTTGGACCCGAACCGCGTGCGATGCGCCAGAAGGATCGCAAAGGCAAAGACCGCCAGCATGATCAGGCCGACGACGGTCAGCCGCCCGCCCCCGGGCAGCAGGATGTAGCTTTTCGAGATGGTCGAATAAAACTCATGCTGGATGCCGATGCTGTCGGGCGACAGGACCGAGGCGCCGCCGCGTGCGAGGAACATGCCCGCCAGCGTGACGATGAAGCTGGGCACCTTCAGGTAATGGATCGCCGCGCCCATGATCGCCCCGAACCCACCCGCCACGACCAGGGCGACGGCGAAGGCCAGCAGCGGGTGCAGGTTCAGCCACATGATCAGGGTGGCGACCAGAACGGTGGTGAACCCGATCACCGCGCCGACCGAAAGGTCGATCCCGCCGGACAGGATGACAAAGGTCATGCCGACGGATGCAATGCCAAGGAACGCGTTGTCGGTCAGGAAGTTGCCCAGGACCCGCGTGGACAACATGCCAGGATGCTGCAGCACCGCCAGCATGTAGGCGAACAGAAAGATCAGGGTGGTGGCCATCAAGGGCCGCATGCTGCGGGTCATTCTGAGGTTCCGATATGGGGCGAGGTTCCGGTCTTGGATGCTGGGGTCAGGGTCGGTCGGCGACGGAACGCCTGCGCCATCAGCGGCGATTGCAGGACCAGAATGACGATGATGACGGCAGATTTCACGACAAGGTTGAACTGCGGGCTGAAGCCGGAAATCAGGATGCCGGTGTTCATCGCCTGAATGATCATCGCGCCCAGCACCGCCATGGGGATGGAAAACCGCCCCCCCATCAGCGAGGTGCCCCCGATGACGACGGCCAGGATCGCGTCCAGCTCCAGCCAGAGGCCGGCGTTGTTGGCGTCGGCCCCACGAATGTCACCCGCGACGATCAGCCCGGCGATGGCGGCGCAGAACCCCGCGAAAGTGTAGACGATCAGCAAGAGCGTATTGGCCGACAACCCCGCAAAGCGCGCGGCGGATCGGTTGACGCCCACCGCCTCGATCAGCAACCCCAGCGCGGTGCGGCGCACGATCAGGGTGGCGGCAATCATCAGGACCAGCGCGATGATGACCGGCATCGGAAATCCAAGAAACGCCCCCGTGCCGATGAAGATCAACACCGGATCGGCAAAGGTGACGATGCTGCCTTCGGTGATCAGCTGGGCCAGACCCCGGCCTGCAACCATCAAGACCAGCGTGGCGATGATCGGCTGAATCTCCAGCACAGTCACCAGAACCCCGTTCCACAGCCCGCAGACCAGCCCGGCGGCCAGCGCCGCCAGCACCGCAACCGGGGCCGAGACACCATTGGTCACCAGAACCGCCGCCACCGCCCCGCTGATCGCCATCACCGCGCCGACCGAGAGGTCCACCCCTTTGGTCGCAATGACGGCGGTCATCCCGATGGCAAGGATCGCCACGGGCGCGCCGCGGTTCAGAACGTCAATCAGGCTGCCAAAGAATCGGCCATCTTGCCAGGTGACGGTAAAGAATCCCGGGAAAAGCAGCCAGTTGACCAGCAGGACAGCGGCCAACGCAATCACTTGCGGGCGGGTAAAAAACTGCGCAAAGGGCCGGGGTGGCGGGTTCGGCGGCAGGCTTGCCGGCCGCAGGTCAACAGTTGGGCGGGTCACGGGCGCACCTCTTGCGGGGTGGAAAGGGTTCCGGCGATGGCCTGCACAATGGCATCGGGGGCGATGGCATCGCCGGTCAGTTCGGCCACCATCTGCCGGTCGCGCATGACGACAATGCGGTCGGAATAGGCCACCACCTCATCAATCTCTGATGAGATGACAAAAAGGGCGAGCCCCTCTTCCCGCAAGCGGTTGATGGTGCGGACAATCTCGGCATGGGCGCCAACGTCGATGCCGCGCGTCGGCTCATCAAGGATCAGGAAGGTCGGATCAATCGCCAGCCAACGGGCCAGGATCACCTTTTGCTGGTTGCCGCCTGACAGAAGGCGCACCGGCATGTCGTGATTTGCAGCGCGGATATCCAGCGCCTCGGCGTAACGCCCGGCCAGTTCGATCTGATCGTCGCGGTTCAGCGCCTTGAACCAGCCCAGCTTGGCCTGCAGCGCGATGATGATGTTTTCGCGTACCGAAAGGTCGCCAAAGATGCCGTCCAGCTTGCGGTCTTCGGGGCAAAACCCAAAGCCAGCCGCCACCGCCTGCGCCGGGTTGCGGATGGTGACGGGCTTGCCGTCCACCGCAAACGTCCCGCCTTCCGAGGCATCGACGCCGAACATCAGCCGCGCCACCTCGGTCCGGCCCGAGCCCAGAAGCCCCGCGACACCGACCACCTCACCCTCATGCACGGCAAGGTCAAAGGGCGCCATCCCCTTGCCGCCGATGTTTCGGAACTGCACCCGCACCGCCCCACGCATGCCGCTGGAAAGCGATGAGGGGTGATGTTCAAAGGCCAGATCCTTGCCCAGCATCATACGCACGACATCGGTGGTGGTCAGGGTGGTCAGGGCCTGCGACGCCACCTTTTTGCCGTTGCGCAGGATGGTGACCCGGTCCGCCAGATCAAACACCTGATCCAGAAAATGGGTGATGAAGATGATCGCCAGACCCTTGGCCTTGAGGCCACGGATCACGCCAAACAGGCGCTGCACCTCAACGCGGTCAAGGCTGGCAGTGGGTTCGTCCAGCACCAGCACCTTGCCCGAAAGCTCGACCGCGCGGGCGATGGCGACGATCTGCTGCACGGCGACCGAAAACTCGGAAAGCTCGGCCCGCACGTCGATATCAAGGCCGTAAGCAGCCATCAGTTGGCGGGCGCGCGCCTCAATCTCATGGCGGCGGACAAGGCCGAACCGGGTGGGTTGGCGGCCAAGGAACAGGTTTTCGGCGACCGACCTGTTCGGCAGCAGGTTCACCTCCTGATAGACCGTGCCGATGCCGTAGCCTTGGCCATGCAGCGGATCGCGCAGGGTGATCGGCTGGCCATCCAGCAGCAATTCGCCCGCGTCAGGCTGGTATGCACCGGTCAGAATCTTGATCAGCGTCGACTTGCCCGCACCGTTTTCACCCAGCAGCGCATGCACTTCGCCCGGCATGGCGGCGAAATCCACCGTGTCCAGCGCGCGGTGCTGGCCGAAGACCTTGACGATTCCGCGAGCCTCAAGAACCGGATGATCGGTCACGTCTGCGCCCCTTCCCTTTTTATGTCTGACTGTCCGCTTATCGCGCGGATAAAGCAATTCTGCCGGGCGAAGGTGCGATGCCTTCGCCCGGCGGTAGTCCTGGCGGGAGGAACCTAGTAGCCAAGACCTTTGCGACGGTCATATTCGCCCTGCGGATCGTCTGAGGGCGTGTACAACTTCGAGTCCGTGATGATGAACTTTGCCGGCACGGTGCCGCCGTTCAGGTAAGCGTCCAGCGCCTCAAACGCGGGGCCGGCCATGTTGGGGGTCAGCTCAACCGTGGCATTGGCCTCACCGGCGACCATGGCGGCAAAGATATCCGGCACGGCATCAATCGACAGCACAAGGATATCTGTCCCCGGCTTCAGACCGGCATCCTTGATCGCCTGGATGGCACCCACGGCCATGTCGTCATTGTGGGCGTAGACGGCGCAGATATTGGCCCCGCCGCCTTCGGCCTTCAGGAAGCCTTCCATGACTTCCTTGCCCTTTGAGCGGGTGAAATCGCCGGTCTGGCTGCGGATGATCGCAAGGTTGGCCTTGCCAGCAAGCGCCTCTTCAAAGCCCTGTTTGCGGTTGATCGCGGGGGAGGACCCCACGGTGCCCTGCAATTCCACGACATTGCACGGCTTGTCGGCCACCGCATTCACCAGCCATTCGCCAGCGACACGGCCTTCCTTGACCTGATCGGACGCGACCGAGGTCAGATACAGGTCTTCCGGCCCCTCAATCCCACGGTCCAGGAGGACGACGGGAATGTTGGCTTCCTTGGCTTCGGTCAACACTTCTTCCCAGCCGGTGGCCACAACCGGGGCCACCAGGATGGCATCCACGCCTTGCGCAATGAAGCCGCGGATCGCCTTGATCTGGTTTTCCTGCTTTTGCTGGGCGTCAGCAAACTTGAGGTCGATGCCAAGTTCCGCCGCGACCGCTTTGGTCACGCTGGTCTCAGCCGCGCGCCAACCGGATTCAGACCCGATCTGCGAAAAGCCGATGACCTTGCCTGACAGGCCTTCGGCATAAGCTGTCGAAAGCAACAGACCGCTTAATCCCGCGCCAAGCGCGAGAGTCCTGAAAACATTCATGATTTTCCTCCCAATGGAACCCTTGACCACTCTCCTCAGGTGGCTGTCGCGACGCTATCAAAAGTATTACTATATGCAAGCAATCTGTTCACAAGCCCGTGTCAGCGCCGGGACCAATCCCGCTGCACCTGCGGCATCTGCCGGATTGAGACGGCGAATTCTTCTGCGCTTTCAGGCCTGAAACCAACCGCTGCAATGCGGCGCAAAGCGGGACTGGCCGGGTCAGGAAAGCGCGGGGGAAAAGTCGAATTTCATCTGGTGGCGGTAGATCTGCCCCGGCTCCAGCCGTGCCGAAGGGAAATGCGGCCGGTTCGGCGAATCAGGAAAGCGCTGCGTCTCAACCGCAAAGCCCGCAAAGCGGGGATAGCGTGCCCCCGCCTTGCCCGGCGTGCCATCAAAATGCGCACCAGTGTAAAGCTGGACGCCGGGTTCCGTGGTCGCCAGACGGATGCGGCGGCCCGAGGCGGGATCGACCGCCTCAAGACAGGGGCGCAGACCGTCAGCGCCCAGCGGGGCCGACAGGCATAGGTTGTGGTCAAACCCGTCCGGCCCCGGAAAGGGTGTCCCGATGGGGCGCAGGCGGCGCAGATCAAAGGCGGTGCCAGTGACGCTTAGCACCTCACCCGTCGGGATCAGGTGGTGATCGACGGGCAGATAGAACCCCGCCTCAACCCGCAGATGCTGGGCCAGCACGTCGCCTGACCCCTGCCCCGCCAGGTTGAAATAAGCGTGGTTCACCAGGTTCACCACGGTGGGCGCATCGGTCTGGGCGGTCATCTCGATGGATAACCCCAACCCGTCCAGCCGGTAAGTGACCTGCGCCTCCAGTGCGCCGGGATAGCCCATCTCACCCGCGGCTGAGGTGGTGGCAAAGGTCACATGCGTGGCGGAATGGCTGTCGATCCGCCAGTGCTTGCGGTCAAACCCCGCAGCGCCGCCATGCAGATGCTGCGCGCCTTCGTTCTGGTCGACCTGCACCGGTTGCCCATCCAGCACGAACTGCCCCCCCGAAATGCGGTTGGAGTAGCGCCCGCAGGTCGCCCCCAGATAGCCGCCCTGCCCCGCCCAGTCCGCCAGACTGTCATGACCCAACACGATATCGGCCAAGGCACCCACCCGGTCCGGCACCCAAAGCTGCGCCAACCGCGCGCCGTAGGTCATCAGGACCACACGCAAGCCCCTCGGCCCGGTCAGCATGGCCGACAGCACATCAACGCCGCCGATCTGCCCCAAGGTTGTGATCTCGGCCATGCGGGTGTCCTTTCCGTGACAGTTCAGGCGTTCCAGTCCTGCGGCAGCAGGGCGGCGGGCAGGTTCTGATAGGCCACGGGCCGCAGCCAGCGACGGATCGACAGCGTGCCGACTGAGGTCGCGCCAAAGTTGGTCGAGGCCGGGTATGGCCCGCCATGCACCTGCGCATCCACCACCTCAACCCCGGTCGGAAAGCCGTTGGCCAGCACGCGGCCCGCTTTGCGTTCCAGAATGGGCAAGAGGGCGCGGCCAAGGTCGGTGTCGGCGTCATCAAGATGCAGGGTGCAGGTTAACTGTCCCTGCAGGCTTTGGGCGATCTCTTGCATCTCGGCGGCGTGGCGGACGCGGATCACCAGACCAAGGGGGCCAAACACCTCTTCGCCCAAGGCGTGGTTGGCCAGCCAGTCCGTGCCCGATACCTCATAGAGGTAGGGCGTGGCGGTTCGTGCGTCGCAGGTGGTGGTCAGAACCGCCCGCACGCCGCTACCCGCGGCGATCCGGTCACGGCCTGTGCGATACGCCTCGGCCATGCCATCGGTCAGCATGGTCTGGGGGGCGACCGGGGCAAGGGCGGCCTTGGCGGCCTCGACAAAGGCATCTGCATCCGCGCCGTCGATCACCACAGCGATGCCGGGATTGGTGCAGAACTGCCCCGCGCCCATGGTCAGAGACCCGGCCCAGCCCTTGGCAATCGCTTCCCCCCGTGCGGCAAGGGCGGCAGGCAAGAGGAACATCGGGTTGACCGACCCAAGCTCACCAAAGAAGGGGATCGGCTCGGGCCGCGCCGCGCACAGATTGTAAAGCGCGCGCCCCCCGGCAAGCGATCCGGTGAAACCGACGGCCTTGATCAAGGGATGCTGGACCAGCGCCTCACCCACGTCGCGCTTGCCGCCCTGGACCAGGCCGAACGTTCCCACAGGCATGCCGCAGGCCAGAATGGCGGCGTGGATGGCTTGCGCCACCACTTCCCCCGTGCCGGGATGGGCGGAGTGGCCCTTGACCACCACCGGACATCCCGCCGCAAGCGCGGATGCCGTGTCCCCGCCCGCGACTGAGAACGCCAGCGGGAAGTTTGAGGCACCGAACACCGCAACCGGGCCGATGGGCCGCTGGATCAGCTTGAGGTCGGGGCGCGGCGCAGGCTGGCGGTCCGGCAGGGCCGCATCATGGCGGCGGTCCAGCCAGCCATCCTGCAGGATATGGGCTGCGAACAGGCGAAGCTGGCCGGTGGTGCGGCCGCGCTCGCCTTCCAGCCGGGCGACCGGCAGGCCGGTTTCCTGGGTGCCGACTTCGGTGATCTCGGCCCCGCGCGCGTCGATTTCCTCGGCGATACGCGTCAGGAAAGCGGCCCGCGCGGCGCGAGTGGTAGCGGCATAGGCTGGGAAAGCCGCCTCAGCCGCCTGACAGGCCGCATCGACATGCGCCGGCGTGCCGACCGCAAAGTCATGCGACGGCCCATGGGCGGGGGTTGAGGCGAAGGTCTGGGCATTGCCCACCCATTCGCCGGCGATCAGGTGTTTTCCGGTCAGCATGGGGTTATCCTAGAAATGAAAGGCGTCCGTCACGTCACGGCGGCCAAGGGTCAGCGCATCCGCGACA
>JBBQVR010000043.1:0-24759 GCA_038211355.1 Rhodobacterales bacterium | reverse complement strand
CACCGTCACCTCAGCCGGAAAAGCCGACACGCCCCGCGCAGTAACGCCATGATTTCCGGCAAAGATCACGATCTGTGGCTGGTCGGCACGGGGCCGGTCGGTGCCTTGCCAGCCCGCCATCCAGATCGCCAGCTCCTCCATCCGGCCAAGGGCGCCGGGAGGTTTGGTCAACTGCCCATTGCGGGCCGTGGCGGCGGCAATGGCCGTGACATCATGGGCAGGCATCCGCCCCAGAAGGTCGCGAAATTCGGCGAGGGTCTGGAACGGCATCGTGGTCTCTCCCGGTTGATCCTTGACGCTGTTGCGGCTACCCCAGAGGCCTTAGGAACGCCAGCCGGGAACAGCCGCTTTGCCCACCCTTCGCGACATTGCACCGCAGCTGACCGATGATCTGGCGTCGGCCTTCGCCCTTTTGACGCGGTTGCCGGTGCCGGACCATGCGCCACGCGGGGCCGCCAGCGCCTGGGCCTGGCCTTTGGTCGGCGCGGTCCTTGGGGCAATCGCGGCGGGGTTTGCCAGTGCCGCCCTCTGGCTGGGGCTTACGCCGGGCGTGGTGGCGGCGGGGGTGCTGGGCCTTTTGGCGCTGCTGACGGGCGGGCTGCATGAGGACGGGCTGTCCGACACGGCAGACGGGCTGTTCGGCGGCTGGACCAAGGAACGGCGGCTTGAGATCATGAAGGACAGCCGCGTGGGCAGCTACGGCGTGCTGGCGCTGGTTCTGGTCACGCTGGCGCGCTGGTCGGCGCTGACCACGGTTCTGGCCGCAGGGGGCATCTGGGGCCTTGTCGCGGTCGGTGCGCTTAGCCGCGCGCCGATGGGGTTGGTGATGGCGGCCTTGCCCAATGCGCGGGCGGCGGGGCTTAGCCAGTCGACCGGGCGGCCTGATGCGACGTTGGCGCTGACCGGGGCGGGGATTGCGTTTGGCATCGCCGTCTTGTTCGCTGGCTGGGCCGCCCTGCCGATGCTTGCGGGGGCGGCGCTTGCGGTTTGGCTTCTGGCCCGCACGGCACAGGCGCGGATCGGCGGGCAGACCGGCGATATTCTGGGGGCGTCGCAGCAACTGGCCGAGGTGGCCTGCCTTGCGGTGCTGGCGGCCCGCATCAGCTGACCCCGCGCAGCCTGACCCTGCCGGGATGCACATAGCCGCCCTCTGGCCTTTCAGCGCCTGCCGCGATACATCGGCGCCATAGGCTTTCAGGATGCGCCCAATGACCGATTTTTCGGATGCGATCTCCTCGACCGAGGAAATCATCGAAGATGCCCGCAACGGGCGGATGTTCATTCTGGTGGACCATGAGGACCGCGAGAATGAGGGTGATCTGGTGATCCCCGCTCAGATGTGCACGCCCTCTGCGGTCAACTTCATGGCGACGCACGGGCGCGGGCTGATCTGCCTTGCGCTGCCAGCCACCCGGATTGAGGCGCTGGGTCTGCCGCTGATGAGCCCGAAAAACTCCAGCCGTCACGAAACCGCCTTCACCCTGTCGATCGAAGCGCGTGAAGGGGTCACGACCGGTATCTCGGCCGCTGACCGGGCGCTGACGGTATCTGTGGCGATTGATCCGACGAAAGGCCCGGCAGACATTGCCACACCCGGCCACATCTTCCCGCTGCGCGCCCGTGATGGCGGTGTGCTGGTGCGCGCGGGCC
This sequence comes from Rhodobacterales bacterium, assembly GCA_038211355.1. GTDB lineage: Bacteria > Pseudomonadota > Alphaproteobacteria > Rhodobacterales > Rhodobacteraceae > Tabrizicola. The sequence continues at coordinate 23,109 of JBBQVR010000043.1, read as the reverse complement.
ATACCGAGGCTGCGGTGGATGTGTCGCGGCTGGCGGGCCTCAACCCGTCGGGCGTGATCTGCGAGATCATGAATGATGACGGCACCATGGCGCGACTGCCCGATCTGATCGGCTTTGCGCAAAAGCACGGGCTGAAGATCGGCACGATCAGCGACCTGATCGCCTACCGCCGCCGGCATGACAATCTGATCACCGAAAAGGCCGTGAAATCCGTGGCCTCCACCCACGGCGGCGACTGGCTGATGCGGGTGTTCGCTGATGAAACGCACGGCGACGAACATATCGTGCTGTCCAAGGGCGACCTTGCGGCCGCCGGCCCGGTGCTGGTGCGGGTCCATGCGCTTAACCCGCTTGAGGATGTGCTGGGCGTGGGCGGTGGCGGCGAATTGCCCGCGGCAATGCGCCTGATCGCGGCCGAGGGGCGGGGCGTTGTCGTCCTATTGCGCGATACGACGATGAAGATGGTGACCCCCGGCGAACATTCCCCCCAGACCTTGCGGCAGTATGGGTTGGGGGCGCAGATCCTTTCCACTCTGGGGCTGTCGGCGATCACGCTGGTCACAAATTCGGCCGCGCCCCGCTTTGTCGGGCTTGACGCTTATGGCCTGAACATCGCGGGCACGCACCCGATCAAGGAGTAAGCCATGGCAACCGCGGAAACCCATTACACGCTGCCCTTGCCCAGCTTTGACAAGCCGGTAAAGCTGCTGATCGTGGTCGCGCCCTACTACCGCGACATTGCCGACAGCCTGATTGCTGGCGCGCGGGGCGTGGCGGCGGCCTGCGGGGCGACGGTGGATCTGGTCGAAGTGCCGGGCGCGCTTGAGGTGCCGACTGCGATTGCGATGGCCGAACGGCTGGCAAAGTTTGACGGCTACGTCGCCCTTGGCTGCATCATCCGGGGCGAAACCACGCATTACGACACCGTGTGCAACGACAGCAGCCGCGCGCTCAGCCTTTTGGGCTTGCAGGGGGCTTGCATCGGCAACGGCATCCTGACCGTCGAAAATCGCGCGCAGGCCGAGGTGCGGGCCGATGCGGCCGGCCAAAACAAAGGCGGCGGTGCCGCAGCGGCCGCCTTGCACCTGATCGCCCTTTCGCGCACATGGGCCGGAGCTTCCAAAGGGATCGGCTTTCGACCATGACCACTGCCAAACGTGACCAAAAGCGCCAGATGAAATCCGCCGCCCGGCTTTATGCGGTGCAGGCGCTGTTCCAGATGGAGATCTCAGGCCAGACGGTCGAGGGCGTGACGCGTGAGTTTGAGACCCACCGCTTTGGCGCGACCTACGAAGAGGGTGAATTTGCCGAAGGCGACGTGGACCATTTCCGCGCCGTCGTCGGGGGGGCCGTCAACTGGCAGGCCAAGATCGACCAGCTGACCGACCGCGCGCTCGTCGCGGCCTGGCCGATCGACCGCATCGACCCGGTGCTGCGCGCCCTGTTCCGCGCAGCCGGGGCCGAGATCGTGGACACCGCCACCCCGCCCAAGGTGGCGATCACCGAATATGTTGACGTGGCCAAGGCCTTCTTCCCCGACGGGAAGGAACCAAAGTTCGTCAACGCCGTCCTTGACCATATGGCGCGTGAGGCCAAGCCTGAGGCGTTCTGATCCGTCAAATGGTCATCTGCCCGTGAAAGGAGCCGCCCATGCGCCGTCTGCTTGTCCTTGCCCTGACCCTGTTGCCGACCACCTTGCCCGCCCAGAACCTCACCGGAATCGACTGGCAGTTGCTGGCCATCGATGGGGCGATGACCGATACCACCGCCACGCTGCAGATCGGGGCGGATGGCAGCCTTGCCGGGGCCGCCCCCTGCAACCGCTGGTCCGCAATGAACTCGGCCACCTTGCCCGCGCTGCAGTTGGGCGGCATCCGCGCCACGCGGATGGCCTGCGACAAGCTGGCAGATGAGCAGGCTTTCTTCGACGCAATGTCGGCGATGACGGCCATGGCCCTGGACGGCGACCGCAACCTTGTGCTGACCGGACCAGACGGGCGCAGCATGGAGTTCGTCGTCGAACGGACAGTCTGCAAGACCTGCAAACCGGGCGGCTGAAACAGTTGAAAATGCTTGCTATCAGGGGCTGGACCAACAGCCCCTGACACTCCATATCGGCTATGCAACCGATATGGGTTTTTGATGTTCAGCCGCGCTGCCGTTTCCAGTTTCCTTGACCGTCCGGTGGTCGCCCGCTTTGTGATTGCCGTGATCTTGATCAACGCGGTCACGCTGGGGCTTGAGACATTCCCCTGGCTGATGGAACGGGCAGGGGGGCTGATCCTGACCATTGACCGCATTTGCCTGACGATCTTCGTGGCCGAACTGGCCGCCCGGCTTTATGCGCTGGGCCTGCGGTTCTTCCGGTCGGGCTGGAACGTGTTCGACTTCCTGATCGTCGGCATCTCGCTACTGCCAGCGACCGGGGGGCTTTCGGTCCTGCGGGCGCTGCGCATCCTGCGGGTGTTGCGGGTGGTGTCGGTGACGCCCTCGTTGCGCCGGGTGGTGGACGGGTTGGGCCGGGCGCTGCCGGGCATGGGCTCGGTCTTCCTGCTGATCGCGCTTATCTATTACATCGCCGCCGTCATCGCGACGAAACTCTTCGCCGCCGGCTTTCCCGAATGGTTCGGCACGCTTGGTGCCAGCGCCTATTCGCTGTTCCAGATCATGACGCTGGAAAGCTGGTCGATGGGGATCGTCCGCCCGGTGATGGAGGTTTACCCCTACGCCTGGGCCTTCTTTGTGCCGTTCATCCTGATGACGACCTTTGCGGTGATGAACCTGATCGTCGGTCTGATCGTGAATTCCATGCAGGAAGCCGCCAATGAGGATGAGCGCGCCGTGACCGAGGCATTCGAGGCCAGGGTCCTGGCCCGACTGGACGAGATTGACCGCAAGCTGGACGCCAAGGGCTAACGGTTCGCGTCGAATAGCGCGGTTGCGCGGTCGAAAAAGCGTTTCCGTGTGGCGGGGCCTTCCATCATGATCTCATGCTCGGCGCCGGGGTACAGGTCCAGCTGACCCTTGCCCCAGCCCGCCATGCGCAGATGGACCGGTGGCACGTCCACCACCTTTTCCGCCGTTCCCAGCGCGCAGATGGCCGGCAGGCCTGGGGCAGGCAGACTGGCCAGGGCAGAACATTCCCGCAGCGCCGCCCCCAGCCAGGCCAGCGATGGCCCGCCAAGCGCAAACTGGGGCACCGCTTTCACCTGATCGCGCATGTAGGCCCACATCTCACGGTCGGTGGTCAGCACGTTGCCTTCAAACGGCACCTGCAAGAGATAGGCTTCCGGCCCGGTGGTCGGCGCATAGCGCGCAGCAAGGCCGACGGGTGCCGCCAGCGTGGTGATCACCTGCGCAACCGGGCGCAGCCATGCCGCCATCGAGATGCCCCACATCGGCGCCGAGAACGCCGCCGCCTGCACCGGGATGCCGCGTGTCAGCGCGCGCAGGCCGATACAGCCGCCCATCGAATGGGCCATGACGAACCAGGGCTTCGGCAGGCCCGCACCCGCCGCCGCGTCCAGCATGGCGTCAAGGTCTTCCTGATACTCGGCAAAGTCGTCCACATGGCCGCTGTTGGGGTCGGCCAGGGCACGGTCGGCAAGGCCCTGACCGCGCCAGTCAATGGTGATGACGGAATAGCCGCGCTGGATCAGGTCCCCGGCGGCGCGACCGTATTTTTCAATGCACTCTGTCCGGCCGGGCAAAAGAAGGACCGTGCCCTTCTGCCCCGCCGCCCACCAGGCCACACGAATCCGCATCGCTCCCGGCTTCAGCCAACGGCAGACCACACCGGGGGGCGCGTCGGCAAGCGTTGCGTGGAACGGTGCGTCAGTCACCCGAGGACCGAGCCAAGTTTCAGCGCCAGCCCCATGTTGCCATCCACCGACAGCTTGCCCGTCATGAAGGCTGATGTGGGGTTCATCTCACCCGCAAGGATAGCGCGGAACACGTCGGCATTGGCGGTCAGCGTCACGTCAGCCTCATCATCGCCGGCGCGCACACCTGCGGCGTCCATCATGATCGCGCCTTCGCCTTCGATGACGAATTTCGCCACCCCGTCAAATCCGCCCGAAAGTTTGGCAGTCAGCGCCTTTACGGCGTGTTCAATCATGTCGCTCATCGGTCTCTCCTTCGTGACGCTGCAGGCTCTGGCAATTCGGCGGGGATCGGCTAGGTTAGATATATGAGTGTCTGGGTCCGCATTTCCAACCGTATCGTAGCGGCAGTTTTGTCGCTTTTCCTGACTTGCGCCATGGGCATGGCGCTGGATGTGGAAAAGCTGGATGGTCTGTTCACCCGGCTGCAATCCGCCACCGCGGATGAGGCCGGGCGGATCGAGACGGAAATCTGGATCGAATGGTCGAAATCCGGCTCACCGGCGCTGGATCTTTTGCTGCAGCGCGGGCGTGATGCGATGGCGACCGGGGAATTTGGCCTGGCCGTCGAACATTTCACCGCGATCATCGACAAAGACCCCGACTTTGCCGAAGCGTGGAATGCGCGGGCCACGGCCTATTACAACACCGGCGATTACGGGCCATCGGTGGCTGACATCGCCACGGTGCTGGCGCTGAACCCCCGCCACTTTGGCGCGCTGATCGGTTTCGCCTCGATCCTGGAGGAAACCGACAAGACCGACCAGGCGCTTGAGGTTTACAAGGCCGCGTTGGCGATCCATCCGCATCTTGAGGGCGTCACCGACGCCATCTTGCGTCTTGAAACCCAGGCCGAGGGCCAGGAGCTTTAATCCATGGACGCCACCCGGCGGGTGACGGCGGTCCTTGGGCCGACGAATACCGGCAAGACCCATCACGCGATTGAACGCATGCTGTCCCACCGTACCGGCGTGATCGGCCTGCCGCTGCGCCTTTTGGCGCGTGAGGTGTATGATCGCATCGTCGCCAAGGTCGGCCCCTCGGTCGTCGCACTGGTCACGGGCGAAGAACGCATCGTGCCCGAACGCACGCAATACTGGGTCTGCACGGTCGAGGCGATGCCGCTGGAAATCGGGGCTGATTTCGTCGCGGTGGACGAAATCCAGCTTTGCGCCGATGCCGACCGGGGCCATGTCTTTACCGACCGCCTGCTGCGCGCGCGCGGCCTGCATGAGACGCTGTTTCTGGGGTCCGATACCATGCGCGGGGCGATTGCCGGGCTGGTGCCGAATGTGACATTCGTCAAACGGGACCGGTTTTCGACGCTGACCTACTCAGGTTCGAAAAAGATAAGCCGGATGCCACCCCGCAGCGCAATTGTAGGGTTTTCGGTTGAAAATGTATATGCCATCGCCGAACTGATCCGCCGCCAGAAGGGCGGCTGCGCGGTGGTGATGGGCGCGCTTTCCCCCCGAACGCGGAACGCGCAGGTCGCACTCTACCAAAATGGCGACGTTGATTATCTGGTGGCCACCGATGCCATCGGCATGGGCCTGAACCTTGACATCAAGCACGCGGCATTTTCCGCCACCGCCAAGTTTGACGGCCGCCGCATGCGCCCGCTTTACGCGCAGGAACTGGCCCAGATCGCCGGCCGCGCCGGGCGCCATACCGAAGACGGTACCTTTGGTGTGACCGGCGAAGCCCGCCCCTTTGACGAAGATCTGGTCGAGGCCATCGAAAACCACCGCTTTGCCCCGGTGAAAAAACTGCACTGGCGCAATGAGCAAATGGATTTCGGCAGCGCCGACCGCCTGATCCGCAGCCTTGAATACCCCACGTCAAACGAATGGCTGACCCGCGCCCGCGACGCCGATGATGTGCTTGCGCTCAAGGCGCTGTCGGCCCTGCCCGAAGTGCAGGACCGCCTGACCGATGCCAAACGCGTGCAACTTCTGTGGGACGTGTGCCGGATACCCGACTTCCGGTCCACCGGCGGGGCGGAACACACCACGCTTTTGACCCGGATATTTGAATTCCTTGTGGGTCGGGGCCTCGGTGGCGGGCGCATCTCCGCCGACTGGCTGGCGACAGCCATCCGGCGGATCGACAAGACCGAAGGCGATATCGACACTTTGTCGCGCAGATTGGCCTATATTCGCACCTGGACATACGTTACCCAGCGGAAAAACTGGGTTGAAGACGAAAGCCATTGGCGCGATGAGACGCGCGCTGTAGAAGACCGCCTGTCAGATGCGCTGCACGCGGCTTTGACCCAACGATTTGTTGACCGGCGGACATCTGTCCTCCTTCGCCGGTTGAAGCAGAAGGAGGCTCTGGTGGCCGAAGTGAACGACAAGGGCGAAGTGACGGTTGAAGGCGAATTCGCCGGCAAGTTGGAGGGGTTCCGCTTCAAGCCGGACGCCTCTGCCACGCCCGATGCCGCCCGGACGCTGGCGCAAGCCGCCATTCAGGCGCTCAAGCCCGAATTCCACCTGCGCGCTGACCGCTTCTATAACGCGCCTGACACCGAGATGGACTTTACCGAGCAGGGCGGCCTGATGTGGGGCAACTCGGCTGTCGGCAAGCTGGTCAAGGGCGCCGAAGCGGCAAAGCCGTCGGTTGAGGCGTTTGTTGATGATGAGGCCGGGCCGGAGGTGATCGAAAAGGTCCGCCGCCGCCTCCAGCACTTCATCGACCGCAAGGTGGCCGCCCAGTTCGAACCCCTGCTTGCGATGGCTCGGGATGAGGGCCTGACCGGCCTTGCCCGCGGTTTCGCCTTCCGTCTTAGCGAAGCGATGGGCGTCCTGCCCCGCGACGCTGTCGCGAATGAAGTGAAAGAGCTGGATCAGGACGCCCGCGGTGCGCTCCGCAAGCACGGCGTGCGCTTTGGCCAGTTCACCGTCTTTCTGCCCGCCCTGCTGAAACCCGCGCCCACCCGGCTGCGGCTGGTCCTGTGGTCGCTGTGGAGCGGCTTGCAGGAATTCCCCGAAAGCCCGCCGCCCGGTCTGGTGACCATCCCCAACATGGCCGAAGTGCCAAAGCAGCACTATACCCTTGCCGGCTATCACCCCGCCGGAACCCGCGCGATCCGCATCGACATGCTGGAACGTCTGGCCGACATCCTGCGCCAGAAAGACAGCCGCGCCGGGTTTGAGGCGACGCCCGACATGCTGTCGATCACCGGCATGACGCTGGACCAGTTCTCCGATCTGATGGCAGGCCTTGGCTACAAGGGCGACAAGGCCGAACGCGTAAAGGTCAAGACGGCTGAGGCTCCAAAAGCGCCCGAAATCTCGGCCGAGGCGGCAGCGGCCATTGCCGCAGGCCAACCGATCCCCGAGGAAGTGTCGATCCTTGCGCCGCCGCCTGCGCCAGAGGCGGAACCCGAGGCCGACGCCGCCCCCGAGATGGAGGCGTTCTACACCTTCACCTGGGCACCGAAGCCTCGCTTCCAGCGCCCGGAACGCAACGCCGAACGCCCCCCCCGGCCCGAGCGCAAGCCGCAAGCCGAAGGTGAAGCCCGCGCCCCCCGCCCGGATCGTCCGCAGGCAGACCGGCCCCAGGGCGACCGTCCACAGGGAGATCGGCCCCAGGGCGACCGCCCCAAAGGCGACCGTCCGCGCGGCGACCGTCCAAAGGATGGTGCGCGACCAGATCGCAAGGATGACCGCAAAGGCGACTTCAAAGGTGGCAAGCCCCAGCGCGACGACCGGCCAAAGTCGTTCGAGGCCCGCCCCCCCCGTGCCGAAAAACCCATCGACCCCGACAACCCCTTTGCCGCCCTGCTGGCGCTGAAGGGCAAGGTCTAAGGCTTGGCGGGGCCCTCGGGCAAACCGAACCCCGCTGCCGCACCCTCGTTGCGGCTGGACAAATGGCTGTGGCAGGCGCGCTTCTTCAAGACGCGCGCCGTTGCCGCCGACCTGATCGAGGCGGGCTCTGTGCGCGTGAACGGCACCCGCATCAGCCGACCGGGCCGTGATGTCAGCGCAGGCGACGTGCTGACCTTCCCGCAAGGCCCGCACATCCGGGTGGTGCGCATCCTTGCCCTTGGCCAACGCCGTGGCCCTTCGGGCGAGGCGCAGGCCTGCTACCTTGATCTTGATCCGCGCCCCGATGTGTCGTCGCCGCCCGATTCGGACCTGTGATCTTGCAGATCGCCTTGAATGATCGGCATGCCTGCTCTAGCTAAGCGTGAACCAACCAGACCAGAGCCAATCCCATGACCTATGTCGTCGTCGACAACTGCATCGCCTGCAAATACACCGATTGCGTCGAGGTCTGTCCGGTGGACTGTTTCTACGAGGGCGAGAACATGCTTGTCATCCACCCGGATGAATGCATCGACTGTGGCGTCTGCGAACCCGAATGCCCCGCAGATGCCATTCGCCCGGACACCGAACCGGACATGGAAAAATGGGTTACCTTCAACCGGAAGTATTCGCTGCAATGGCCGGTGATCGTGACCAAGAAAGACCCGCTGCCCGGCTACGAAGACCGCGATGGTGAGGCTGGAAAGCTCGACAAGTATTTCTCGGAAACTGCGGGAAGCGGCGGCTGACCGGCTGTCGATTCGCTCAAGGCCGTTATGACGAAACCAGCAAGCCGCTGAAAGGCGCTTGTTTCCAAACGCTTGCCGCAATTTGCCGCTTTTCTGCGCCAGTTGGAATCGCCGCATTTTTGTGTTATGGTATGTGCACATACAAGCATGGAAGCCTGACATACGGCTTAGCGCCTCGCGCCTGGGCCTAAATTTTTTGTGACATTTGGGGCTCGTGGGCCAGACCAAAAGGGTCTGGGCATGGTGCTGGTGTCACAAGAACAGGTTTCCCATCTGGGGAACGCACTGAATGACCAAACTGAAGAAGCCTGAATTCCGTCCGAATGATTTCGTGGTTTATCCGGCGCATGGCGTTGGCAAGATCGTCTCGATCGAAGAACAGCAGATCGCCGGGATTCAGCTGGAACTGTTCGTCATCTCGTTCGAAAAGGACAAGATGACCCTGCGCGTGCCCACCCACAAGGCGACCGAGATCGGCATGCGCGCGCTGTCGGCCCCGGATGTGATCACCAAGGCGCTGGACACGCTCAAGGGCAAGGCCAAGGTCAAGCGGGCCATGTGGTCGCGCCGTGCGCAGGAATATGAACAAAAGATCAACTCGGGCGACCTTCTCTCCATCGCCGAAGTGGTCCGCGACCTGCACCGCGCCGACGACCAGCGTGAGCAAAGCTATTCCGAACGTCAGCTTTATGAGGCAGCGCTTGAACGCCTGACCCGCGAAGTCGCGGCCGTGTCCGGCGTGGATGAGGCGGGCGCCGCCAAGCAGGTCGGCAGCGTCCTGATCGGCCGCGCAGCCTGATCTTCTGCCGATGGTTCAGAAACGGCGGTCCGAAAGGGCCGCCGTTTTGCTTTGGGTCCCCGGCCGCAGCATTCCCCGACCCAAAACCGCAGTGCATTTGACGAAAATGCAGCTTCCTTTCTGCACAAGGATCCCACGGGTGGTCCGGAGGGTGTGAAACCCTGCCGGACCAGCCAAAGGCACAGCCTCAGCCGTAATCGCGCAGCCGCGCCACATAGCGGGCCATCGTATCAACCTCCAGGTTGACGCGGTCACCCACCGCCACCTCGCCCCAGGTGGTGGCGCCTTGGGTGTGGGGAATGAAGTTCACGCCAAAGTCGGCCCCGTCTACCTCATTCACCGTCAGCGAGGTGCCGTTCAGCGCGACCGAGCCTTTGGGCGCGATGAACTTTGCCAAAGCGTCCGGCGCGCGAAAAGTCACGCGCACCGACCCGCCTTCAGGCCGCACCGCCACCACCTCGGCCAGCCCATCGACATGGCCCGAGACGATGTGGCCGCCAAGCTCATCCCCCACCTTCAGCGCCCGTTCCAGGTTCACGCGCTTGCCGGGGGCCCAGGTGGAAAGGTTGGTCTTCGACACCGTCTCGCCTGAGATTTCGACGTCAAACCAGCCGTCCGGCCCCAAAGCCACCACCGTCAGGCAGACTCCGTCGCAGGCAATGCTTGCGCCAATGTCGATGCGGGTGGTGTCATACCGTGTGGCAATCCGGGCGCGCAGGTCGCCCGTCACCTTGGTTTCGACGACGCGGCCTATATCGGTGACAATTCCGGTGAACATGGCAGCCCCCTGTTGCAATCCCTTCGGGACCTAGCCCCCGAAACCGGCTCCTGCAAGGGTGGCGGCGGAAAACTGCCTTGATCTCTTCACCCTTTGCTACGAATTCCGCTGTAGTTTCGCAGCACAGAGGTGCAAAAGGCCATAGCCCCGGGGACCGACCGTTTGACCATACCGACCCGCCACTTCCTCTTCCTGCAAGGCCCGCATGGCCCCTGGTTTCATGCTTTGGCAGGTTTGTTGCGTGCGGCTGGCGGCAAGGTCTGGCGCGTGGGCTTCAATCTGGGGGACCGGGTGTTCTGGCCCGGCCCCGGCTACATTGCGTTTTCCGACAGTCACGACCTCTGGCCTGATGCCTGCGCTGATCTCATGGTGCGTCACCAGATCACCGATCTGGTGATTTATGGCGACACAAGGCCTGTTCATGCCACGGCGGTGGCACTGGCCCGGGCGCGGGGCATCACCGTGCATGTGTTCGAAGAGGGGTATCTGCGCCCCTATTGGGTGACCTACGAACGCGGCGGGGCGAACGGGCATTCCCGGCTCATGCAACTGTCAGTTCCAGAAATGCAGGACGCGCTTACAAAGGTCGATCTTGACCTGCCTGACACCCCCGCCACTTGGGGCGACATGCGCCAGCATATGTTCTGGGGCGCAATTTACCACGGCTTTGTCGCCCTTGGGGCGCAGGTTTACGCCAACTTCCGCCCGCACCGGACACTGACCGTCGGGCAGGAATTCATGCTGTATCTCAAGCGGTTCCTCCTGATGCCGGTGCACCGCCTTGAACGCCGCCTTGCCACGCGGCGTATCCGCTGGGGCGGCTTTCCCTACCATCTGGCGATCTTGCAACTGGAACATGACGCCAGCTTTCGCGACCATTCCCCGTTTTCCACGATGGCTGAGTTTCTGGAACTTGTGCTGGCCGGATTTGCCAAGGGCGCGCCGCCGCACCATCATCTGGTCTTCAAGGCCCACCCGCTGGAGGATGGCCGCGTGCCCCTCGCCCAAGACATCCGCAGGCTTGCGGCTGCGCATGGGCTGGCTGACCGGGTGCATTTCGTGCGCGGCGGCAAGCTTGCGGTGCTGCTGAACGATGCGCGGTCAGCGGTCACCGTCAATTCCACCGCCGGGCAGCAGGCGCTGTGGCGCGGCCTGGCCCTGCGCAGCTTTGGTGCTGCGGTTTTTGCCAAGCCCGAGTTTGTGTCCAACCAGCCGCTGGACGCCTTTTTTGCCAGCCCCGAACGCCCTGACACGCGGGCTTACCGCGACTATCGCCACTTCCTGCTGGAAACATCGCAAGTGGTGGGGGGGTTCTATTCGGCGGGGGGGCGACGGGCCCTTTTGCGGCAGGTGGCAGACATGATGCTGTCCCCCGATGATCCCTATCAGGCGCTGCAATCGGGCACCGCGGCACCGCGGCAACAGTTGCGGCTGGTGCGCTGATTTCGGCAAAGCATGCTGGCCATTCTGCTTGGGGTTCGCTAGCTTTCGCAAACAACATCTGGGGTGTGGTAGGGGTTCTGGCGGTGCGATTTACAGGTTCGAAAACGGTCAAGGCGGTGGCCCTGCTGACGTCGGTCGCCATCCTTGCATCCTGCGGGTTGCCCCGGTCCGGCCCCACCAAGCGTGAGATTCTTTCCGGCTCGGTCGAAAAGAAGGGCGACGCCTTCATCGTCAGCGTTTCCCCGTCCGTGTCGCGGGCTACGGCGGTGCAGCCCACATTCGGCTTCAGCTCTGCCTTCCAGAACGCCGGGCTTCTGGGGTCAGACACCCTCGCATCGGGCGATGTTCTCAGCATCACAGTCTATGAAAACGTGAAGGATGATCCGCTGCTGGGCAACACCGGGCAGCGCGTCTCGGCGATCAGCGATGTGCAGATTGACGGGCAAGGGTTCATCTTCATCCCCTATGCCGGGCGGATCAAGGCGGCGGGCCAGACGCCCGAAGGCCTGCGCCAGGCCATCACCCGTCAACTGGAAGATCAGACCCCGGACCCGCAGGTGTCGGTTGGCCGTCTGGCCGGGGATGGCGCGACGGTGTCGATCTCGGGGCAGGCGGGCAATGGCGTCTTCCCGATCGAAGCGCCGACCCGGACCCTTTCCACCATGCTGGCCAAGGCGGGCGGCGTGTCGATCGACCCCGACGTGGCGATCATTCGTGTCACGCGCGGCAGCCATACCGGCAAGGTCTGGCTGAAGGACCTGTATGAAAATCCCAGCCTGGACATCGCGCTGCGTCCGGGTGACCGGATCGTGGTGGAAGAAGACAGCCGCAGCTTTATCGCTCTGGGGGCCACGGGCGGGCAAAGCCTGGTGCCGTTCCAGTCCGAAACCCTTTCGGCGCTTGAGGCGATTGCCACGGTCGGCGGTCTGTCCACGGCGTCAGCCGATCCGACCGGCGTATTCATCCTGCGCGATGAGGATGAGGCGATTGCCAATTCCGTCCTTGGCCGCACCGACCTGATCGGCGACCAGCGGTTGATCTATGTCCTTGATCTGACCGACCCGACCGGCCTCTTTGAGGCGCGTGATTTCCAGATCCGCGACGGTGACACGCTTTATGTGACCGAAGCGCCGTTTGTGCAGTGGCAAAAGACGCTGGGCGCGATCACTGGCACCACCGGGGCCGCCAGCAACATCGCCAACGCCGGCAACTGACCGCCTTGGCCAAAGCCCCCGGCCGCGTCGTGACAGGTCCTGTCGCGTCGGGCGCTGAGGGGTTGACCGGCGTTCCCCGGCGGCTGTGGCACCAGAACCTGTCGCTTCTGCGCAATCGGCGTTTGCACCGGATGCTGGCGCTTGCCGGGCATGAGCTTTGCCTTGGCCTGCCACGCGCGGGCGACGGGGTGCTGGTCTGGGGCCGCAGCCCCACCGCCTGGCGGGGGGAGGCGCTGGCCGCCCGCCACGGCCTGCCGCTTGTCCGGGTTGAGGATGCCTTTCTGCGGTCGGTCCATCCCGGCCGGGCTAGGGCTGAACCCCCGCTTGGCGTCATGATTGATCCGGTCGGCATCCACTTCGACAGCGCGGCACCGTCGCGTCTGGAAGACATTCTGCTGTCAACTGACTTGGAGAATTCGAACCTTCTGGCGCGGGCGGAGGGTGCAATCTTGCGGATCAAGCATCTTCATCTTTCAAAATACAACAATTTTGACCCAGAGCTGTCTGCCCCCGATCCCGGCTTCGTGCTGGTGATCGACCAGACCCGAGGCGACGCCGCCATTCGCCATGCCGGGGCCAGTGCCGCCACCTTCCGCACCATGCTGGATGTCGCCTGCCGCAACCACCCCGACGCGCGGATCGTGATCCGCATCCATCCCGAAACGACCGCAGGCCTGCGCCCCGGCCATTTCGGACCTGCCGATGCGGGCGGGCGGGTGACGCTGCTGACCACGCCCGTCTCGCCCCACCACCTGCTGCAGGCGGCGCAGGCGGTCTATACCGTCTCCTCGCAACTGGGGTTTGAGGCGATCCTGCATGGCCACCGCCCCCGCGTCTTTGGCCAGCCCTTCTATGCCGGTTGGGGCCTGACGGATGACGCCCAGCCCATCGCGCGCCGCACAAGGCAGCTGACAGCGCCGCAGCTTTTCGCCGGGGCGATGATCCTTGCCCCCCTCTGGTACGACCCCTGCCGCGACCGTCTTTGCCAGCTGGAAGACGTGATCGACCAGCTTGAGGCGGAAACCCGCGCGTACCGGCAAGACCACCGCGGCCACGTCGCGGCAGGCATGCGGCTGTGGAAACGCCCCCGGTTGCAGGCGTTCTTCGGCAGCGAACGCGCCTTGCGCTTTCGCGATGATCCCACACAGGCCGACGCGCTGGCGCAGGCCACCGGGCGCAGCCTGCTGATCTGGGCGGGGAAAGAACCTGAGGACTTTTCCCCCAAGTCCCCCTGCCTGCGGGTTGAGGACGGCTTTTTGCGCTCACGCGGGCTGGGGGCCAGCCTGATCCCGCCCCTGTCGCTGGTGACCGATGACCTTGGCATCTACTATGACCCCAGCCGCCCCTCCCGGCTTGAGGTGCTGATCGCCGCGCCCTTGCCGCCGGGGGGGCGGGACCGGGCGCTGGCGTTGATCGACCGGCTGCGCGCCGGGGCCGTGTCGAAATACAACCTGCCCGCTACCCCTTTGCCACCCTTGCCAAAGGGCCACCGCATTCTGGTGCCGGGGCAGGTGGAAGACGATGCTTCAATCCGCAAGGGGGCGGGTTTGGTGGGCACCAACCTTGCCCTCTTGCAGGCGGTGCGGGCAGCCCATCCCGGCGCGGTGGTGATCTACAAACCGCACCCCGATGTGGTGGCAGGCCTGCGCCCCGGTGCAATTGCGGCTGAGGGGGTGGCGGATCTGGTCCTTCCCGACGCCGACCCCATGGCGCTGCTGGCGCAGGTGGATGAGGTCTGGACCATGACCTCGCTTCTGGGGTTTGAGGCGCTGGTGCGCGGGGTGCCGGTGACCTGCCTAGGGACGCCCTTCTATGCCGGTTGGGGTCTGACGACCGACCTTGGCAACCGCCCCCCGCGCGGCATGGCGGACCTTGCGGCGCTGGTGCATGCAGCCCTGATCGCCTATCCGCGCTACTGGGACCCGGTCACCCGCCGCCCGTGCCCGGTTGAGGTTGTGCTTGACCGCCTGACCCACGGCACCATCCCCGCGCCGGGCCCGGTGAACCGGCTGGCGGCGCGGCTACAGGGGCGGTTTGCCAGCCTTGCCCACCTCTGGCGCTAGCGCACCAGCCGCCAGAACCGCCACATCAGGCTGGCCGCCGCGCAAACCAGCCCCACGACCAGCCCCAGCCACAGGCCAACCCCACCATAGCCCAGCGGAAAGGCCAGCACATAGCTGCAGGGGATGCCGATCATCCAGTAGCTGACCGTGGCCAGCACCATCGGCACCCGCGTGTCCTGCACCCCGCGCAAAAGTCCGAGGGCGATGACCTGCATCCCGTCGGCCAGCTGAAACAGCGCCGCAAGCATCAAAAGCACCGATCCATAGGCGATGATCTCGGCACTTTCCGGTTTCTCCATGTCCAGAAACAGCGCCACGATCGGCTCGGGGATCGACAGGAACAGCGTGACCGACGCCAGCGCCATCGCCAGCGAAATCAGGATGGCCGTCTTCGCCGCCTGCCGCAGTGCCACCCGGTCGCCCCGCCCGTCAAAGCGGGCGATGCGGATGGTGGCCGCGCTGGACAGGCCTACATGCAGCATGAAGGTCAGCGCCGCCACCTCCAGCGCGATGCCGTGGGCAGCCAGTTGCACCGTCCCGATCCAGCCCATCATCAAGGCCGAGGCCTGGAAAAGCCCGCCCTCGGCCAGCCCGGTCAACCCTATCGGCACCCCCAACCGCCAGACCTGCCGCATCGCGTGCCAGTCCGGCCGCCAAAAGCGCTGGAACAGATGATACCGCCGCAAGCTGGGCAGGAACCCCGCATAAAGCCCC
Organism: Rhodobacterales bacterium; assembly: GCA_038211355.1. Lineage (GTDB taxonomy): Bacteria > Pseudomonadota > Alphaproteobacteria > Rhodobacterales > Rhodobacteraceae > Tabrizicola. Next base: position 7,656 of record JBBQVR010000043.1, on the reverse strand, counting down.
AGCACGATCAAGGACATCACCTGGGTTGAGATGGTGGCGATGGCTGCCCCGCGCGCCCCCAGCTCGGGGAAGCCCGCGTTGCCAAAGATCAGCGCCCAATTGACCGCGATGTTCAGAGCCACCGCCACAATCGTGACCCACAAGACCACCTGCGTCCGCCCCAGCGCCGACAGATAGCTTTGCAGCACCGTCACCATCAGCGCCGGCACCAGACCAAAACCCACGATCCGCAAATAGCCCTGCGCGATGGCCGACACCTCGGCATTCTGCCCCAGCGCCAGCAGGATCGCGCCGGACCACCAGAAGACCGGCATGACCACAAGGCCGAACAGGATCGACAGCCACAGCCCCATCCGCGTGTCGCGGCGCACCTGCGCCTCATCCCCGCGGCCAAGGGCAGCGGCGACCATCGGCATCACCGCTTTGGCAAACCCCGACCCCAGCACAAAGACCACAAAGAAGGACGATGCCCCCAGCACCACCGCCGCCAAGGGCACCACACCGTAGCGGCCCATCATCACCACATCGGTCACATGCAGCGCCATTTGCGCCAGATGTGACCCGGCCAGCGGCAGACCCAGGGCCAGCGTCTCACGCGCGTGGGTCATGGGGGTCATGGGGCTAGCGGCGGTCATGCGGGGGGCAGTGTCAAGGGTCATGCAGGGCCGATTACGCTGCCGGGTGCGGCTTCACAAGACGCCCTTTCCGCAAGCGCCTTGTCAAAACGTCCCCGCCAGCAGCCACAGCGCCGCAGCCGCGATCACCGTGCCAAAGGTCAGCTCGACCACCGGCAGGGCGCGGGTCAGGCGCCCCGCGCCCAGACCCTGCAGTGCCCCCTCGCGCGCCCAGACCGCAAGGGCAGCCACCGCAACGGTGACCAAGGCCGTGCCCAGCCCCATCAGGAACACCCCGGCGATGCCCGCCGCCGCAATGCCCAGTTGCCAGGTCAGGATCAGCACAAAAAGCGCGCCGGTGCAGGGCCGCAGCGCGATGCCAGCCACCAAAGCCAGCGCATCGCGCCAGCCGGTCAGGCGGCTGACCTGTTCCAGCGTCGGGCCATGGGCATGGCCGCAAGTGTCGCAATTTGCGCCGTGGTCATGATGATGGTGCGCATGCGCTGGACCATCCGTCGTCGCCTGCCGCTGCAACCCCCGCACCCCGCGCCAGGCCAGCCACAGCCCAAGGCCCGCAATCATCGCGTGGCTGGCCGGGGTCATCCAGCGGTCGGCGGCCCCTTCGACGGCCAACCGCGACAGGCCAAGCACCGCCACCACCGCATAGACCAGCCCCACCGCCACAGCGGCCTGCGCCAGGCTTGACAGCAGGGCAAGCCCCGCCAGCGGCCCCATCGGTACCCGCCGCGCCACGCCGTACGTGCCGATCAGCAGCTTGCCATGCCCCGGCCCCGCCGCATGCAGCACACCATAGCCAAAGCACACCGCCCAAAAGGCGGCCAGCGCACCGGCCTCACCCCCCCGCAGCGCGCGGATCGCCCCGGCAAGGCGGGTCTGCGCCGCCTCTTGCGCGCCCTGCAGGGCCTGCGCCACCCCGTCAAGCCCGCCGGTCAGCCACAGCAGGCCAATGCCTGCCACCAGTGCCAGCCCGACCAACCCCATTGTCTTGCGCGCTACCGTGCCAAGCATGTGATGCGGACCTCTTCGGCGTAATTCTTGCCCACGGCGGGAAAGCTCATCTCAAGGTCCACATCGGGGGTGAATTCGGCCAGCGCGGCCAACAGCGCCTCATCGGCCGCATCCATATCGGGGATGAAGGTTTCGGCCTGACAGCCTGCGCCGCCGGTCAGCGCCGGGGTCCCGGCGATCGTGTAGGCCGTGTAATAGCCCGGATCATAGACCTGCACGATCAACGGCACCGCACCCAAAGGCACCGGAGCCGCAAACGTCCGCAGGTGGGTTGAGGTGATGCGCCCATTGGCATAGCTCGCCCCCCAGTCGCTGGGCCGCGACAGCGCAAGCTCGGCATCGTTGACCAAGGCATAGGTGTCGCCCGGAAAGCCCGGGTCCCACTTCATGTCAAACCCGGCCAGCTGCGCCTCTTCTTGCGGGGTCAGCTTGCCATCCCAGTCGGGATCAAGCCCCATGTCGCCAACGATATAAAGGGAATAAAGGTCGTCATAGGTCCAGCTGATCCGCAGGCCCGTGGCCTGATTGTCGGCATTGACCAGCACCTCGACGCCCGTGTCGATGAACACATGCGGATGTGACAGGGCAGGGCCCGCCAAAAGAACACCAAGGGTCGCCACAATACACCGCATGGCGGGCAACCTAAGCACACGCACCCGCCGCGCCAAGGGGGGTCACGAAAGGTGGCGGAAAGTCCCGCATCGTCGGCCCCAAGCTATGTGGCAGACAGCCTCCACTGCGCCCCGACCACAAGACAGCAGCGCGGCACTTCAGCGCTGCAGCCGTGATCCGCCCTTAGCCGTGCTGCATCGCCGGGTGGGTGGCCGCGTCATAGATGTCGGGCACGGCCCCCAGCACCTGTGCCGCGCGCCCCACGATCAGCGGGTCGGGCGTGCCGATGGCCGCGTGATCCTTGTTCGGGTAATCGACGGTGGACAGGAACTGCTTCATGCAGTTCAGCCGGGCGCGCTTCTTGTCATCCGACTTGACGATCACCCAAGGCGCATCGGCGGTGTCGGTGTAGAAGAACATCGCTTCTTTCGCCTCGGTATAGTCGTCCCAGCGGTCAAGGCTGGCCTTGTCGATCGGGGACAGCTTCCACATCTTCAAAGGGTCGGTCTCGCGGGCAACAAAGCGGGTGCGCTGTTCTTCGCGCGTGACGCTGAACCAGTATTTGTGCAGCCTGATGCCCGAGCGGACCAGCATCCGCTCCAACTCTGGCGCTTGGCGCATGAATTCAAGGTATTCCGAGGGAGAGCAGAAGCCCATCACCCGCTCAACCCCGGCGCGGTTGTACCAGCTGCGGTCGTAAAACACCATTTCGCCCGCCGTCGGCAGATGGGCGATGTAGCGCTGAAAGAACCACTGGCCCTTTTCCACGTCCGATGGCTTGGACAGCGCGCAGACCCGCGCATAGCGGGGGTTCAGATGCTCCATGAAGCGCTTGATCGTGCCGCCCTTGCCGGCAGCATCGCGGCCCTCCATCAGGATGACGAACTTCTGCCCCGTCTCCTGGGCCCAGATCTGGACCTTCAAAAGCTCGGCCTGCAACCGGGCCTTTTCCGCCTCATAGGTCACGCGGCCCATAAGGCGGGCATAGGGATAACGCCCGGATTCGAAGGCCTGCCGCAAGGGCGGGGCGGTGACAGCCGGAAAGTTTTTCGGCCCGCTGGCGGCAGCACTGTCGCCTGTTGCGGGGGTGATCTCTGCCTTGATGCCGTCCATCGCTTTGCCCTCCGATCGTCACATACAACCTTGTCCGTGCGCAGATTAGCAAGGAAGACGCATCCTTGCATTGATCCGCGTCAAACGGCGCCGGAACAGGAAACCGGCGGCAAGGGTCCGGATCCTGCCGCCCTGACCAATCAAGCCGCTCTCACAGCCTGTGCCGCCAATCCGCCGCGAAACGCTCACGGCGGCACGCTCACCTATCGTGGCGACGGGCGCGGTCGGGTTCGCGTCATGCACATGACCCCTGGGCAGGATTTTCATCGCATCAAAGGACGCCTGCGCTACGGACCCCCCTTTTTCTTGGCAGGCAGACGCCTTAGCCTTCGCGTGCCAAGGTGTTGCCAAAACACTTGGGCCCCCTTTTGCAGGCCCCTTTTGCAGGAATATCCCGATGATCACCCTTTACGGCGTCTTCCGGTCCCGCGCCACGCGCCCGATCTGGCTTTTGTATGAACTGGGAGAGGCGTTTACCCATGTCCCGGTTATTCAGGGCTACCGGTTGCCCCAGGCCAGCGCCCCGGATGCCCCCCTGAACACCACATCCGCCGCCTACCTGGCCGTGAACCCGCTTGGCCAGATCCCCGCCTATGTCGAGGGTGACCTTGTGCTGACCGAGTCGCTGGCCATCACCAACCACATCGCCCGCACGCGCGGCGGCGCGTTGGGCGGTCAAACCCCGGCGGAACTGGCGCTGATCGACCAGTGGACGCTTCTGGCCGTCACGGGCATTGAGGACCCCGCGCTTGAGATCATGAAGATCACCGGCGCAGGCGGCGACAAGACCCCGGAAGGTCAGGGCGCCATCAGCATCTGCGCCGAAAAACTTCGCCGCCCGCTGCACCGGCTTGAGGCGCATCTGGCCGCGCACAGCCACCTCGTCGGCGGCCGCTTTACCGTGGCGGATATCAACCTTGCCGAATGCCTCCGCTACGCCCAAAGCCACCCCACGCTGATCGCCGAGTTTCCGGCAGTGAAGGCGTGGCTTGAGGGATGCCAGTCGCGCCCTGCGTTCAAGAAGATGTGGGACGGCAGGCTGGCCGAGCCTGCGTAAGCGACACCGACAGGAGCGGGGGGTTTCACACCCCCCGCACCCCCCGTGGGATATTTGGGGAAGAGGAAGCCGAAAGAGTGGCGCAGAATCGGGCATCCCGCAGGCAGGTAAAACCCGCCATACGAGATGCCTTCCCCTTCACGGTCATCGGCGTCCCCGCCTGTACCGTACGCTCAGACTAGTCCCGCACTGGTTAACAGGTGATAAAAGGCGACGGCTTCCTCTTCTCGAAATATCCTCGGGGGGAAGGCCCGGAACGGGCCGCGGGGGGCAGACGGCCCCCCGTTCCGACGTCTGTTCAGGGCATATACTTCTGCCAGGGATGCGCTTCGACGAACCCCAGCACCTGCCTGATCTTCCGGTTGGAGAGCAGCCCCTCCCGCTCCGACACCGGCCGCGACAGGGGCACGTTCGGGAAGAACCGGGGCAAGAGTTCTGAGTTCGGCTGCGGCACTGCGTTTTCGTCGTTCACCGCGTTGAAGACCTGGAAGCCCAGCCCGTCCTTTTGCAGACACAGGTCCACGATCTGACCCAGGTCCCGCGCGTCGATGTAGCTGAAGGTGATCCGCCGGCGTAGCCCCGGATCGGTCGCCAAAGGCGGGAAGAGGGTGGCATATTCATGCGGTTCCACCACGTTCCCGATCCGCAATGCATAGACATCCGCCCCGAAGCGCCGCTGGAAGCTTTGCGCCGTGACTTCGTTCACCTTCTTTGACATGCCGTAGCTGTCCATCGGGTCGATGTCGTAATCCTCCTCCAGCGGCAGGACCTTCGGATCGACGACGCCATCGCTGAAACACACCCCATAGGTCGTCTCGCTGGAGGCGATGATCACCTTGCGGATCCCCATCTTCAACGCCGCCTCCAGCACGTTGTAGGTCCCGACCGTGTTCACCCGGAAGGTTTCCGTATCCGGCACCATCCCGTAGCGCGGGACGGCCGCAAAATGCACCACCGCGTCAAAGAGCTGGGCGGCGCCGTCCTCTTGCTCGTCATAGCCCGCATGGGTCCGCATCGCGGAATAGACCTGGCCCGCGTCGCAGATATCACCCGTCAGATCATGCACCCCCGGCAGCCCCAAGGGCGTCCGGTCAAAGTTCAGCACCCGGTGGCCCTTGGCCGCAAGGTATGCCACCACATGCCGCCCCGCCTTGCCCGATCCACCCGTGAACAATACCCGCATCCGCAATCCTCCCCTTTGCCCCCACCCTAAGCCCGCACCGCCCCCCGTTCCAGACCCCACATCTTGCGCCCCCACCCCCTTAGGTGGTCTAATGCCTGCGCACTCCCTGACCGTGAGCCCCTCATGAACGACCTCCTCTCCGGCGCGCAGACCTATGACGCCTCCTCGATCGAGGTGCTGGAAGGGCTGGAGCCTGTCCGCAAACGACCCGGCATGTATATCGGCGGCACCGATGAACGCGCCCTGCACCACATGGTTGCCGAAATCCTGGACAACGCGATGGATGAGGCCGTCGCCGGCCACGCCAACCGCATCGAGTTGGAGCTTCACGACGACAACTCGGTCACCGTCCGCGACAACGGCCGTGGCATCCCGGTTGACCCGCACCCCAAGTTCCCCGGCAAATCCGCGCTGGAGGTTATCCTCTGCACCCTTCACGCCGGGGGCAAGTTCAACGCCAAGGCCTATTCGACCAGCGGCGGCTTGAACGGCGTCGGCTCCTCGGTCGTCAATGCGCTCTCTGACCTGATGACCGTGCAGGTCGCCCTGAACAAAGAGCTTTACGAACAATCCTTCTCGCGCGGCATCCCGAACGGCCCGATCCAGAAACTCGGCCCCATCCAGAACCGGCGCGGCACCACCGTGACCTTCCACCCCGACCCGCAGATTTTCGGCCACCAGACCCTGAAACCCGCCCGGCTTTACAAACTCGCCCGGTCCAAGGCCTACCTCTTCTCGGGCGTCGAGATCCGCTGGAAATCCGCCGTCCCCGATGGCGACACGCCGCAAGAGGCCACCTTCCACTTCCCCGGTGGCCTTGCCCAATACCTTTCCGACACGATGGCGAAAGTCACCACCTATGCCGAACGCCCCTTTGCCGGGCGCGTCAGCTTTGAGGAGAAATACCAGATCCCCGGCTCTGTCGAATGGGCGATCAACTGGACGCCCTCGCAAGACGGCTTCCTGCAATCTTACTGCAACACCGTCCCCACCCCGGAAGGCGGCACCCACGAATCCGGCTTTTGGGCCGCCATCCTGAAAGGCATCCGCGCCTATGGCGAGAGGGTCAAGAACCGCAAGGCCGACCTGATCACTCGCGATGACATGCTGACCGGCGGCTGCGCGCTGATTTCCGTCTTCATCCGTGAGCCGCAATTCGTCGGCCAGACCAAAGACCGCCTCGCGACTGAAGAAGCCGCCAAATACGTCGAAAACGCCGTGCGTGACCATTTCGATACCTGGCTTGCCGCTGACCCCAAATCCGCCGGCTCCATCCTTGATTTCCTGGTCCTGCGCGCCGAAGAACGCCTGAAACGGCGTGAGGAAAAGGAGACCCAGCGCAAGACCGCGACCAAGAAACTCCGCCTGCCGGGGAAACTCACCGACTGCTCCAGCAAGACCCGCGAAGGCACCGAGCTTTTCATCGTCGAAGGCGACTCTGCCGGCGGCTCCGCCAAAGGCGCCCGCAGCCGTGAGACTCAGGCCCTCCTCCCCCTCAAGGGCAAGATCCTGAACGTCCTCGGTGCGGCCTCGGCCAAACTGAACGACAACTCCGAGATCCGCGATATTTGTGAGGCTTTGGGCGTCCAGATGGGCACCCGTTTCAAGGTCGATGACCTGCGCTATGAGAAAATCATCATCATGACCGACGCCGACGTCGACGGCGCGCATATCGCCAGCCTCCTGATGACCTTCTTCTTCACCCAGATGCGCCCGCTGATCGACAAGGGCCACCTCTACCTCGCCTGCCCGCCCCTGTACCGCCTGACCCAGGGCGCGCGCCGGATGTATGTGGCCGACGACGCCGAGAAGGAAATCTGGATGGCCAAGGGTCTGGGCGGCAAAGGAAAAATCGACGTCCAGCGCTTCAAGGGCCTGGGAGAGATGGACGCCAAGGACCTGAAAGACACCACGATGAACCCTTTGACCCGCAAGCTGATCCGGGTTTCGATTGATGAGGACGAACCGGGGGACACCTCCGACTTGGTGGAGCGCCTGATGGGCAAGAAACCGGAGCTGCGGTTCCAGTATATTCAGGAGAACGCTAG
>JBBQVR010000042.1:0-25034 GCA_038211355.1 Rhodobacterales bacterium | reverse complement strand
TGGCATCACCGATATCATGTCGATGAAATTCACCGATGCCGGGGTGAAGTATCTGACGCTGGATGGTCATTCCTACATGGGTGCCTTCTGGTGGATGGGCGAGGATCGGTTCACCTCGCTGACCGATGCGCAAAAGCAGATCGTGGTGGATGGGTTTGCCGCGTTGCAACAGGCGACCTTCGCCAGCCCCAAGCGTAAGGAAATTCAGGCCTATGCCGATTTCCGTGCCGCTGGAGGTGAAATCTATGTGCCCACCGCCGAAGAAAAGGCCGCCTTCAAGGCCGCCGTCGCTCCGGTGTTTGACTGGTTCAAGGCCAATGTGAAAGGCGGGCCGGAAGTGCTGGACGCTTTCACTGCCGCCGTGGCAACCGCCGAGACGGCCGTTGCCGCCGACCGCGCCGGCCAGATGAACTAAAAGCGCCCGGTTGCAGGCAGGCATGACTTGCCTGCAACCCGCCTGAAAGGGCCGCCAGAAGGCCGGTCACTGTGCAGCGCCACTTTGCGGTGCGATCGCGCCGAAAACCTGACGAGCCGGCCCAAAAATTTGGGGGTGCCAAGGCAAAACCCTGGCACCCCCCAGTCAGTTGAACGTCAGTCTTGCGGCTTACTTGCCCCAGATCGCGGCATAGGCCTCGCGGTAGCCATTGTCGGGGTCGAAGGCGTTACCTTCGGTGGTTGCAAGCCCCGCTTCGGTCACCAGCGCAGGCGCGGTGATGTAGCCAGAGCACGCCTCGCCCGAAATCGCGCGGTTCAGCTCGTCCACCAGCTGCCAGCCTTGCAGGTTCAAGGGTTCGGCCACCGTCACCGCCTGGTACTGGCCAGTGCGGATGCGCTGAAAGGCGGCTTCCGACCCGTCACCGGCAGAGCCCGCCTTGGGCGCGCCCTTGCCGTCAATCCCTGCGGCTGCAAGTGACGGACCCATGAAGTCAAAGTACAGGTCGTTGATCGCCAGCGAATGGGTCCAGGCGGCACCATGCGTCTGGAGCAGGGTCGTGGTCAGCGGACCCATCCGGGTTGAGGTTTCGGCGATGGGCGTGTCGACATATTCCAGCACCGTGCCGCCCGCAGCCTCGATTGCGGCCTTCATCCGGTCGGCCTTGTCGATGGCGATCTGATAGGTGCTGTCGGTGAAGATCACGACCCCGGGCTTGCCACCAGCATCATCAACAGCCCATTTTGCGGCCACATCCGACACCTGCATCGCATCGGTCGAGACGTTGGCGAAGATGCCGCCCGGCGCGTCGCAGCCGATCTTCGGGCCCGAGTGCCAGGAGACGATCGGAATGCCCGCGGCAGTGACGCCTTCCAGCGCGGCTTGCTGTTCAGCGGCGTCAAAGCCGTTGATCACCAGACCGGCCGGGTTCAGCGCGAGCGCCTGACCCACCGCTGCCGACCGGCTTTGGATTGAGCCTGCGCCGTCCAGCACCTTGACCTCCCAGCCGATCTTGGCTGCGGCCTCTTCGATGCCCGTGGTCACGCCAAGGATGCCACCGTTCTTGAGGTCGGCAGCCAGGACCACGATGGTCTTGCCTTCCGCCGCTTTCGGGCCGGTCGTGGGGCCGTCAAATGCCTCTTGCGCAAAGGCCGCAAGGCCGGTCGCGGCCAGGATCGTGCCGGCCATCAATGTCTGGAGCAGGGTCCGTTTCAGCATGGTGGTTCCTCCCTAAGATGCTGTTTTATCAAGATTTCGCGCCTTTCTTCCGTTGCGCATATCCGGCAATGCCGATTGCGATCAGAAGCGTGGTGCCGTTGAACATCGGCTCAACCCAGAAGCTGCCGCCGAATTGCTGGATGCCTGAGATGCCTACGGCCAGGATCATGACGCCCACGATGGTGCCCCAGATATTGACCCGGCCGGGCTTGATGGTGGTTGACCCAAGAAACGCCCCCACCAGTGCGGGCAGCAGAAACTCCAACCCGACTGAGGCCTGACCGATCCGCAGCTTTGAGGCCAGCAGCACCCCGGCAAGCGCCGTCAGCGCGCCCGATGCGACAAAGGCCCCGATGACGAACTTGCGGGTCGGGATGCCGTTCAGCTCTGCCGCGCGCTGGTTGGCGCCGATGGCGTAAAGGTAGCGGCCCGTGGGTGTGTATTCGAGGATGATCCACAGCGCGACGGTGATCGCCAGCACATAGTAAGCAGTTATCGGCAGGCCAAAGACGAAGGTGCCGTTGATGGCGTAAAACGCATCGGGCAGGGTGCCCACCATCTGCCGCCCGCCAGTGTGCCACAGGGCCAGCGCATAAAGCACGGTTCCGGTGCCAAGAGTGGCGATGAAGCTGTCGATCCGTGCAACCTCGACCAACAGCCCGTTCAGCGCACCGGTGATCACCCCCAGGACCAGCACGATGCCAACCGCCACGGGCCACGGCAGGCCGTAAATCGTCTGCAAACTGATAGCCAGGATGTGCCACAGCACGATCCCGTAGCCCACGGTCAGGTCAATCCGGCCCGCCACCATCGGAATCGTCGCGGACAGCGCCAAAAGCGCGATGATGGCCTTGTCGCTAAGGATAGAGCGCAGGTTCAGCAGGGTCGGGAAGGTGTTGGGCAAGAGGAGGGAAAACAGGACGATCAGCCCCACCATCAGGATCACCAGCCCATAGGTCGGTGCCAGACGGATCGCCCGCTGAACGGGGGTCAGGCCGCGGAGTTCGTCCTTGGTCGGCTCGACGGCGTTTGAATCTATTCCGGGCATGGCTGGTCCTCAGGCGGCTTCACCGGCCGATGCGGCCTGGATCAGCGATTCAGTGGAAAGTTCGACACCGGTCAGTTCGGCCACGGGCAGGCCCCGGCTGAAGACGATGGCCCGGTGGCAGATTGCGGCGATTTCTTCAAAGTCGGTCGAGACGACAAGGACGCCCATGCCGCTTGCCAGCGCCTCGTACAGGAGGTGGTAGATTTCGGCCTTTGCGCCCACATCGACACCTGCGGTCGGGTCTTCGGTGATCAGAAGGCGGCGGCCGGAATCCAGCCAGCGCCCGACGACTACCTTTTGCTGGTTGCCGCCCGACAGCGCCTCGATCGCCAGGGTCGGGTCGTTCGGCGACAGGCCGACGCGGGCACCAATGGCATGGGCCATCGCCGCTTCGCGGCGGGGCGACAGGACGGACAGCATCCGCCGCCCCATGGCCGACGGGTTCAGGAACGCATTCTCGCGGATCGCCAGGCCCGGTGCCACGCTTTCGCCAATCCGGTCGCGCGCGACAAGGCCGATGCCGGATCGCATCGCGGCCTGCGACGTGCGCAGGTCGGGGGCGTTGCCGTCAAGGCTGACCCGGCCCGCATGGGGGATCGCCCCGAAAAGCGCACGGCCAATGTCTTCGTGCCCTGCACCGCGCAGACCGGCCAGACCCAAAAGCTCACCCCGCTTGATGTCAAAGCTGACCGGGCCGACGGCTGGGGTGGCAAGCCCTTCGACCTTCAGGATGGCCGGGCCTTCTAGCACCGCAGGCCGGGCAATTTCGCGCGCCTTGCGACCGACAATCAGGCTGACCAGTTCTTCGGGCGTGGTGTGGCTGACCGGGCGCATGCCGACCATCTGCCCATCGCGCAGCACGGCGACACGGTCGGCAATGCGAAAGATTTCATCCAGACGGTGGCTGACGTAGATCATGCCCACGCCCCGCGCTTTCAGCGGCCGAAGGGCGGTGAAAAGCCGCTCCACCTCATCGGCGGGCAGGCTGGCGGTGGGTTCGTCCAGCACCAGAAAGTCGCTGCTTGCGGCCAGCGCGCGGGCGATGGCGACACGGGATTTCTGCGTGCGGGTCAGGCTTGAGACGCGGGCCGTGGCGGGAAACTCAGCCTCGACCAGACGGAGGGCGGCATCTGCCGCAGCCTCGGTTGCGGTCCAGTCGATCCTGCCGGCCTTGCGGACATAGCCAAGGGACAGGGCGATGTTTTCGGCCACGCTCATCCATTCGATCAGGCCAAGGTCCTGATGGATGAAGGCCACCTTCTGGCCGCCCGATTTGCCCGCCTCATGCGCGTAAGGCACTCCGTCGATCCGCACGCCGCCGGTGTCAGGCCGGTGGATACCGCCCAGCACCTTGATCAACGTGGATTTTCCAGCCCCGTTTTCGCCCAGAAGTGCGACGATCTCACCCCGGCCAACCGTCAGCGAAACACCCTTCAGGGCCTGCGTGCCGCCAAAGGATTTCACGACGGTGTCAAAGAACAGGCCGTCAGACGACGGGTGCATGGCGGATCCTCCCTTGGGCGCTGCCGGGGTGGTCTGATCTTGTGTCAGATTTACCGGTAACGTAGATAAGGATGGTCTGGCGGCTGCGGGCTGTCAAGCAAAAAAGTTATCGATAACATCCGGGGCCAACCGTCCCTGAACAAAGGTAAAACCGCGCCATGAAGTCCAATCTGGAAGACATTGCCCGCGCTGCCGGAGTCTCAAAGATGACGGTCAGCCGGGTTTTGCGCGGTGGAACGGGCTTTTCCGATGAGACGCGTGACAAGGTGGAAAAGATCGCCAAGGCGGTGGGCTATGTGCCCAACCGCCTGGCTGTGGCCTTTGGTGCGGATCAGTCCGGTACGCTGGTGGGGATGTGCGTGCCACGGCTGACCTCGGGCCTTTTTGGCCATGTGCTTGACGGGGTTGACCGGGCGCTGTCGCGGCTGGGGTATCAGCTGATGATCGGGGCCACCAACCATTCCGCCGATGAGGAAGAGGCTTGGGTGCGGCAGGTCATGGCGTGGCGACCTGCGGGGCTGATCCTGTCAGGGCGCACGCATACGCCGGGCACGGTTGATCTGTTGCGCGCATCAGCGGCCCCGGTGGTGGAAATCTGGGATCTGACGACCAGCCCGATCGACATGTCGGTCGGCTTTTCGCATTTCGACTGCGGGGCTGAAATGGCGCAGTTCCTGATCCGGCGCGGGCGCAGGCGCGCAGGCTTTGTCGGCGCTTTGGCCCAGACTGACGGGAGGGGGGCCGATATGATGGGGGCCGCGCGGCTGGAGGGGTTTGAGGCGACCCTGTCACGCGCGGGCCATCCCCTCATCGGGCATGAGGTTTTGCATGACGCGCCGGGTTTTTATGCGGGCTACTACGGGCTTGAGACGCTGCTGGCGCGGCAGGCCGATCTGGATGTGGTCTATTTCCACAATGACGAGATGGCAATTGGCGGCTTGGCCTATGCCCAGTCGCGCGGGCTTCGCGTGCCGGAAGACATTGGCATTGCCGGTTGGGGCGGGATGGAGGCGGCGTCGATCCTGCCCCGCAGGCTGACCACGACCGTTGTCCCCACCACGGCCATCGGCAAGGCCGCAGCCGAGGCGCTGGTCGCCCGTCTGAAGGGTGAGGCCGGGCCAGAGGTAACCGTTATCCCGACCCGACTGGTGCCGGGTGAAACGGGTTAAGCGACTCTGTTCAGTGTGCAGCCCAGGGGCCATGCGGGTGATCAAGGCCGTCCAGCCGCTTGAACCCGTGCAGGCCAAAGAAATCCCGTTGCGCCTGAATCATGTTCGCGGTGCCGCGCGCGGTGCGCATCATGTCAAACCACGCAAGGCCCGACGACAGGGCAGGGCAGGGCAAACCATGCAGCGCCCCCGCCGCCACGACACGCCGCAAGGCGGGCACCGAGCGCCGCAGGTGGTCGGCAAAGAAGGGCGCAAGCATCAGGTTGCGGCCCGCATCTTCGGCCAAAGCCCCGGCCATGTCGTTCAGCATGGCGGACCGGATGATGCAGCCCGCCCGCCATACCCGCGCGATTGCGGGCATGTCCAGCGCCCAGTCATACTCCGTGCCCGCCGCCGACATCATCGCAAAGCCTTGCGCATAGCACAGGATCTTGCCTGCGATCAGCGCCTGTTCCAGATCGTCCGGTGCCAGCCCTGCGGCCCGCTCTGGCCCCGCACCAAACACCGCCTCACCCGCCGCCCGTTCCGCCAGCCGGGCTGACACGTTGCGCGCCATCACCGCCGCCTCGATCACCGGGATAGGTGAGCCAAGGTTCTGCGCCTCGATCACCGTCCAGCGGCCAGTGCCTTTTTGCCCGGCAGCATCCAGGATCATGTCCAGGAGCGGCCCGCCCGAAACCGGGTCTTTGGCCAGCGCGACCTTGCCCGAAATCTCGATCAGATAGGACCGCAGAACCCCTTCGTTCCATTTTGCAAAGGTGTCGCCGATGGCGGTGGCATCCATCCCCAGCCCATCGCCATCACGCCATAGGTTTCGGAGATCATCTGCATGTCGGCATACTCGATGCCGTTGTGCACGGCCTTGACGAAATGCCCCGCCCCCGCTGGCCCCATATGGTCGGCGCATGGGGTGCCATCCTCGGCCCGCGCGGCGATGGCTTGCAGAACGGGGGCCATGCGCGCCCAATCTTCAGCCGTGCCGCCTGCCATGATGGCCGGGCCATGGCGCGCGCCCTCTTCGCCGCCAGACACGCCGATCCCCATCAGACGGAAGGGCAAGCCAGCGGCATCGCGACGGTTGGTGTCATGGAAATTCGCGTTGCCCGCGTCAATCACCAGATCATCTGGGCCCAGCAAGGGGCCAAGGGCTGCAAGCTGGTCATCGACCGCAGGCCCCGCAGGCACCATCAGGATGATCGCGCGCGGCGGCTGGATGGCCGCAACAAGATCAGCCATCGTCTCGGTCGGGGTGATCCGGGCGGCAAGATCCCCGGCGCTGGCATGAAAGTCGCGCGTGACCTGCACGGTGCGGTTCCAGACGGCGATGGGAAAGCCCTTTTCAGCGATGTTCAGCGCAAGGGCCGCGCCCATCGTGCCAAGGCCGATCAGGCCGATCTGTGGCCCCGTCTTTATCATGGCCATTGCACGCCCTTTCTGTTCAGGATCACCGAATAGACACTGGTTGTTGCGGTGATGAACAGCCGGTGCTTGGCGCGCCCGCCAAAGCAGATGTTCGACACCAGTTCTGGCACCAAAATCTTGCCCATCAGTTGCCCGCCCGGCGAAATGCAATGCACCCCGTCTGCGGCCGAGGACCAGAGGTTGCCATCCGCATCCACCCTGATCCCGTCGGCGCAACCGGGGTTGATGGTGTGAAAGTGCCGCCCGTTGACCGGCCTGCCATCCACCATGTCATAGACGCGGATGTGTTGTGGGTCGGCGCTGAACATCCGGCCGGTGTCGGCCACATAAAGCCGGGTCTCATCGGGGCTGAAGGCAAGGCCGTTGGGGCAGCCCATGTCGGTGATCATCTCCTCGATCTTGCCCGCCGGGTCTATCCGGTAGACCTGACAGGGCAGGCTTTGATCGGACCGATAACCTTCGTAATCGGTCATGATTCCGTAATGCGGATCACTGAACCAGATGCCACCATCGCGCGCGACGATCACGTCATTGGGGCTGTTCAGGAGTTTGCCGTCAAAGCCATTGGCCAGAACTGTGATGCTGCCGTCCCATTCGGTGCGGGTAACCTGCCGCAACCCGTGTTCGCAACTGATCAGCCGGCCTTGTCGGTCGCGGGTGTGGCCGTTGGCATAGTTGGACGGGCTGCGGAAGGTGGTCACGCCGTCCTCGGTCCAGCGCAGGATGCGGTTGTTCGGGATGTCGGAAAACAACAGGCAACCCTGGTCGCCGAACCAGACCGGCCCTTCAACCCAGTCGAACCCGGTGGCCAGGCGTTTGACCGGCGCGTTGCCCAGAACATAAGCCCCGAACGCCGGATCATGGATCTCGAAGAATGACATGACAGGTGCCTCCGCTTCGGCTAATTGTTATCGTTAACAGTCACCGCCGTCAAATCCAAAGGCCCCTTTATGCAGATCACCCATTCCACCGAACGGCTGACCGATGCCGCCCTTCTGGCCATGTTGCAGGCGGCAGCCGATCATGCGCGGACCATGGGCCAGCCGCAATGCATTGTCATCGTCGATCCCTCGGCGGTGGATCTTGCGGTGTTGCGGATGGCGGGGGCAAGGGTGCTGTCGCTGCGGTCAGCCCGGGCCAAGGCGCAAACGGCGGCCTCGACCGGCAAGCCATCGGATGCCCTGCCCGAGGCGGTGCGCCCGGCGATTGCCAGTGCCACAGGCGGGGCGATGACCGGGCTGGCCGGGGGGCTGCCGATCTGGAAGAACGGAGTCCTTCTGGGCGGCATCGGCGTCGGATCGGGGACCGGCGCGCAGGATGTCGAAGTGGCGATGGCTGCGCTGGCGGCCATCAGTGCCACCGCAGCCCCTTAGCCGGAAAATACGATCTGCGCTTTCATCGCCTGACTGCGGTCGCTGGCCAGCCGGAACGCCGTTTCCGCCTGATCCAGCCCGACCGTGTGGGTGATCAGCGGTTTGACATCAATCAGGCCGTTTTGCATCAGGCCGACGCCCACGGCAAACTCGGCGTGAAAGCGGAAGGACCCGCGCAGGTCCAACTCTTTGGCGGTGATCGCCATCATCGGCAGCGTCATGTCGCCGCCAAGCCCAAGTTGCAGGATCACCCCGCGCGGACGGAGCGCGGCGATGCCCCCGGCAAGTGCCGCTGCCACGCCGGTACATTCGTAAAGCACGTCGAAGTGGCCCTTGTCCGCGCCATAGGCGGCCAAGGCGTCCGGCTGGGTCCCGGTGTTGATGACCCGGTCCGCACCCACCTTGCGCGCCAGCGACAGCGTGAAATCCGACAGGTCGGTCGCCACGATCTCGGCAGCACCTGCGCGCCGCGCGGCAAGGATCGCCAGCACACCGATCGGCCCGCAGCCGGTGACCAGCACGCGCTTGCCCAGCATGTCGCCCGCCCGTTTCGTGGCGTGCAGCGTGACTGCGAGGGGTTCGGCCATTGCCGCCTCACCCGCCGTCAAACCGGTGGCATCGACGCATTGGCTGGCATCGGCCACCAGGCTTTCACGGAACGCGCCCTGAATGTGGGGAAAGGGCATGGCGCTGCCGTAAAAGCGCATGTTCAGGCATTGGTTGGGCAGGCCCTCAAGGCAGAACTTGCAGGCGGCACAGGGGCGGCTTGGGGATACCGCCACCAGTTGGCCCTTGGCGAAGGCCGTCTCGCCCGGGTCTTCGACATGGGCCGAAACCTCATGCCCAAGGATCATCGGTTCCTTCAGGCGAATGGCCCCAAAGCCGCCGTGGTTATAGTAGTGCAGATCCGATCCGCAGACCCCGCCGGTTGCCAGCCGCAGGCGCAGTTGACCGGGGCCGGGGGCTTCCTCAGGCAGGTCCTCGATCCGCAGGTCCCTTGCGGCATGGATGACGATCGCCCGCATCATGCCACCGGAGTCAGCAAGGGTTGGCCCGCAAAATGCGCGATCAGATTGTCGCGCACCAGCTTGCCCATCGCAGCCCGCGTCTCATAGGTGCCGCTGGCGTGATGGGGTTGCAACAGCACATTGGGAAGGGTCAGGAAGCGCGGGTTGAGCTTCGGCTCACCTTCAAACACGTCCAGTGCTGCGGACCCAAGCTTGCCGGTCTCTAGCGCATCCAGCAAGGCCGCCTCGTCCACATTCGGCGCGCGGCTGATGTTGATCAGCATACCGTTCGGACCCAAAGCCGCTATCACCCGCGCATCCACGATGTGCCGCGTCTCTGGCGTGGCCGAAAGGGCGACCACCAGATAATCGACCCCAGCCGCCAACACCACCGGATCGGCCACAAAGGTCCAGCCTGCGGGCGTATCCTTGGGCGCGCGACCCGAATAGCTGATCGTCATGTCAAAGCCCTGCAGCCGTCGGGCGATGGCCGCGCCAATGCGGCCAAGACCAAGGATGCCGACCCGCTTGCCGGTGACCTTGCGCTGCAAGGGATAGCCGCCCTTGTCAGCCCATGCACCAGAGCGCACCCAGCCCTCAGCGCCCACCACACCGCGCGACAGAGCCAGCAGCATCGCCACCGCAAGATCGGCGCAATCGTCGGTCAGCACGTCCGGCGTGTTGGTCACCCGGATGCCCCGCGCGCGGGCTGCGGCAATGTCCACCGCGTCAGTGCCGACGCCATAGACGCTGATCACCTCCAGCTGCGGGCAGGCCGCCATCATCGCGGCAGAAGCCCCCAATTCGCCCCTTGTTGCGATGCCGCGAATGTGGGGGCCGACCTCCGCCAGAAAGGCGGCCTTGTCGGCAGCCTCAAAATACCGGTGACTGTGGAAGGCCGCGTCCAGCGGCACCTGATCCCATTCCGGGTAGGGGCCGACTTGCAGGATTTGGGGTTTGGTCATGGTCGTTTTGATCCCGGCTTGGCAATCTTGCCTGCTTGACAGTGCATGTTAACGATAACATAAACAGAGACAAAGGCACTTGTCGAGTGCGAACTGAAGGGAAGCAAGACGTGGCAAACCAGTTGTTTGACCTGACCGGCCGGCGGGCCCTGATCACCGGGTCTTCGCAAGGCATCGGCTTTGCCTTGGCCGAAGGTCTGGCCGCAGCGGGCGCACAGGTGGTGCTGAACGGGCGGGACGCAGCGAAACTTGCCGCCGCCGCCGCGCGCATCCCAGGCGCGGAAACCCTTGCCTTTGATGCGACCGACCATGACGGCGTCCGCGCTGCCGTGGACGGTTTTGAGGCCCTGGGCAAGCCCATCGACATTCTGGTGAACAATGCCGGCATGCAGCACCGCGGCCCGCTGGAGGATTTTCCGGCGGATGCGTTTGAGCGTCTGTTGCAGACCAACGTCGCATCGGTTTTCCATGTGGGCCAAGCGGTTGCGCGCCATATGATCGCGCGGGGGCGGGGCAAGATCATCAACATCGCAAGCGTGCAGACCGCGCTGGCCCGGCCGTCCATCGCGCCTTACACGGCGACGAAGGGGGCGGTCGGCAACCTGACCAAGGGCATGGCGACCGACTGGGCGAAGTATGGGCTGAACTGCAACGCCATCGCGCCGGGATACTTTGACACGCCTCTGAACGCGGCCCTTGTGGCGGACCCCACGTTTTCTGCCTGGCTGGAAAAGCGCACCCCCGCCGGGCGCTGGGGCAAGGTGGAAGAGCTTCAGGGTGCCTGCATCTTCCTGGCCTCGGACGCGGCGAGTTTTGTCAATGGCCACATCCTGTATGTCGATGGCGGCATCACGGCCTCACTGTGAGTTTGCGCATCATCATCATGGGGGTTTCGGGCTGCGGCAAATCCTCGGTGGGGGAGGGGTTGGCGGCCCGCCTTTGCGTCCCCTACCGCGATGGCGATGACCTGCATCCGCCTGCGAATGTCGAAAAGATGCGCGAAGGGACGGCCTTGACCGATGAAGACCGCTGGCCCTGGCTGGACCGGGTTGCGGCGGTGCTGGCGGATGAGGTGCCAGTCATCGTCGGCTGTTCGGCCTTGCGTCGCGCCTACCGTGACCGCCTGCGCGCAAGGGCGGGCGGGCCGGTGACGTTCATCCACCTGTCCGGCAGCCATGAGCTGATCGCCGGGCGGATGGCGGCGCGCACCGGGCATTACATGCCGCCCAGCCTGCTGGACAGCCAGTTCGCCGCCCTTGAAGCCCCCGGGGCAGATGAGGCGCTGACCATCGACATCGACCAACCTTTGCCCGCCATCATCACCGCCGCCCTTGAAGGATTATCCCGATGACCGACAAAATCGCCCTGATCGGCGCGGGGGCCATGGGCGGTGCCATTGGCGCGCGTCTGGTGGCGACGGGCACGCCGTTGGTGGTCTTTGACCTTGACCCTGCCAAGGTCGCTCCGCTTGTGGCGTTGGGGGCGGTGGCGGCCGCCTCTGCCGCCAACGCGGCAAAGGGTGCGCGGGCTGTCATCCTGTCGCTGAACGCGCCTCACATCGTCCGCGCTGCCGTCTTCGGCCCCGGCGGTGTTGCCGAAGGGGCCGCGCCCGGCATGCTGATCATCGACATGTCCTCGATCGACCCCGAGGCGACCAAGGCCCTTGCCGCCGATGCCGCAGCCAAGGGCCTTGCCTGGGTGGACAGTCCGCTGTCCGGCGGTATTCCCAAGGCAGCCATAGGGGAACTCACGCTGATGCAGGGTGGAACCCCAGAAGCGGTGGCCGCCGCCCAAGCGGTTCTGGCATCGGTTGCCTCGAACCAGACCCGGATGGGCGATGCCGGGGCAGGCCAGACCACCAAGCTGATCAATCAGGTCTTGTGCGGCCTTGGTTTTCTTGCCGTGGCCGAGGCGACCGCCTTGGCCGAAGCCGCTGGCGTGGACGCCACCATGATCCCCAAGGCCCTTGCCGGTGGCCGCGCCGACAGTGCGCTTTTGCAGGAATACATGCCCCGCTTTGCCGCGCGCGATTATCGCCGCACCGGGCGGATCGACAACATGGTCAAGGACTTGAACGGTGCTGCGGATCTGGCGCGGCTTACCCACACGCCGATGCCCCTGACCGCCCTTTGCGCCGAAATCCACCGGATGCTGACCGCCGCAGGCCTTGGTGGCGAAGATCAGGCTGCACTCATGGAATTCTTCTCCGTCAAGAAAAGTATCTGAGGACCGCGAAAGGACCTTGCCCAATGATCACCCGCTTTGCCCTTTTCGAAGGCACCATCGCCCCCGGCCAGACCGAAGCCTTCCGCGCCGCCGTTCTGGCCGAGATCCTGCCCGTCTGGCGCCGGTTTCCGGGCGCCTTGGCGGTTCACGTCACCTTTACCGACGACCGCGATGAGGGCGCGCCGGAATTCCCGCTGATCCTGGCCATCGACTGGCCCGACCGCGCCACGGTGGATGCCTTTCTAGACCACCCCATCCGCAAGGAGGGCCGCGCCGCGACCGAGGGTGTCCTGTCGCGCTTTTTCACCGGGCGCATCCACCACCACGTCACCACCGCCCTCAGCTTTGATCCGCCCTGAACCGCAACGCTGGATTTCCGGCCCCGGTAACGATACCAATGCGCCATGAGCATCACCCGCAAATCCCCGACAATGGCCGATGTTGCCCGCCTTGCGGGGGTGTCGCCGATGACGGTCAGCCGGGCGTTCAAGACCGACAGTTCGGTCAGCGACGCCACGCGCGATGCAATCCTGAAGGCGGCGGATGATCTGGGCTATGTCTTTGACAGCACGGCCTCAAACCTGCGGTCACAAAAGACCGATTTCATCGCCGTCTCCATACCGTCGATCAACAACGCCAACTTTGCCGAAACCGTGCGCGGGCTGTCCGAAGGGTTGAAGGCGCGGGGGTTGCAGATTCTGCTGGGCTACACCGACTATGACATGGCCGAGGAAGAGCGCCTGATCGAGCAATTCCTGCGCCGCCGCCCCGAGGCCATCGTGGTCACCGGGGGCCGCCATACCCCGCGCGCCCGGCGAATGCTGGAAAACGCAGGGATTCCGGTGATTGAGACCTGGGACCTGCCCGAAGACCCGATCGGCCATGTCATCGGCTTTTCCAACGCTGATGCCGTGCGCGGAATGGTGGATCATTTCGTGGCCCAAGGGCTGACGCGCATCGCCTTCATCGGCGGCGATACCACCCGCGACACCCGTGGCGCTGATCGCCGCGCCGGGTTCATCGCGGCCATGCAGGCGCAGGGGCTGGATGCCACCCGGCTGGTCGCGGTTGGCGCCCCGCCCATTTCCATGCGTGAGGGGGCCGAGGCGATGGGCCGCCTGCTGGAAACCCTGCCCGACACGCAGGCGGTGATCTGCGTGTCGGACCTGTCGGCCTTCGGGGCCCTGACAGAATGTCAAAGGCGCGGGGTGGACGTGCCCGGTAGCCTGTGGATCGCGGGCTTTGGCGATTATGAGATTGCAGGGATCGCTGTCCCCGCCCTGACCACGATCAACCCGTTCCCGCGCGACATCGGGACCCGCGCGGCAGAGCTGATCCTGGACGTGCTGGACGGCCGCCAGCTGACGCCCGCCCGGATTGCCATTTTCCCGGAACTTCTGGTCCGCCACTCTACCGGGTGACGCGACAGGGGCATTTTGCCCTTGGGGCTAGCGCAGGGGCATTGGCGGTGCCTTGTCCCAGGCCCTACCCGAAGACCAAACCGCCATCGACGATCAGGTTCTGCCCCGTCACGGCCCGCGCCCAGGGCGAAGCGAAGAACAGAACGGCGTCGGCAAGGTCTGCGGGTGTTGTCACCCGTCCCAAGGGGGTTTGGCCAGCCACGATGTCAAACACCACCTCTGGCGTGGCGCGACTGGCATCGGTGGTGCGCAAAAGGCCGCCAGACACCATGTTGACCGTCACACCCAGCGGTCCCAGCTCTTTGGCGGCAGTGCGGGTCAGCGCAAGCAGCGCGCCCTTGGCGGCCGTGTAGTCGTGATAGGGCACGACCGGATTTTGCAGCAGGTTGGTGCCGATGGTGATGACGCGCCCGAACCCTTGGGCCGCGAAATGCGGGTGCAGGGCCTGGATGCAGGTCAGTGCGCCGCCGACAGCCGTTTCGGCCTGCCCAGCGATCTGTGCCCAGGTCAGAGTGTCCAGATGCGACCGCGCCTCACCGTTGAAGGAGAAATCCGCCAGCGCATTGTGCACGAGGACGTCGGGCGCGCCCAGCGTTTCGGTGATTTGTGCCACCATGGCCGCAACTTGCGCGGGGTCGGTCACATTGGCGGCAAAAGCCGCGGTGCGGGGCCCCAGTTCGGTGGCCAGCGCCTGTGCAGCAGCCAGACTGTGGCGATAGTTGAGCGCGACCTGCGCCCCTTCGCGGGCAAAGGCGCGGGCGATGGCGGCACCAAGGCCGCGGCCTGCGCCAGTGACAAGAACGGTCAGATCGGAAATCGGGCGGGTCATGGGGTCGGTCCTGTGAAAAATGCGTGGAAATGGTGGGTCGGGCCATGGCCATGGCCGACACTCAGCGCGTCTGCCGTGGCGATGGCGCGGGCGACATAGGCTTTGGCCCGTGCTGCCGCCTCGGCCAAGGGCCGGTGAGACCCCAGTTGGGTTGCAAGGGCCGACGACAGGGTGCACCCCGTGCCATGGGTCTTGCGCGTGGCATGGCGCAGGCCGGGCAGCCAGGTCAGGCCTTGGCTCGTGGCCAGAAGGTCGGGGCAATCGCCCCCGGGCAGATGCCCGCCTTTCAGCAGCACCGCCCTTGGACCCAAAGCCAGAAGGGCATTGGCCTGCGCCTCCATCCCGGTCCGGCACGCAGCCTCTGGTTGAGACAGAAGGTCGGCGGCTTCGGGCAGGTTCGGAGTGATCAGCGTCGCCATCGCCAAGGCATCGCGCAGGGCCGTGACTGCATCAGCCTGCAACAGCCGATCACCACTTTTGGCGACCATGACCGGGTCAAGCACGGTTGGCACATCAAGCCCCGCCAAGGCCTTGACGACCGCCTGTACCATGGCGGCGGTGCCCAGCATGCCGATCTTGACAGCGTCGATGCGGATATCGGCCCGCAAGGCGGCGATCTGCCGGGCGACAAATGCCGGGTCCACCATCTGGACGGCGATCACACCTTGGGTGTTCTGCGCCGTAAGGGCGGTAATCGCCGCCATGGCATAGCCGCCATTTGCCGAAATCGCCTTGATGTCGGCCTGAATGCCAGCCCCGCCCGACGGGTCAGAGCCTGCGATGGATAGGATATTGCTGATCATGCCGCCCCCCATTCTGCAACCAGCGCGGCGGTGGCGACCTGCGGGTCCGGCGCGCGCACCACGGCCGAGACGACGGCCATCCCAACCGCCCCGGCGGCCCGCAGCGCGCGTGCATCGCCCAGAGCCAGTCCGCCAATCGCGTAGGCTGGCAGGCGGCAGGCTGCGATGATCGCCGCCAGCCCGTCGCAGCCGATGGGGGTGGCATGGTCGGGCTTGGTGGCCGTGGCGCGAACCGGGCCTGCTCCGATGTAATCCACCCCGCCCGGAACCTGGCGGGCCTGCGTCACGGTTTCCACCGACAGGCCAAGGATCATGCCCGGGGGCATCCGTCGCCGGATCGCTGCCACGTCGCCGTCGCCCTGACCAAGGTGCAAACCATGCGCCCCGCTGCGCAGGGCAACCTCAACCCTGTCGTTCACGATCAGCCTTGCGCCAAGTGCGGCAAGCGGTGGCAAAAGCCGGGTCACCAGACCCTCAAGGTCACTGTCGGACGCGTGCTTGTCGCGGATCTGGATCAGGGCGGCTCCGCCACGGGCCGCTGCAAGCGCCTGTTCGGCCACGGGCATGGCGGCCCGAGGGTCGGTGATCACATAGATTGGCCCCATCATGCGCGCACCACCCTTGCCCCAAGGGTCAGATCCGTTGGGGTCAGGGCATAAAGTGCATCCAGAAAAGCCACTTGAAAGCTGCCCGGCCCACGCTTTCCTTGGCCCGTCCCTTCTGCCGCCCGCTCGCCCGCCAGCCCATAGCAAGCCATCGCCGCGACGGTGGCGCCCAGCGGGGGCTGGCCCACCAGAAACGCCGCGATCACGCCGTTCAGCGAACACCCGAGTGCCGTCACGCGGGGCATCAGCGCGTGGCCGTTGGCGACGCGAAACGCCGCCTTGCCATCGGTGATGAAATCAACCGGGCCCGAGACGGCAACCACCGCGCCGGTCTGCCGGGCAAGGTCGCGCGCGGCAGCCTCAGCCGCTGCAACCGGGTCTGCCGCATCGGCACCACGGCCCTGCGCGGCGCTCCCGGCAAGGGCAAGGATTTCCGACGCATTGCCGCGGATCACGGTCGGCCGCAGGGTCATCAGGCGGGCGCAGACCCCTTGGCGAAACCGCGTGGCCCCCACGCCGACCGGGTCCAGTACCCAAGGCCGGCCTGCCGCAACCATGACCCCGGCGGCCATCTCCATCGATTCGGCCCAGGCGGGGTCAAGGGTGCCAATGTTGATGCACAACGCCTGCGACAGGGCGGCAAATTCGGCGACCTCTTCGCGCGCATGAACCATGGCCGGCGATGCGCCCGCCGCAAGCAGCACGTTGGCCGAGATGTTCATCGCGACATAGTTCGTGATGTTGTGGACCAGGGGCGCGGTCGCGCGCATGTGGGAAAGGTAGCTGCCGGTGTCTTCCATCGTATCCTTCCGCCCGCGCGGAAGGCTGTGGTGGAAAGGCCCGGCCAGACTTGGCCAAAGGGGAACCCACCGCAGACTCCCTACGCCAGCATTATCTGGTTCAGGTTCAAAGGGTGCTTCTCAGCCCGGTTGCCCGGACGCCCCTGTCGCAGGCCGACCATCAAAGGGGCGTGGGCAGAAGTCAAGGTGATGCCTGCAAGGACCGTTGGGGTCTTGGCCAACCGGGATCACTGTGGACAGCAAACTGTGCGGCGTGGCCTTCGCCGCGCGAGGGCCCTTGGCGCCCCAACTGTGCCCAAGTCTTGCGCGTCAGATCGGCATCTGCCTGTTTTATCCGCTTGTCGGGGGTGCAGGCGCGCAAGATGGCCGCAAGCCGGCTTCAACTCTCTGACGCGCCGGGGTCTTAAGGGCAGGTAGGGAAGGCCCCGCTGATGACCCGACTGTCCATTATTGTGGTTGAGCGTGACCGTGATCGCGCGTTGAAGATCGTCGATGGGCTGATGGCCTCGGGCGATCACAATGTGGTCGTCATCGCCGAGGAAACCGGTCTGGCCCGCCGCATTGCCGACCAAAGGCCTGACATCGTACTGATCGACGTGGCAAACCCCTCACGCGATGTGCTGGAGGAACTGGCGCTGGCCTCTGGCCCGATGGAGCGCCCGGTGGCGATGTTCGTGGACCGGTCGGACGAACAGATGACCCGCGCCGCGATTGAGGCGGGCATGTCGGCCTATGTGGTGGACGGGTTGCAGCCCGAACGGATCAAGCCGATCCTTGATGCCGCGATCGCGCGCTTTCACATGTTCCAGAAGATGCGCGCCGAACTTGTGGCGACCAAGGCCGCGCTGGAAGATCGCAAGATCATCGACCGGGCCAAGGCCATTCTGATGAAGGCGCGGGGCATTGACGAAGAGGCCGCCTATGCCCTGCTGCGAAAGACCGCGATGGACCAGAAACGCCGGGTCGCCGACATTGCCAGCCAGTTGGTCATGGCGGCGGGGCTGTTGACATGACGCTTGCAGCCTTGCGCCTTGGCTATGTGCCGCTGATCGACGCGGCCCCGCTGATCGTCGCCAGGGAACTGGGGTTTGCGGCTGAAGAGGGGTTGGTTTTCGATCTGATCCGCCTGCAAAGTTGGGCGCAAAGCCGTGACATGCTGGGGATGGGCGGTATTGATGCGGCCCATATGCTGGTGCCGTTGCCGATTGCGCAGGCCTTGGGTCTGGGACCAAACTACCCGGCCTTCGACCTTGCGATGATCCTGTCGGTTGGGGGGCAGGCGATTGCGGTCAGCGCGGCCCTTGCCGATGCGATGCGCGCGGGCGGGCATGGGTTCGGATTTGACGATCCCGTTGTCGCGCGCGACGCGCTGATGGCCGTGGCGGGCGGGCGGCTGCGCGTGGGTGTGCCGTTCCCGTTTTCGACACAGGCTGAACTGGTGCGCCACTGGCTGCGTGGCACCAGGCTTGAGCCGGGGG
This sequence comes from Rhodobacterales bacterium, assembly GCA_038211355.1. Lineage (GTDB taxonomy): Bacteria > Pseudomonadota > Alphaproteobacteria > Rhodobacterales > Rhodobacteraceae > Tabrizicola. The sequence continues at coordinate 6,734 of JBBQVR010000042.1, read as the reverse complement.
TGACCATCCACACCGTCCCGCCGCCCCTGATGGCCAGTGCGCTGGCGGCGGGAGAGGTGGATGCCTTTTGTGTGGGGGAACCCTGGGCCTCATACGCGGTTGAAACCGGGGTGGGGGCGCTGCTTCTGGCCGGGCGGGCGATCTGGGCGGCACCCCCCGAAAAGGGGCTGGTCCTGACGCGCCACTTTGCCGAAACCCGGCCCGAGGAAACCGGGCGGATGATGCGCGCCGTCTGGCGGGCCTGCCGGTGGCTGGACCAGCCCGGCAACCGCAGCACGGCGGCTGAAATCCTGTCACGCCCGGAATACCTGAACCTGCCGCCCGAATTGACCGAGCGTGGCCTTCTGGGCCGCCTGCACGTCACCGCAGCAGGCGAGGTGCGCCATTACCCTGGCTTCATCCAGTTCCATGACGGGGCGGCGAACTTCCCGTGGCGCAGTCTGGCCGCCTTTCTGGCGCAGCGCATCGCCGGGCGGCACGGGCTTGACGTGGCGCAGGCGATGGAAGCCGGCAAGGCCTGTTTTCGCACCGATCTTTACCGCCAGCATCTGCGCAGCGCCGGCGCCGATCTTCCCGGAGCGTCGGCGCGGATCGAGGGGGCGATGGGGCATCCGACTGCTGTCGCCTCGGAAAAGGGGCAGATGATTCTGGGGCCGGATGCCTTTTTTGACGGCGACACGTTTGATCTGTCGTTTGCATCGCGCTGAATTTCCGGGCATCGACCACGCCGCCTGCGCAAAGGGAATGCTGCACCTGCGAAATGCAGATGCAAGACTTGACCCCCAAGGTCTGCCGGTGCTTTCTGACAAGACGAAAGCAAGCAATGGCGCCGGCTTTCGCAGACTTCCGCAAAGATGCGGTCCCCCGACATGGCAATGCCGCCACCCATCCTGACCTGTCCGGGTCAGCGATCGAGGTGGCTATTTGCCGTTCCGCCCAAGCCCGGCCTGCCGCCAACCCCGGCGCGGCCCTTGCCAGAGGACCTGCAAGAATGACCCTGATCCGCCCCGATATGAACCGCCGCAGCCTGCTGAAATCCGCAGCCAGCCTTGCCGCCACCGCCCTTGCCGCCCGCACCTTGCTGCCGGGCGGGGCATGGGCTGCGACCTCCACACCCGAGGTGGCTGGTGCCAAGCTGGGCTATATCGCCCTGACCGACAGCGCGCCCCTGATCATCGCGCAGGAAAAGGGGTTTTTTGCCAAGCACGGCATGACCGAAATGCTGATCGAAAAGCAGGCCAGTTGGGGGGCCACGCGCGACAACATGGCGCTGGGTTCAGCCAATGGCGGCATCGATGGTGGCCATATCCTGCGGCCGAAGACCCATCTTTATGCGACCGGCAAGGTGATGCAGAACAACGTGCCGTTGCCGATGTACACGCTTCTGGGCCTGAACGAACAGTGCCAGGGCATCTCGGTCACCCAAGCCTATGCCGATACCGGGGTGGGGCTGGATTCCTCGCCTCTGAAAGAGGTGTTTGCCGCCAAGCGCGCCGCTGGCACCGAAATTCCGGTGGCGATGACCTTCCCCGGCGGCACGCATGATCTGTGGATGCGCTACTGGCTGGCGGCGGGCGGGATCGACCCGACCAAGGATGTTGACCTGATCGTCGTGCCGCCGCCGCAGATGGTGGCCAACATGAAGGTCGGCAACATGGAGGCCTTCTGCGTCGGCGAGCCGTGGAATGCGCAGCTGGTCAACCAGGGCATCGGCTTCACCGCGACCACAACGGGCGAGATCTGGGCCAAGCACCCCGAAAAGATCCTCGGGATGCGCGCCGATTGGGTCGACGCCAACCCCAACGCCACGAAGGCCATCATGATGGCCGTGATGGAGGCGCAGATGTGGTGCGACGATGCGGCCAACAAGGATGAGATGGCCCAGATCGTGTCAGGCCGCCAGTGGTACAAGGTGCCGGTCGCCGACATCGAAGGCCGGATCAGGGGCGAGATCGACTATGGCAATGGCCGCGTTGAAAGCCGCCCCGATCTTGCGATGCGGTTCTGGGGCGAAAACGGGTCGGCCTCGTTCCCATGGAAATCCCTGGACACCTGGTTTGTGGCAGAAAACCAGCGTTGGGGCACCTTGCCGGGTGACCTTGATGTCGCCGGGCTGGTGAACGGGACCAACCGGTCAGACCTGTGGCTTGCCGCCGCGACCGAGCTTGGGCTTGACACAGCCGCGTTCGGTGACAGCCGCGGGGTCGAGACGTTCTTTGACGGCAAGACCTTCGATCCGGCCAATCCGCAGGCCTACCTTGACAGTCTGTCGATCAAGACGATGGCATAGGGGCGCGCGCGATGACCGTCACTGCCCTCAAGTCAGCCCCCGCAAACCCGGCTGAGATGCCAGCGGCAAGGATCATGCCGCTGCCACCTGCCGCCCCCCGCAGCCAATGGCCCGGCAAGGTGAAGACGGCCTTTCTGACGCTTGTGCTGCCGCCTGTGGTGGTCATCGTCACCTTGCTGGTCCTGTGGCAACTTGCGTTGTCGGGTGGCGGGGCGGCCTTGCCGTCCCCTTTGGAGATCTGGCAGCAAAGCGGCGATCTGATCCTGCAGCCGTTCTATGTGACGGGCAGTCAGGACATGGGGCTTGGCTGGCGGGTGCTTACCTCGCTTGAGCGGGTGGGCGTGGGCTTTGGACTTGCCGCCGTGGTAGGGGTGGCCATTGGCGCGGTCATCGGCCAGTCGCTCTGGCTAATGCGGGGGGTGGACCCGCTGTTTCAGGTGCTGCGCACCGTGCCGCCACTGGCATGGTTGCCAATTTCGCTGGCGGCCTTCATGGACAGCCGCCCCAGCGCGATTTTCGTGATCTTCATCACCGCGATCTGGCCGATCATCATCAACACCACCGCAGGCGTCCGCGCCATTCCGCAGGATTACCGCAACGTGGCCGCCGTGCTGCGCCTGAACCACTGGGAGTTCTTTACCAAGATCATGGTGCCCTCTGCCGCGCCCTACATCTTTTCCGGCCTGCGCATCGGGGTGGGGCTGGCCTGGCTGGCCATCGTGGCGGCCGAAATGCTCACAGGCGGGGTGGGCATCGGGTTCTTCATCTGGGATTCGTGGAATTCCTCGCTTTTGACCGACATCTTCGTGGCGCTTCTCTACATCGGCGTCACCGGCTTTGTGCTTGACCGTCTGGTGGCCTTTGTCGGCCGCGTGGTCAGCCGCGGCACCATGGCATAGGGGATCACGCATATGAGCTATCTCAAGATCGACCGCGTCGTGAAGTCCTACCCTCTGGCGGGCGGGAAACAGGCGCTGGTGCTGAACGACATCCGCCTGAACATCGAAAAGGGTGAGTTTGTCAGCATCATCGGCCATTCGGGCTGCGGCAAGTCCACCCTTCTGAACCTGATCGGCGGACTGACGCAGGTCACCACCGGCGTGATCAAACTGGAAGGGCGTGAGGTGAACGCTCCCGGCCCCGACCGGGCCATCGTGTTTCAAAACCACAGCCTGCTGCCCTGGTTGTCGGTCTATGACAACGTCAAGATGGGCGTGCAAAAGGTGTTTGGCCGGACCAAGACCCGCGCGGAACGCCACGACTGGATCATGCAGAACCTTGATCTGGTGCAGATGGCCCATGCCGCCGACAAGAAGCCCGGCGAAATCTCGGGCGGCATGAAGCAGCGGGTCGGCATCGCCCGCGCGCTGGCGATGGAGCCGAAGATCCTGCTGCTGGATGAACCCTTCGGCGCGCTGGACGCGCTGACCCGGGCGCATCTGCAAGAGGCGGTGATGGATATCCACGCCCGGCTGAAGAACACGATGATCATGATCACCCATGACGTTGATGAAGCGGTTTTGCTGGCCGACCGGATCGTGATGATGACCAACGGCCCCGCCGCCACGATCGGCGAGGTGTTGAGCGTTCCCCTCGACCGTCCGCGCGACCGGATCCAACTGGCCGCCCACCCCGATTACATCCGTGCGCGCGAGGCGGTCTTGCGGTTCCTTTATGAACGTCACCGCTTTGTCGAAGCGGCGGAGTAAGCGATATGACACAGAAACTTGTCGTCATCGGCGCGGGCATGGCCTCCGGCCGGATGCTGGAACAGATTTTTGCAGCGGGCGGTGATTTCGATGTCACGCTCTTCAACGCCGAACCGCGGGGAAACTATAACCGGCTGATGCTGTCTCCGGTGCTGTCGGGCGAAAAGACCTATGATCAGATCGTCACGCATGATGACGACTGGTACGCGGCCCACGGCGTCGATTGCCGCTTTGGCGAGCCTGTGGTCAAGATCGACCGCGCCAACCGCATTGTCTATTCCAACACCGGCGGCGTGCCCTATGACGCGCTGGTGATTGCCACCGGGTCCGCCCCTTTCATCGTGCCGGTGCCGGGCCGCGACCTGCCCGGCGTCTGCGCCTACCGCGACCTTGAAGACACCAACAAGATGATCACGGCCAGCGGTCCCGGGGCCAGGGCCGTCGTGATCGGCGGCGGGCTTTTGGGGCTTGAGGCTGCGGCCGGCATGGCCGCACGCGGGGCCGAGGTGACGGTGATCCACCTGATGGGCCACCTGATGGAACGCCAGCTTGACCCTGCGGCGGGGTACTTGCTGCAAAAGGACCTTGAACGCCGCGGCATCCGCATCCACTGCAATGGGGCCACCAAGGCCATTCTGGGCAATGATCGGGTTGAAGCCGTGCTGTTGGACGACGGCACGGTTTATCCCGCCGATCTGGTCTGCATGGCTGTGGGCATCCGCCCCGAAGTGCGCCTTGCCAATGACGCGCATCTTGATGTGGGGCGCGGGATCACGGTCGATGACCAGATGCGCACCTCTGACCCCGCGATCTTTGCGCTGGGCGAATGTGTAGAACATGACAAGCAGCTTTTTGGCCTTGTGGCCCCCTTGTATGACCAGGCGCGGGTGCTGGCGGAAACGCTTCTGGGCCGCGACGCCGCCTTCAAGCCCGTGCAGACCGCGACCAAGCTGAAGGTCACAGGCGTTGACCTCTTCAGCGCGGGCGACTTTGCCGAGGGGCCGGGGCGAGAGGACATCGTGTTCCGTGATCCGGGGCGCGGGGTCTACAAGCGGCTGATCCTTGAGGGTGAGCGCCTGCTGGGTGCTGTGATGTATGGGGATACCGCCGATGGGTCGTGGTTCTTTGACCTGATCAAGCAGGGCAAAGACATCACCGACCTGCGCGAGACGCTGATCTTTGGCCCGGCGTTTCAGGGGGGGCCTTCCGCAAACCCTTTGGCAGCCGTTGCAGCCTTGCCGCCTGAGGCGGAAATCTGTGGCTGCAACGGCGTCTGCAAATCAAGGATCGTGGATGCCATCACGGGCGGCGCCACCACGCTGGATGCCGTGCGCAGCCAGACCAAGGCCAGCGCTAGTTGCGGCACATGCACCGGGCTGGTGGAGCAGGTGATGGCACTGACGCTGGGCGACGGCTTCACGGCAAATGCCAATCCGCCGATGTGCAAGTGTACCGACCACACGCATGAAGACGTGCGTCGGCTGATCAAATCCATGGGCCTGAAATCCATTCCCGCCGTGATGCAAGAGTTGGGCTGGAAGACCGTGGGCGGCTGCGCGTCCTGCCGCCCGGCGCTGAACTACTACCTCATCGCTGACTGGCCGACCGAGTATCAGGATGATCGGCAGTCGCGCTTTGTGAACGAACGCAACCACGCCAACATCCAGAAGGATGGCACCTATTCGGTGGTCCCGCGGATGTGGGGCGGGGTGACCACCTCGGCCGAACTGCGCGCGATTGCCGATGCCGCTGACCGCTACGCCGTGCCGATGATCAAGGTGACGGGCGGCCAGCGGATTGATCTGCTGGGGGTCAAGAAAGAGGACCTGCCCGCGATCTGGTCAGACTTCAACGCCGCTGGCATGGTCAGCGGCCATGCCTATGCCAAGGGCCTGCGGACGGTGAAAACCTGCGTCGGGACCGAGTTTTGCCGCTTTGGCACCCAAGACAGCACGGGCCTTGGCATCAAGCTTGAGAAACTGCTCTGGGGGTCATGGACGCCTGCCAAGGTCAAGCTGGGTGTCTCAGGCTGCCCAAGGAACTGCGCTGAGGCGACCTGCAAGGATATTGGCGTGGTCTGCGTGGACAGCGGCTATGAGATCAGCGTGGCGGGTGCGGCTGGCATGGACGTGCGCGAAACCGAGTTTCTCTACAAGGCCACGACTGAAGACGAGGTAATGGAGGTGATCGCGGCCTTTACCCAGCTTTACCGCGAAAACGCGCGCTACTTGCACCGCATCTACAAATGGGTGGCCAAGGTGGGCCTTGACTGGTGCCGCGCGCAGATCGAAGACCCCGTGACCCGCCGCGCGCTTTACGACCGGTTCATGCTGTCCCAAGCGGTCTACCAGACTGACCCCTGGGCCGAACATGCCGCCAGCCCGGCCAACTGGGCCCCGATTGCCGACCTGACGCTGAGGGCCGCAGAATGAGCGCGTTCATCGACATTGCCGCGCTTGACGACATCCCCCGCCAAGGCGCGCGGGTGGTGAAGACCCAAGGTGGCTGCATCGCCGTGTTCCGTACCGCCGATGATCAGGTCTTTGCCATTGACGATCGTTGCCCCCACAAGGGTGGCCCGCTGTCCGAGGGGATCGTGCATGGCACCTCGGTCACCTGTCCTTTGCATGCCATGGTGTTTGATCTGGCCAGCGGCCTGTCGCAGGGGGTGGATGAAGGGTTTGTGCGCAGCTTTGCCGTGCGGGTTGACGGCGGGCGGGTGCTGCTGGATCGGC
>JBBQVR010000041.1:0-25118 GCA_038211355.1 Rhodobacterales bacterium | reverse complement strand
CGGGCACACGCTCCACATCTACCTATCGATGCCGGCGACTTCTGAACAACAATGGATTGATTCACCTGGAATCAAGGTGCCAGCACAACCCCTGCACCGCCCTAGCCATAGCACTCAGCTGCAAGTTCAAATTGTGCGCGTTTTGTGAGACAATCGTTAGCCGACGCGGTGCTGATCGAGGCCAAGGGCGCGGTATACAGCGTGTTTGGCGTCCTGCCGGGCTTGTTCGTGGCCAGCGCCCAAGGGCCGCTTGTCAGGGAGGCACAACGCCACCTGGCGCAGCTGGTGCTGCAGCCCATGGCGCAGCTGATGGCAGAGGAATGCACGGCGAAGCTGGGGGCGAAGGTGCTGATCGACGTGGTGCGCCCGATGCAGGCCTTTGACGCGGGCGGCAAGGCAAGGGCGCTGGCGACCATGGTGCAGGCGCTGGCACAGGCCAAGGAAGCCGGGATCGAGGGGGCCACGCTGCAGGACGCGCTGTCCTTCATCGACTGGCAAGAGGAATAAGGCCGGGGATTAGACGGTGAGTGCCCGGTTCAGGTTTCCCGAAAACCCCGTCATTGCGCGGCCTGGTCGTAACTCCCTGGGCGCGGCGCAGGCTGCCACAGTCGGGACTGGTAGGAGCAGTCAGGGGCCGGGGCAAGCGGGACGCTGCTCCGGCCCCACAGCTTAGAAAAACACGCCCATCACCACACAAGTGAATATACCGAACACCTGAATCCTGTCCGAGGTGCTGAGGGTGTTCCAGAGGTTTACAAGTCTGCGCATGAGACGGCGACTCCATTCAAGTTGAAGGGTTGTCGCGTCTGAGGCGGTGCGGAAGATTTAGGGAAACGATTACTCGCCTTGGCGGTCTGAGCGCCTGCATTAAAAGAGGTAGGTCAGACGGAGCCTATGCGCAAGCCTTGCAAGAAAAGAACACTGTTCCCCCCGCGTTCCCCCGACAAAACAAAGGGCCTAGCTGTTTCCAGCTAAGCCCTTGAATTTCTTGGCTCCGGCGGTAGGGATCGAACCTACGACCAATTGATTAACAGTCAACTGCTCTACCGCTGAGCTACGCCGGAACACGGGGGCCGTATAGCAAGCCCGTCTGGGGGCGTAAAGGGGCAAACGCCGGGAAAGTTCCGGTGGGGTCAAAGGCGGGTGAAACGGGCCTTCGGGTGGAGGGCAGGGCTGCCAGCAACCAGCTTTCTTGCGGCAAGATCAATAAGATGGGCGAGGACGTTCCGTTCAGCCGCTGGCAGCAGGGCTGGGGGGATGTCGTGGTAGATGCGGCGGGTCAGGGGGGCTATGTGGTCGGGGCCTTGGGCAAGGTGGTCAAGGATCGCACCCTCACGCGCCAGCCGGTGGGCGACAAGCTCGGCCAGGCGGGTGGCGGGGTCTGTGATGCTGGCGCCGTGGCCCGGCAGAAACCCGTGCCAGCTTTGGCCCTGCAACCGGCAGAGCGAGGCCATGTAGTCAGCCATATCGCCATCGGGTGGGGCGACGATGCTGGTAGCCCAGCCCATCACATGATCGCCGGAAAACAAAGTCTGCCCCAAGGCAAGGCAAAGATGCCCGCCAAGGTGGCCGGGGGTGTGGATGGCCGTCAGCTCCCAATCCGGGCCGGTTATGCGGTCGCTGTCATGCAAAAGGGTGGTCGGCTGGAAGGTCAGGTCCAGCCCCTCGCCCGTCGCGGGTAGATCAGGGGCGAGGGCAGTCATCTGTGCGCTGCGGCCGGACAGGGCAGGGCCAAAGCCAAGGATCGGCGCGCCTGTCAGGCTGGCAAGGCGGGGGGCGAGGGCGGAATGGTCCCGATGGGCATGGGTGACCAAGATATGGCTGATGCGCTGGCCGGGGCCGACCGCAGCCAGAATTGCGTCAAGGTGGTCGGGCAGATCGGGGCCGGGGTCGATGACGGCAAGGTCGGTCGCGCCGACAAGATAGGTGTTTGTCCCCGCCCCGGTCAGGGGCGACGGGTTTGCGGCGGTCAGGCAGCGCAGGGGGGGATCGCTCAGCCCCATTTTGCAATGGGGTTGTGCGCCCTTCCCATGCCGGGGTGGCGCGCGTAAGCTGATCCTTGATGTCGATCCTGCAACGTCTTCTTCCCCGAAGTCTTTATGGCCGCGCGGCGCTGATCCTGATCGTGCCGGTCGTGGCGATCCAGCTTGTCGTCTCCACGGCCTTTATCCAGCGCCACTATGAAGGCGTGACGCGGCAGATGACGCAAGGGGTGGCAATCGATCTGGGCTTTCTTCTGGCGGAAATCGAGGCCGCGCCAACGCCGGAAGCGGCGCGGACCGGGGTATTCCGGCTGGCCGAGGCGCTGGCAGTGACCCTGACGCTTCCCGCAGGGGCGGAGGCGCCGCTGACGGACCAGATCGGATCGCTGGATCTGTCCGGCCGGGTGATCGTCGAGACGCTGCACGACCAGCTGCCGGGCCTTGTCGCCGCCGATGTGACCGACGAAGAGCGCATCGTGTCGCTGCGGTTCACCACGCGCCACGGCCCCTTGCAGGCCGAACTTAGCCGGCGGCGCATGTCGGCGACCAACCCGCATCAGTTGCTGGTACTGATGATCTTCACCTCGGTCCTGATGACGGTGATCGCCTACATGTTCCTGCGCAACCAGTTGCGACCGATCACCAAACTGGCCCAGGCGGCCGAAGATTTTGGCAAAGGGCGCACCGTGGCATACAAGCCGCGTGGCGCGCTGGAAGTGCGGGCGGCGGGTCGGGCGTTTCTGGACATGCGGGCGCGAATCGACCGGCAGATTGAACAGCGCACACTGATGCTGTCGGGTGTCAGCCACGACCTTCGCACACCGCTTACGCGGCTGCGTCTGGGCCTGTCCTTGATCCCGGATGACCCCGAGGTAGCGGCCTTGCAGACCGACGTCATCCAGATGGAGCGGATGGTGGACGAATTCCTTGCCTTCGTGCGGGGGGACGCGATGGAAGGTTCGGCACCGACGAATGCGGTGGCACTGGTTACGGGCGTTGTGGCCAAGGCCGGTGCGGGCGTGCGGCTGGCCGAGGTGATCGGCCGGGCCGAACCGGTTGAAATGCGGCCACAAGCGGTTGAGCGGGCCGTGCAGAACCTGGTATCGAACGCGCAGCGCTACGGCAGCAGGGTTGAGGTCCGGTTGGAGTATCTTGACCGCAGCCTGCGCCTCAGCGTCGAAGATGACGGCCCCGGAATACCCGATGACCAGCGGGATGAGGCGCTGCGCCCCTTTACCCGGCTGGACAGCTCCCGCGACCCGAACCGCGGTGGCGGGGTGGGGCTTGGCCTGTCGATCGCCTCGGACATCGCCATGAGCCATGGCGGCGCGCTGCGGCTGTCGCGGTCAGACCGGCTTGGCGGGTTGAAAGCGGACCTGGTGATCGCGCGGTAGCGCAAGGTCGCCTCAGGCCTTACTTCGAGGCGCCGACGACCAGGATCCAGTGCAGCTTGTTGTCCGGTGCCGGGCTGACGGCAATGCCAATCCCCACTTCACGCGCCTTGCGCAGCAGGATGTTGTCCCGGTGCTTGGACGAGTTCATCCACCACTGCACGGCCCGCGCCCCCGAGCCAAAGCCGCGCCCGGTGTTTTCGGCAGCGGTGCGAAAGGAATACCCGGCCTTGCGCAACCGCGTCTTCAGCGTGCCCCCGTCCGATGAGGTGTGGCTGATCGACCGACGGTCCGCATTGTCGCAGGCATGGCCCTGCGCGGCCTTGGTCAGCTTGCTCGACAGCCGCAGCGGGGCCAGCCCTTGGGCCCTGCGTTCTGCGTTCAGGTTGGTCAGCACCTCGGCCTGCATGGCGCTTGCGCTGCCGGGGACGTTGCAGGCAAAGGCCGGGCTGGCAAAGGCTGGAACGCCAAGGATCAGGCAAAATACCATGACGGTCAGGGTTGTGTGCATGTGCATCATACTCTCGCTTCAGGATATGCCGTGGTGATGCCACGGCAGTGAGGCCGAATTCTGGCGCAAAGGTGAGGGAGTGATGAATCATGCAGGGCAGCTTGCATGTCAACGCATCTTCGAATCGTGACTTTCCATGTCAGCCAACCCCGGCGAAGATACGCCGAACGGATGGGGGAAAGATGCTGGATGGGCTGATCCGCGGGGTGATTGATCCCCCGATGAACCGCAGCGGGCGGTGGCTTGCGGCGCGGGGGGCGTCGGCCAATGGCGTGACCTTTGCCGGGCTTGGTCTTGGACTTCTGGCGGCGGGGCTGTTGGCCTTTGGCCAATCGGGGCTTTTGGTCCTGTTGCCGCTGCTGGCCAGCCGGGTTGCGGATGGGCTGGACGGGGCGGTTGCGCGCGCCTCGAGCAAGACCGATTTCGGGGGCTATCTGGACATCGTCTGCGACTTTGTCTTCTACGCAGCCATTCCGCTGGCCTTTGTGTTGCGCGACCCGGGGGCGAACGGGGCAGCAGGGGCGTTTCTGTTGCTGACCTTCTACATCAACGGTGCCACATTTCTGGGCTACGCGATTCTGGCCGCCAAGCACGGGATGGAGACGAGCGCGCGTGGCGAAAAGTCACTTTATTTCACCGCAGGGCTGCTTGAGGGCAGTGAAACCATCGCGTTCTTCCTGCTGATCGCGCTTGTTCCGGCAATTTTCGTGCCTGGAGCCTGGGTTTTCGGCATTCTGTGCCTGATCACGGCGCTGGCGCGCGTTCTTCTGGCGTGGCGCGTCTTTGGTCGCGACGGCGGCCCGGCCCGGCCCTGAAACCGGTTGCACCGAAAACACGCCACCCGCCCTTGCAGCCCCCGTTCCGCCCTACTAAGACTCTGGCAATACTCCGGCGATATTCCTCGCGAGATACCGAAGGCAGGCACCGATGCGCGATCCCGTTGACCACTACATGAACACCCTTGTCCCGATGGTTGTCGAACAGACCAGCCGGGGTGAGCGGGCCTATGACATCTTCAGCCGCATGCTGAAGGAGCGGATCATTTTCCTTGGCGGCCCGGTGCATGATGGCATGTCCAGCCTGATCTGCGCGCAGCTTCTGTTCCTTGAATCGGAAAACCCGAGCAAGGAAATCAGCATGTACATCAACAGCCCCGGTGGCGTGGTCACCAGCGGCCTGTCGATCTACGACACGATGCAGTACATCAAGCCCAAGGTTTCCACGCTGGTGATCGGGCAGGCGGCTTCGATGGGATCCTTGCTGTTGACTGCCGGGCATCCGGGCATGCGCTTCAGCCTGCCCAACAGCCGGGTGATGGTGCACCAGCCCTCGGGTGGGTATCAGGGTCAGGCGACCGACATCATGATCCACGCGCGTGAGACGGAAAAGCTGAAGCGCCGGTTGAATGAGATTTACGTCAAGCACACCGGCAACACTTATGAAACGGTTGAAGCCGCGCTGGAGCGGGACAACTTCATGTCCGCCGAAGATGCCAAGGAATGGGGGCTGATCGACAGCATCCTTCAAAGCCGCGGCAAGGCGGAAGACACGCCGGTTTAAGGCAGGGTTCCCGGCGGCATGCCCGCCGGGATTTTCAGATTGTGGTGACTTTGGGCTTGGCTTAGACTTTCAGGTCAGGGACCCGGGCGGCGCGACCGGCCAAAGTCAGGGATAGCGTCAAGAGGACTGCGGATGGCGAACAATTCCGGCGGCGACAGCAAGAATACGCTTTACTGCTCGTTCTGCGGCAAAAGCCAGCACGAGGTGCGCAAGCTGATTGCAGGGCCGACGGTCTTCATCTGCGATGAATGCGTCGAACTGTGCATGGACATCATCCGCGAAGAGACAAAGACCACCGGTCTGAAGTCCAGCGATGGGGTCCCGACACCGCGCGAAATCTGCAAGGTGCTGGATGATTATGTGATCGGCCAGATCCACGCCAAACGCGTGCTCTCGGTGGCGGTGCACAACCACTACAAGCGGCTGAACCACACGTCGAAGACCGATATCGAGCTGTCGAAATCCAACATCCTCTTGATCGGCCCCACCGGCTGCGGCAAGACCCTGCTGGCGCAGACGCTGGCGCGGATCCTGGATGTGCCGTTCACGATGGCGGATGCGACCACGTTGACCGAAGCCGGCTATGTCGGTGAAGATGTGGAAAACATCATTCTCAAGCTGTTGCAGGCCAGCGAATACAACGTCGAACGCGCGCAGCGCGGGATTGTCTATATCGACGAGGTCGACAAGATCACCCGCAAGTCCGACAATCCCAGCATCACTCGCGATGTGTCGGGTGAGGGCGTGCAGCAGGCGCTGCTCAAGATCATGGAAGGCACCGTTGCCTCGGTGCCGCCGCAGGGTGGCCGCAAGCATCCGCAGCAGGAATTCCTGCAGGTGGACACGACGAACATCCTGTTCATCTGCGGCGGCGCTTTTGCCGGTCTGGAAAAGATCATCGCGCAGCGCAACAAGGGGTCGGGCATCGGCTTTGGTGCCGATGTGAAGGGCCCCGAGGAACGCTCGGTTGGTGAGCTGTTCAAGGAACTGGAACCGGAAGACCTGCTGAAATTCGGTCTGATCCCGGAATTTGTCGGCCGTCTGCCGGTGATCGCGACCCTGACCGATCTGGATGAGGCGGCGCTGGTCACCATCCTGACCGAACCGAAGAACGCACTGGTCAAGCAATACCAGCGCCTGTTCGAGATTGAGGGTGTCAAGCTGACCTTTACCCCCGACGCCATGGTTGCCATCGCCAAGCGCGCGATCAAACGCAAGACCGGCGCGCGGGGCCTGCGGTCTATCATGGAAGACATTCTTCTGGACACGATGTTCGAACTGCCCGGCATGGACGGTGTCGAAGAGGTGGTCGTCAAGGATGAGGCCGTGCATTCCGGTGCCAAACCGATGCTGGTCTATACCGAGACCAAGAAGAAAGAGCCGGTCAAGGCCTGAATGGCGCGGCTGGACAAAGCAACGGGCGGGCCTTCGGGTCCGCCCTTTTTCTTGGGCAATGCGCCGCCGCAGCCGCCCGCTTGGCCCTAGACCTTGGTCCGAGTTTCGGCCATATGAAATGAAACCGGACCGGAGGCCACGGATGTATTTCCTGAAACGCATGTTGACCTGGTGGAACACCCAGACGCTGGGCACCCAGATCTTCACCGCGCGCAAAGGGGTGAAGGTTGGTCAGGACGACGCCGGGAACCTGTTCTACCAAACCCGCGACGGCAAACGCCGCTGGGTGATCTTCAACGGTGAGATGGAGGCCTCTCGTGTCTCGCCTGACTGGCACGGCTGGTTGCATCACACCTGGGATGAACCACCCACCACGGCCCCGCTCAAGCACAAGGCCTGGGAAAAACCGCATGTGGAAAATCTCACAGGCACCGTCGCCGCCTATGCTCCGGCCGGGTCGATCCGCCGCGCAGACCCGGTTGAGCGTCGCGATTATGAGGCGTGGCGGCCCGACTGATGGCGTATGAGCGTGCAGAAATAGTGACAGGGGCGGCTGTCCTGGCCTTGGCCATCGGCTTTGCGGTCTATGCGGCGCAAGGCTCTGGCTTGTTGACCGCGCCCGAAAGTTATCCGCTGACTGCCAGTTTCCGGTCGATCGAGGGGATCAGCGTTGGATCAGACGTGCGGCTGGCCGGGGTAAAGGTCGGCACGGTGACCGACATGCAGCTGAACCCCAACACCTTCTTTGCCGATGCGCAGATCAGCATGCGCAACGATGTGCTCTTGCCGGTAGATTCGACGATTCTTGTGTCTTCCGAGGGGCTTCTGGGTGGAAACTTCATTGAGGTTCTGCCCGGCGGCGCGCTGGAAAACCTCGAACCCGGCGGCGAGATCGAGGATACGCAAGGCGCGGTCAGCCTGATCACGCTTCTGCTCAAATTCGTTGGCGGCGGTGACGGCGCGCCCGATCCTGCAGCCGATCCTGCGGCATCCCCATGAAGGGTCTGTGCCGGGCATTTGGGCTGGCGCTGATGCTGGCTGGCCCTGCATCCGCGCAGGACTATGCCGAGGCTGAGGGTGCCACGCTTCGGTTTCTTGACAAGCTGACCAGTGTGACCGGCGATGTGGCCTTAAGCCGGGGTCAGGCAGCGCAGTTTGGCCGACTTGTGGTGCGGCTGGACAGTTGCCGCTATCCGGCTGAAAACCCCGCCTCGGACGCAAGCGCCCATCTTACGGTCGTGGAAGACACCACACAGGCGACGCTTTTCTCTGGCTGGATGGTGGCCTCATCCCCGGCGCTTTCGGCGCTGGACCACCCGCGCTATGATGTCTGGGTCTTGTCTTGCCTGCTGCCGGAAACGGCTGCCGATGCCCCGACCGAGGCGGAAGAATAACCCTCGGGCGTAAAGGTCGCTGGCTGGGCCAAGGCGGCGGCAAGGCGGCGGTGGTACTCGGCCCTGGGGATTTCCACAGCGCCAAGGCTGGCCAGATGCGGCGTCAAGAACTGCGTATCGAACAGACTGAACCCCCCGGCCCGCAACCGATGCACGGCATGAGCCAAGGCGATCTTTGAGGCATCCGTTACCCCCGAAAACATGCTTTCACCAAAGAATGCCCCGCCCAGGACCACGCCATAAACCCCGCCAACCAAAGCCTGTCCGTCCCGCACTTCGATGCTGTGGGCAAAGCCCCGGCGGTGCAGCTGGCCATAAAGCCGCTGGATACGCTGACTGATCCAGGTTTCGCCCCGGTCGGCACAGGCGCTGACCACGCTGTCGAAATCCTGATCCACCGTCACGGAATAGGCCCGTCGCCGCAGTTGCCGCGCAAGAGAGCGGGACAGGTGGAACCCGTCCAGCGGCATGATCCCCCGACGGCGCGGGTCCACCCAATGAATCTCTGGGTCATCACGGCTTTCGGCCATGGGGAAGATACCCATGGCATAGGCCTGCAACAAGGTTTCCGGGTCCAGCGGGTCAACCACCACAAAATCCTTCGAAGGATTTTGCAAAAGTTTTCGAAAACTTTTGCGTCAGGGCGCCCTGAAAGAGCGCCCCGATTCCGTCAGGCGCCAAACTTTGCGGCCAGCCACTTTTCCAGCCAATGGATGTTGTAATCGCCGCTCTGCACCTCAGGCTCGGCCAGCAGCAGATCAAACAGCGGGATGGAACTGTCGATGCCATCAATGATCAATTCCCCCAAAGCGCGCTTCAGGCGGGCGAGGGCCTCGGGCCGGTCGCGGCCATGGACGATCAGCTTGCCGATCAGGCTGTCATAGTAGGGCGGGATCGAATAGCCGCCGTAAAGTGCCGAATCCATCCGCACGCCAAGGCCGCCCGGTGCGTGGAACGTGCGGACCTTGCCGGGGCAGGGCGCGAAGTTCGGCAGTTTTTCGGCGTTGATCCGCACCTCAATCGCGTGGCCGTTGATCTCAAGCTCATCCTGGGTAAAGGACATGCCCATTCCGGCGGCGACGCGGATCTGTTCGCGCACCAGGTCCACGCCGAAGATGTATTCGGTGACCGGGTGTTCCACCTGCAGCCGGGTGTTCATCTCGATGAAGTAGAACTTGCCGTCTTCATACAGAAACTCAACCGTGCCGGCGCCGATGTAGTTGATCTTGGCCACAGCTTCCGAGCAGATCATGCCGATTTCGGCCCGCATCTTCGGGGTGATGGCGGGGCCGGGGGCCTCTTCGAACACTTTCTGGTGGCGGCGCTGCAAGCTGCAGTCCCGTTCGCCCAGATGCACGGCGTTGCCTTTGCCGTCACCGAAGACCTGAATCTCGATATGGCGAGGCTTTTGCAGGTATTTCTCGATATAGACTTCGTCATTGCCGAAGGCGTTCTTCGCCTCACTCCGCGCGGTGCGGAAGGCCATTTCCAGCTCGGACGCGTCTTTGGCAACCTTCATGCCCCGCCCGCCGCCGCCAGCAGTGGCCTTGATGATGACCGGAAAGCCGATCTCTTCGGCCGCCTTCATCGCAATCTCGAAATCCGCGACCCCGCCTTCTGATCCCGGCACCACCGGAATCCCCAAGGCTTTGGCGGTTTCCTTGGCGGTGATCTTGTCGCCCATGATGCGGATATGTTCGGCCGATGGCCCGATGAAGGTCAGCCCGTGGTCTTCCAGCGCCTGCGCGAAGCTCGCGTTTTCCGACAGGAACCCATAGCCCGGAGGCACCGCCTGCGCGCCGGTGATTTCACAAGCAGAAATAATGGCGGCCTTGTTCAGATAGCTTTCCGAACTGGGGGCCGGTCCGATGCAGACAGATTCGTCAGCCATCCGCACATGCATCGCATCAGTGTCGGCGGTCGAATGCACCGCAACCGACTTGATCCCCATCTCACGGCAGGCGCGGATCACGCGAAGGGCAATCTCGCCCCGGTTGGCGATCAGGATTTTCTCGAACATGGGGCTTACTCGATGATCATCAGGGGCGCGCCGTATTCGACGGGCGACCCATCCTCGACCAGGATGCGCTTGACCACCCCGGATTTCGGCGCGGGGATGTGGTTCATCGTCTTCATCGCTTCGATGATCACCACGGTCTGACCTACGGTCACGGTCGCGCCGATGGTCACGAAGGCGGCTGATCCCGGTTCGGGCGACAGGTAAATCGTGCCGACCATCGGCGAGGTAACGGCACCGGGGTGCTGGGCCGGATCTTCCGGCGCGGCGGCAACCGGGGCCGCAGCGGCGGCGGGCGCGTAATGCATCGGGGCAGGGGCCGCAGCGGCCACCGTCACGACATTGGCCTGTTTGACCACGCGCACTTCAAGGCTGTCATCCTCGCCATACTCGCGCTTGACCGACAGTTCGGTCAGGTCGTTCTTGTTGAGAAGTTCGGCCAGTGCCGAGATGAAGGCCACATCGGTGTCGGTCGTCTGCTTGCTCATGCCGTCCTCTGGTTTCTGGTCGGTAGCCCTTTGGGCGCCTGATTGCGCGAACATGGCCCGCGCTTCGGTGTGGGCCGCTTATACGCGAGGGGGGCGGGGCTGAAAAGCCGCGAAAGCGCTGCCTGCAAAAGCGGCAGCATGGCGCTTGGCCGCGTGTTCGGGGCAGTTTTCATGCAACGCAGAAAATTTACCATTTGATAAAAAAAATGACCTGTGCCAGCGTTTGAAAAAGAGCCAAGGGAGGACGATGGTCCGATGACGAACAGCCCGCTGACGCCCGGCATTCACCCGGGTCGCCTGCCAGCCGCCGCCTATGCCGCGAACTTCAACGACCACACGCCGCCGCTTGACCGGCATGAGGCGCGGGTTGCGGCGGATCGGTGCTACTTCTGCCACGATGCGCCTTGCATCACGGCTTGTCCTACGTCCATCGACATCCCCCTTTTCATCCGCCAGATCGCCACCGGAACGCCCGAATCGGCGGCCACCACGATCTGGGAGCAGAACATTCTGGGCGGCATGTGCGCCCGCGTGTGCCCCACGGAAACCCTGTGCGAAGAGGCCTGCGTGCGTGAGGCGGCTGAGGGCAAGCCGGTTGAAATCGGCCTTCTCCAGCGTTTTGCCACCGATGTGGCGATGGCCAAGGGCCTGCATCCCTTTGACCGCGCCGCCCCAACCGGCAAGAAGGTTGCCGTCGTGGGTGCAGGGCCTGCGGGTCTGGCCTGCGCACACCGTTTGGCGATGCATGGCCATGAGGTTGTCATGCTGGAGCGTCTGCCCAAGGCGGGCGGTCTGAACGAATACGGCATCGCCAGCTACAAGGCCACCGGGGGCTTTGCCCAAGCTGAGGTTGAGTGGCTGCTGCAAATCGGCGGGATCGAGATCCGCAATGGCGTGGAACTGGGCCGCGACGTGACGCTGAACCAGCTGCAGGCCGAGTATGACGCAGTGTTCCTTGGCATCGGCCTTGCCGGGGTCAACGCCCTGCGCGCGTCGGGTGAGGATCTGGCCGGCGTCAGCAACGCGGTCGATTTCATCGCAGCCCTTCGCCAGACGCAAGACCTGTCGACCCTGCCCATCGGCCGCGATGTGGTGGTGATCGGCGGCGGGATGACGGCCGTTGACGCCGCCGTGCAGTCCAAACTGCTGGGCGCGGAAAACGTCACAATCGTCTACCGCCGGGGCCGCGAGAAGATGAGCGCATCGGGCTATGAACAAGACCATGCCGTGCAATCGGGCGTGCGGATCATCCACCACGCCGCCCCGGTGCGCGTGCTGGGCGAAGGCCATGCGCAGGCGGTTGAGTTTGCCTATACCGAAGACAGCCCCGATGGGCTGAAACTGTCGGCAGAGACCTTCACCCTGAAGGCCGATCAGGTGTTCAAGGCCATCGGCCAGACGCTGACCGGCGCACCGGGTGATCTGGCGGTGGCGGGCGGCAAGCTGGCGGGTCCGTCGGCCATGGTCTGGGTGGGCGGTGACTGCGCCGCCGGGGGTGAGGATCTGACCGTCACCGCCGTCGCCGAAGGCCGCGATGCCGCCGAGGCGATCCATGCCGCGCTGACGGATAGAGCATGACACATGCTTGCGCATCGCTGGCGGCAAAGGTAGGCGAGAAGCAGACGCCTGCGATGGATGGTGCTTTTGGACAGTATGATCGACGGCACTTTGGCCTTTGTCCGCGAACATCGGGACTGGGTGTTCTGGATCGCCATGGTCTTCGCCTTTGGCGAAACCATCGCCTTCGTTTCGATCA
This sequence comes from Rhodobacterales bacterium, assembly GCA_038211355.1. Lineage (GTDB taxonomy): Bacteria > Pseudomonadota > Alphaproteobacteria > Rhodobacterales > Rhodobacteraceae > Tabrizicola. The sequence continues at coordinate 12,624 of JBBQVR010000041.1, read as the reverse complement.
TCATACCCTCGACGGCCATTCTGCTTGGCGTGGGCGCGTTGGTCGCCTCGGGGCAGTTGTCGCTGTTTCCGATCTGGGCCGGGGCGTCGATCGGGGCGATCTGCGGGTCGATCATTTCCTACGGGATCGGCTGGCGCTATGGCAACGCGATCCTGTCGCTTTGGCCCTTCCGCAACCATCCCGAGCAGATCGAAAAGGGCAACGCGGCATTCCGGCGCTGGGGCGCGTTTGCGGTGATCGTCGGGCACTTCTTCGGCCCGTTGCGCGCGGTGGTTTTCGTGATGGCTGGAGTATCGCGCATGTCGCCGGTGCGCTTCATTCCGGTCAACATCCTTGGCTGTCTGCTGTGGGCCTATGTGACCCCGGTCTTCGGCGAGGTTGCAGGACATCTGATCCGCTGGATCTGGTCGCAGTTTTAAGCGCCCGATCCAGCTTGCTGACCTTTGGGCAAATCGCCCAGCCGCTCCCCCCTTTCCCAGCTGTCGCCAAGGAGGTTACCCATGGCTAACCTGTCCGCCGATTTCATCGGCATCAAATCTCCCAATCCGTTCTGGCTGGCCTCGGCCCCGCCCACGGACAAGAAATACAACGTCGAACGCGCGTTTGAGGCGGGGTGGGGTGGGGTTGTGTGGAAAACCCTCGGGTCCGAAGGGCCGCCGGTCGTCAACGTCAACGGCCCGCGCTATGGCGCGATCTGGGGCGCGGATCGCCGCCTGCTGGTCCTGAACAACATCGAACTGATCACCGACCGTCCGCTGGAGGTGAACCTGCGCGAGATCAAGGAGGTCAAGCGCAAGTGGCGTGACCGGGCCATGATCATCAGCCTGATGGTCCCCTGCGATGAAGTCAGCTGGAAAGATATCCTTGCCCGGATCGAAGATACCGAGGCGGACGGGGTGGAACTGAACTTCGGCTGCCCGCACGGGATGGCCGAACGCGGCATGGGGTCTGCCGTGGGGCAGGTGCCGGAATACATCGAGATGGTGACGCGCTGGGTCAAACAATACAGCCGTATGCCCTGCATCGTGAAATTGACGCCCAACATCAGCGATATCCGCAAACCGGCTGAGGCGGCCAAGCGCGGCGGGGCGGATGCGGTTTCCCTCATCAACACGATCAACTCGATCACATCGGTCAACCTTGATGACTTCAGCCCCGAACCGATGATCGACGGCAAAGGCACCCACGGCGGCTATTGTGGCCCGGCGGTCAAGCCGATCGCGATGAACATGGTGGCCGAAATCGCCCGGTCAGCCGAAACGCGCGGCATGCCAATCAGCGGCATCGGTGGTATCACCACCTGGCGCGACGCGGCAGAGTTCATGGCACTGGGGGCCGGAAACGTGCAGGTGTGCACCGCCGTAATGACGTATGGCTTCAAGATCGTGCAGGAAATGATCTCAGGCCTGTCGCAGTATCTGGATGAAAAGCAGATCGGCCTTTCAGACCTTGTCGGCCGCGCGGTGCCCAATGTCACCGACTGGCAATATCTGAACCTGAACTACGTCGCCAAAGCGCACATCAACCAGGATGATTGCATCAAATGCGGGCGCTGCTATGCCGCCTGCGAAGATACCAGTCACCAGGCCATCTCGATGAGCGCGGACCGCGTGTTTGAGGTGATGGATGACGAATGTGTCGCCTGCAACCTGTGCGTCAACGTCTGCCCGGTGGACAATTGCATCACCATGGTGCCGATGGCCAAAGGCAGCGTCGATCCGCGCACCGGGGCGGTGGTGGGCGATTATGCAAACTGGACGACGCATCCAAACAACCCCAGCAGCCGCGCGGCAGAATAGGGCAAAGGACCGCAACCGCCACCTTTCGGCAAGAAAGGCGGCGGTCAGGCCCCGGGGAGGGGCAGCGGGTTGATCCCGGCGGCACGACTGGCCTTAATATACGCCTCACGCGCGGCGGTTGCGGCACGGCGCGCTTCAGCCGCCGGGTGGTCGCTTTCATCGCGTTCCGCCAGCCGCGCCGTGACCGTGGCCGCAGTCCCAGCCGGTTGCTGTGGCGCGTCCTTGCGCTCAGTTGTGGCAAGCGGGCGCGCGGCTTCGACCACCGGCACTCGGGCGGCAGGGTCCGGCACAGCCTGTGCCAATGCGGCGGTGCCCGGCATCAAAGACCGGACAGCGGTGATCAATCCCATTTTCGCGTCCCCACGTCTGACGCCCCCAGTGGCAAGGATAGGGCGTTTTTCAGGAGTATGCCCGGTTGAAATAGCTTGGATTTTACCAAATCCGGCTGAAGAGTGGGTTTAAGATATCCCCTTAAGCGTCGGAAAAGGCGTGATTTTGGAGAAGTGTTAGGCCTTGGTTCAGCGCATGTCAGGGTGCCAGCAACCGGGTGAACAGAGTTTCCAGAAAGCTGCCGGACTCGGTGAAAGGGTCGTGATCCGGGCCCAGCACCGCCCGGATCTGCACGTCAAAATCGGCATAGTGCTGGGTCAACGCCCAGATCGAGAACACCAGATGCACCGGATCAACCTGCGCAAGCCGGCCCTCCTCCATCCAGCGGCGCAGGACGGCGGCCTTGTCTTCCACCAGCGCCTTCAGATCACCCTCGATCACATCGCGCATCCGTGGCGCGCCTTGCAGGATCTCGCCGGCGAACAGGCGGCTTTCGCGGGGAAAATCTCGGGCAAGGTCCAGCTTCCGGCGCACATAGGACAGCACCTCGGTCACCGGTTCACCCTTGGGGTCCATCGCGCGCAAAGGGTCAAGCCAGGTTTGCAAAAGCCCGGTCAGCAGCGCCTTGTGAACCGCCTCTTTGGACGGGAAGTAGTAAAGCAGGTTCGGTTTCGACAGCCCTGCGCCGTCTGCGATCTGGTCCAGCGTCGCCCCGCGAAACCCATGCTGCGAAAACACCTCAAGCGCCGCGTCGAGGATATTCTCGCGGTTCTTCTGCTGGATACGGGAGCGGGCGACAGAGGGCATGTGGGGCACGGATTGATTTGGGGCAAGACTTTGCGGGTTGCCGGGGGAGTAGTGGCTGGAACTGTGGGACTTGACGGCGAAACAGGCTGGGATCACGCTTGACCTTGGGGACCCCATGGATAGCTTGCCCCGCAGCACCACGTCAAATCATTCGCCGCGCCATTTGCGGCCCCGCCATCCCCGCCGCCCCCCATCCCCGACGCCCGAGGAAAACCCCATGGCCCTTGACCGCAACGCCCCGAACGATCTGAACGCCTTCTGGATGCCCTTCACCGCGAACCGGCAGTTCAAGAAGAACCCGCGGATGTTCGTGGCCGCCAAGGACATGCACTACACCACCAGCGACGGGCGGCAGGTGCTGGACGGGACGGCGGGTCTTTGGTGCTGCAACGCGGGCCACTGCCGGCCAAAGATCGTCGAGGCGATCCAGAAGCAGGCCGCAGAGCTTGACTACGCCCCCGCCTTCCAGATGGGCCACCCGATTGCGTTTGAACTGGCGAACCGCATCATCGACATCGCGCCCAAGGGCATTGAGCATGTGTTCTACACGAACTCTGGGTCAGAAAGCGTTGAAACAGCGCTGAAATTGGCAATTGCCTATCACCGCGCTCGGGGTGAGGGGACACGCACCCGCCTGATCGGACGCGAGCGGGGCTATCACGGGGTGAACTTCGGCGGCATCTCGGTCGGCGGGATCGTCAACAACCGCAAGTTCTTTGGCACCCTGCTGGCGGGGGTGGACCATCTGCCGCACACGCACCTGCCGCACCTGAACGCGTTTACCAAGGGCCAGCCAGAGCACGGCGCGAACCTGGCCGATGATCTGGAGCGGATCGTCGCCCTGCACGGCGCCGAAACCATCGCGGCGGTGATCGTTGAACCCATGGCGGGATCAACCGGCGTCTTGATGCCGCCGAAGGGCTATCTTGAAAAGCTGCGCGCGATCACGACAAAGCACGGCATCCTGTTGATCTTCGATGAAGTCATCACCGGATTTGGCCGCCTTGGGTCAGCCTTTGCAGCACAGCATTTCAATGTCATCCCCGATATGATGACCACTGCCAAGGGTCTGACCAACGGCGTGATTCCGATGGGCGCGGTGCTGACCACGGCCGACATCCACGATGCCTTCATGACCGGGCCGGAAAACCTGATCGAACTGTTCCACGGCTATACCTATTCCGGCAACCCCATCGCCGCTGCCTGCGGGGTGGCAACGCTGGAGGTCTACAAGGAAGAAGGCCTCTTCGACCGCGCCCGCGAGCTGGAGCCCTACTGGCAAGAGGCGATCCACTCCTTGCGCGACCACCCGCATGTGATCGACATCCGCAACATGGGCCTAATCGGCGCGGTCGAATTGCAGCCGATTGCAGGCGCGCCAACACAGCGCGCGTTCAGTGCCTTCCTCAAAGCCTATGAAAAGGGGATTTTGATCCGCACGACCGGTGACATCATCGCGATGTCGCCGCCGCTCATCATCTCAAAGCCCCAGATTGACGAGCTGATCGGCACGCTGGGCGATGTGCTGAAAACGCTGGACTAAGCCTATTGCACCAGCTGCATCACGCCCCAGGGCAGGACCGTCAGCATGGCGACGATGACAAGGATGGAACGCTTGAGGCCGGTGAACATGACACATCTCCCTGAACTGGTTGCCGTTCAGATAGGCGCGGGATCGCAATCCGCAAGGGGCCTGCTGTGACCCGGCCCGTCTGCACGGCAACGGTGCTGGTCGATGATGACCGGGTGCGCGCAACGCGGTTCGATTTCGCCCCGGGGGCCGAGACGGGCTGGCATCGCCATGGCCATGATTACGTCATCACTGCGGTTACCGATTGCCACATGCTGCTGGAAGAACCCGGCGGCGGGGCGCGGCGGGTACTGGTGCCCGCAGGCAGCGCTTATCGGCGCAGCGAAGGGGTGGAACACAACGTCGTCAATGACGGCACCACCCCGATGAGCTTTGTCGAGGTTGAGTTGAAGTAGCGGAACCGTCGTGCAGGGGGCCAAAATCCTTTGAAGGATTTTGCAAATCTTTTCGAAAAGATTTGTCCCTTACCCCGCCTGCAGCGCCTTGATCCCCCGGACCACCAGCTTGTGATCTTCAACCTGCGGCAGGCCCGAAACCGTGACCACCGCCACCATGCCGACCCCTGTCACCACAATCGGCACCGCGCCGCCGTTGTCCGCGTATTGCGCGGGGGCAAGCCCGTGACGGTCCAACCCCTCACCCTTGGCACGGTTGCGCGCACCCACAAGAAGCGACGCCATCTGGAACATCAGCACCGTATTCGACTTGCGCAGCGCCCAAAGGTCGTTCAGCGGCGCTGATCCGGGCAGACCTGCGTGAAACAGGGTGCGATCAGCCGTCCGGATGTCGATGACCACAGCCAGCCCCTCGGCCAGGGCCAGATCCACAAGGATCTGCCCCAACCGCAGGGCCATTCCTTCATCAAACCGGGGCAGGGTCAGTGTGGCGGCCTCGGCCTCAAGCTCAGCGATGTCCATTCTGTTCTCTCCCGGCCAATAGGCTCAGATTGCGCCGATGCCCCGCAGGACAAGGTCTTTCACGCTGGCCTTTGCGGCGGCCCATTGCCGGTCTGACAGCGGCTGCCCGCCGTTCAGGGTCTGTATCTGGTGGCCAAAGTCGGCGTAGTGCTGGGTGGTGGCCCAAAGCATGTAAAGCAGGTGGCGCGGGTCAACCGGGGCCATCTTGCCCTCATCAATCCAGCGCTGGATCGCGGTGATCCGGCCTTCGGTCCAGTCGCGCAGGGTGGTTTCCAGGTAATCCTGAATGACCGGCGCGCCGTGCATCACCTCGGACGCCCAGACCTTGGAGCCGTAGGGATGCGTGCGGCTGATATCCATCTTGGCATCGATATAGCCTCCGATCCCTTCGACCGGGCCCGGGGCATCATCAAACAGCATCGCGGCATCCAGCCAGATCTCGAAGATCTGCTGCACCACTTTGCGGTACAGATCCTCCTTGGTGTCAAAGTAGTAGTGCAGGTTCGCCTTCGGCAGCCCGGCCATATCGGCGATCAGCTGCATTGTCGCGCCACCAAAGCCCGCCTCGGCAAAGACCTTTTCTGCGGCATCAAGGATCACCCTTTCATTCTCGCGCCGGATTTCCGTGCGTTTTCCGGGCTTGATGCGTGAAATCTGGGCGTCTGCGGTCATTTTGCGGGCATCCGGGCCTGTCATATTTTCGTTGACCGGTTGGTCAGGTTGTGGTGCGCTGAGCCTTGACCATACGGTCAGGAAATGAGTCGCGGCAAGGGGCAGCATGGCCCCGCCGTTTCGGGGAGCGTGTGATGGTCAAGACCGGGGACAACCTGCGGATCAATTCGGAACGCCTATGGCAGTCGCTGGAAGAAATGGCGCTGATCGGCCCCGGCATTGCAGGCGGCTGCAACCGGCAGACCCTGACCGATGCCGATAGCGAAGGCCGCCATCTTTTCGCGGGCTGGTGCAAGGCCGCCGGCATGACAATGGGCGTCGATACCATGGGCAACATGTTCGCGACGCGGGCGGGTGAGGATGCGGCGGCGTTGCCGGTCTACATGGGGTCTCACCTTGATACGCAGCCGACCGGGGGGCGGTATGACGGGGTGCTGGGCGTGCTTGGCGCGTTGGAGGTGGTGCGGACGCTGAACGACATGGGGGTGAAGACGAAGCACCCGATCGTGGTCACGAACTGGACGAATGAGGAAGGTGCGCGGTTTGCTCCGGCAATGCTGGCGAGTGGGGTCTTTGCGGGTATCCATACCGAAGACTACGCCAAGTCGCGGAAGGACCCCGACGGCAAGGTTTTCGGCGAGGAGTTGTCGCGGATCGGCTGGGTCGGGGATGAGGTGGTCGGTGCCCGCAAGATGCACGCGATGCTGGAGCTGCACATCGAGCAGGGGCCGATCCTGGAGGCCGAGGGCAAGTCCATCGGCGTCGTGACCCACGGTCAGGGCCTGTGGTGGCTGGAGATCACGCTGACCGGCCGCGACTCCCACACCGGATCGACGCCGATGAGCCTGCGGGCGAATGCGGGCCTCGGGATGGCGCGGGTGGTGGAACGGGTCCACCAGATCGCGATGAGCCACCAGCCCAATGCCGTGGGCACGGTGGGGCAGGTTTTCGTGCACCCGAACTCGCGCAACGTGATCCCGGGCAAGGTGGTGTTCACGGTGGATATCCGGACCCCCGATCAGGCGAAGCTGGATGCGATGAAAGCCGAGGTGATGCGCGCCGCGCATGCGGTGGCTGCGGAGTTGGGCTTAGGGTGTGAGATCGAGGATGTGGGCCACTTCGACCCGGTGACGTTTGACGCAGGATTGGTGAAGATCGTGCGCCAATCGGCTGAAAAGCTGGGCTATTCCCACATGGACATTGTCTCCGGCGCCGGTCATGACGCCTGCTGGATCAACCGCGTCGCGCCGACTGTGATGGTGATGTGCCCCTGTGTGGGGGGGCTTTCGCACAACGAGGCCGAGGAGATTTCGCCGGAATGGGCGGCAGCGGGGACGGATGTGCTGCTGCACGCAGTATTGGAAGTAGCGGAGGTGGTGGGGTGAAAGAGCAGGCAATTCGGGCATTAATATTTGCGGTCATATTCGGTCTGAGCCAATACATCATGCGGGATGATCAAGGCATCGGGGAGTGGCTGATTGTTGTTCTAATCGCCACCAGCGTTTTTGCCGCTATTATGGCTTTAGTTGACAGGTTCATGGGGAAAAGGTCATGACCACCATCATCAAGAACGGCACCGTCGTCACCGCCGACCTCACCTACAAGGCCGATGTCCGGATTGAGGGTGGCCAGATCACCGAAATCGGGCAGAGCCTCAAGGGTGGCACCGAACTCGACGCGACCGGTTGCTATGTGATGCCCGGCGGGATTGATCCGCATACGCACTTGGAGATGCCCTTCATGGGCACCTACTCGGCGGATGATTTCGAGTCCGGCACGCGCGCGGCGGTTTCTGGGGGCACCACGATGGTGGTGGATTTCGTGCTGCCGGGGCAGGGGCAGGGCCTGATGGATGCCATGCAGATGTGGCACAACAAATCGGGTCGGGCGACCTGCGATTATTCGTATCACATGGCGATCACCTGGTGGGGAGAGCAGGTTTTCAACGACATGAAGGTCGTGACCGAGGCGGGGATCAACACGTTCAAGCACTTCATGGCCTACAAGGGCGCTTTGATGGTGAACGATGACGAGATGTTCGCCAGCTTCAGCCGCTGTGCCGAACTGGGGGCGATGCCCTTCGTGCATGCCGAAAACGGCGACGTGGTGGCCGAGTTGCAACGCAAGCTGATGGCGGCGGGCAATACGGGCCCGGAGGCGCATGCCTACTCGCGCCCGCCAGAGGTGGAGGGTGAGGCGACCAACCGTGCGATCATGATTGCCGACATGGCGGGGGTGCCGGTCTATATCGTGCATACCTCATGTGAGGAGGCGCACGAGGCGATCCGCCGGGCGCGGATGCTGGGAAAAAGGGTTTACGGTGAACCCCTTATCCAGCACCTCACGCTTGATGAGTCCGAATACAAGAACCCCGACTGGGACCATGCAGCTAGGCGGGTGATGTCCCCGCCGTTCCGCGACAAGCGGCATCAGGACAGCCTTTGGGCGGGCCTTGCGGCGGGGTCCTTGCAGGTGGTGGCGACGGACCATTGTGCCTTTACCACGGCCCAAAAACGCTTCGGGGTTGGGGATTTCACCAAGATCCCGAATGGCACGGGGGGGTTGGAGGACCGGATGCCGATGCTCTGGACGCACGGCGTGGCGACGGGGCGGATCACGATGAACGAGTTTGTTGCCGTTACATCAACAAACATCGCAAAGATCATGAATTGCTATCCGAAGAAGGGGGCCATTCTGGTCGGGGCGGACGCGGATATCGTGGTGCTGGACCCGAAGAAGGGCAAGACGATCTCGGCGGCGAAACAGCAATCTGCGATTGATTACAATGTGTTCGAGGGCAAAGCTGTGACGGGTCTGCCACGCTATACCCTGTCACGCGGCAAGGTGGTGGTGGACGACGGCGCGATCAAGACCGAGGAAGGACATGGCCAGTTCGTCAAGCGCCCACCGAACGGCGCTGTGAACCGGTCGCTGACCCAGTGGAAAGACCTGACCGCGCCGCGACCTGTGGTGCGGACCGGTGTTCCGGCGAGTGGGGTATGATGCGGATGCAAAGTGAGCCAATTAGGTGAAAGATACCTTAACAAGCAGCGCCCCGGTGATCGAAGCCAAAGGGTTGCAACTGGTCTTCCAGACTGCCGATGGCCCGGTGCAGGCGTTGAAGGATGTGGACCTGGTCATCAACCGGGGCGATTTCGTCAGCTTCATCGGGCCAAGTGGTTGCGGGAAAACAACTTTCCTGCGGACGATTGCAGCTTTGGAGCACCCCACGGGGGGCACTCTGACGGTCAACGGAATGACGCCGGATGAGGCGCGGCGGAAACGGGCCTATGGCTATGTGTTTCAGGCGGCGGGGTTGTATCCTTGGCGGACCATCAGTGGGAACATCCGGTTACCGCTTGAAATCATGGGGTTTTCCAAGGCAGAGATGGACCAGCGGGTAGAGCGGGTTCTGGAGCTGGTGGAGCTTTCCGGGTTTGGCAAGAAATTCCCTTGGCAGCTGTCGGGCGGGATGCAGCAGCGGGCCAGTATCGCCCGCGCGCTGGCCTTCGATGCGGATCTCCTGCTGATGGACGAGCCCTTCGGCGCGCTGGCTGAGATTGTGCGCGACCGGCTGAATGAAGAAGTGCTCAAGCTGTGGGCGCGCACCGGGAAAACTATTGGTTTTGTTACACATTCCATCCCGGAGGCGGTGTATCTTTCCACCAAGATCGTCGTCATGTCGCCGCGTCCGGGGCGGATTACGGATGTGATCGACTCGCCCCTGCCGAAGGAGCGCCCGCTAGATATCCGCGACAGCCGGGAGTTCATCGAGATTGCCCACCGGGTGCGGGAGGGGCTGCGGGCCGGGCATTCCGATGAGTAGGAGCCGCGTCTTTTCAACGTCTGCATCGCGTCTTCCTTCCGTCTCTACGCGCGGGTCTACGTGCGGGGCGGCAAGGGTTTGGTCACCATTTGCCGGGTGCGCCGTATGACCGCGTTTTCCTTCCTTTGGCTTGGGGCTGCGACAGCGGTGTTTGTGGCGGCGAATGCGGTCCTCAAGGTCTATGCGACCAAGGGGCAGGTTCCGGTGCTGATCGGTGCGCTGGCGCTGTTCTGTCTGGGCAACTGGCTGATGGTGCAGGTGATGAAGGCCAACGGCTTGGGCCTTGCCATTGCGCTGTCGGCGATCTTTCAGCTGGTGGCGATTTCGGTGATGGCGATCTTTGTCTTTGGCGAGCGGCCGACGGGTCTGCAACTGGCCGGGATGGCCCTGGGCTGCGTCGCGGTGGCGATGATCGCCTGGCCTGCGGGGGCGAAAGGATGACCGGCGCTGCGTGGGTTTTGGGGGTGGGCGCCTCTGGCGGGGATCGTTCTGAACAGCTGAAACCGGTGTCGTCATGAGCGTCAGGGGAACGCCGCTGCCGGTCTTGACCGTCCTTTGCGGGATCATAGTAATCTGGTACGCGGCTGCTGTCTGGATGAACGCGACCTGGGTCTATGATCAGGCAGAGCGTGCAGGGACGAGCGTTACCTTCGCCGAGATGGTGCCGCAAACGATGGCGCAGGCGCGGCCCCTGTTGCCGCCGCCGCATCAGGTGGCGGCAGAGCTGTGGAAGGGCGTGGCGGGGCAGGCGGTCACCTCAAAGCGCAGCCTGGTCTACCACGGCTATGTGACCTTCAAGGGCACGATGATGGGGTTCGGGCTGGGGATTGCCTTCGGTGTCCTGCTGGCGATGTCGATTGTCCGGTTCAGGGTGATGGACATGAGCGTGATGCCCTGGGCGATCATCAGCCAGACCATCCCGATTGTGGCGCTGGCGCCGATGATCCTTGTGGTGTCGAACCAGATGGGGATTTCGGGCCGTGACGTGCCCAAAGCGATCATCGCGGCGTATCTGTCGTTCTTCCCGGTGCTGGTCAGCATGGTCAAAGGCCTGCGCAGCCCCGATCAGATGCAGCTGGACCTTTTGCGCACCTATGGCGCGAGTGAGGGGGCGACGTTCCTGAAGCTGCGGCTGCCTGCGTCGATGCCGTATTTCTTTGCCTCGCTGAAAGTGGCGATTGCGGCGTCGTTGATCGGGACAATCGTGGGCGAGCTTCCGACCGGGGCGATTGAGGGTCTGGGCGCGCGGATGCTGATCGGCTCGCAATTCGGTGAGCCGTTGATCATGTGGGGTGCCCTGTTCGCGGCGGCGATATTGGCGGGGCTGCTGATCCTGGGCGTGGGGTTCCTGGAGCGGTTCGCCAAGGCGCGGATGGGGGTTCCGGCATGATGTGGCTGGCGGGAACCCTTGTGATCTGGCTGGCGGCATGGGCGCTGAATGCCCGGATCGCGGCATCTGACTGGGCGCGCACCAAGGCCGGCCGGGCTTTTGTGCCGGTCCTGTTCGGGGTGACCTTGCTGGTGGTTTGGGAGGGGCTGGTGCGCGGGTTGCAGGTACAGCCGGTGATCTTGCCCCCGCCCAGCATGATTGCGGCCAAGATTGCCGGGTCGCTGCCGATCCTGTGGCAGGACTTTGCGCAGACCGTGCTGAAAGGCGCGTTACCGGGGTTTGTGATCGGCTGTGGGGCGGCGGTCGTGACGGCGATTGCGATTGACCGAAGCCCGTTCCTGCAGCGCGGCTTGCTGCCGATTGGCAACTTTGTCGCGGCTTTGCCTATTGTCGGCCTCGCCCCCATTCTGGTGATGTGGTTCGGGTTTGACTGGCAATCGAAGGCGGCGGTCGTCGTGGTGATGGTGTTCTTCCCGGTGCTGGTGAACATGGTCGCAGGCTTGCAGGCGTCCGAGCGGATGCAGCGCGATCTGATGGCCACCTGGGGGGCGTCATACTGGCAGGCCCTTTGGAAGCTGCGGCTGCCCGCTGCCATGCCCTTCCTCTTCAACGGGCTTAAAATTGCATCGACTCTGGCCCTGATCGGGGCGATTGTTGCCGAGTTTTTCGGCAGTCCGATCTACGGCATGGGGTTTCGCATCTCGACCGAGGTGGGACGGCTTGGCCTTGACATGGTTTGGGCCACGATTGCGGTCGCGGCATTGGCGGGGTCGGCGCTTTATGGGCTGATCACGCTGATCGAACGGGGGGTGACCTTCTGGCACCCGTCACAACGGCATTAACCAATGGCCCGGAAGACGGGTCCAACACGGGAGACGACAATGAAGAAACTTGTAACTGCTGCCTTTCTGGCCACGCTGGGGACCGGCGCACAGGCCGAGGATGTGACGCTGCAGCTGAAATGGGTGACCCAGGCCCAGTTTGCGGGTTATTACGTGGCCCAGGCCAAGGGGTTTTATGAGGAAGAGGGGCTGAACGTCACCATCCTTCCGGGCGGCCCGGACATCGCGCCGACGCAAGTAATCGCGGGCGGTGGTGCGGATGTGATGGTGGACTGGATGCCGGCGGCGCTTGCCGCTCGCGAAAAGGGTCTGCCGCTGGTGAACATCGCGCAGCCGTTTGCGTCTTCGGGCATGATGCTGACCTGCCTTGCGGAAACCGGCATCACCTCGCCGGCTGACTTTTCCGACAAGACGCTGGGCGTCTGGTTCTTCGGCAACGAATACCCGTTC
>JBBQVR010000040.1:0-25165 GCA_038211355.1 Rhodobacterales bacterium | reverse complement strand
AGGGCACGATCGAGCAGATCGGCACGCCGGAAGAGATTTACGAACACCCCGCCTCGCTTTACGTAGCGGGGTTTGTGGGCAGCCCGGCGATGAACATCCTGCCCGGAACGGTGGCGGCAGATGGCCGGTCTGTCCTGATGGCGGACGGGCAGTCGGTGGCGATTGCCGCCGGGTTCAAGGCCGAAGCGGGGCAAATGGTGCAGGTCGGTCTGCGGCCCGAACGGTTGCAGGTCCTGCCTGCAGGGCAGGGCGCGCTTCAGGCGACGTTCCTCTTCTTTGAAGAGCTGGGATCAGCCCGCGTCTACCATCTTCAGATCGAGGATATCCCGATCTGCGCGGTGCTGGATGAAAAGCTGACCTTGACCGAAGGCCAGCGCGTGGGACTAGGCTTTGCCCAGACGGCGCTGCATGTGTTTGACGGCACCTCGGGTCGCAGCCTGACCCGCCCGGCAGCGGTGCAGAAGGCGGATGTGATGGCATGACGCCGGACCTGGCGACCTTGCTGGCGGCAAGCCTTGCCCGGCTGACAGGCGCGGGCAAGGCCAGGCTTGGACCCGAGGCTTTGGCCAGCACGGCCTTGCTTTCACATCACGCTGGCCTATGCCTTGCGTTGGCTGACCATGGATGAGGCGGTGGCGGTGCAGGACCTTTCGGCTGCGGTCTTTGCCCAGCTTGCCGAGGCGGTGCCTGTTGTTGCGCTTGGTCCGGTCGAATTCTGCACCTTTGCCGACATGCACGCATTTCAACCGTTGCAGCTGCTGGATGGCGGGACCAGCGCCGCGGGCTGAGCGCGGGAAGACGATCCACCATGCTCGCAGGTTTAGGGGGCCGGGATGACTGGACATTCCCTGTCGCATTGAAAAGGATGGGGGAAATCCTGCTGGCCCCGGCCCGCGCCCTTTACGGACCCTCCATCATGCACAGTCTGCCCCGCATTCTTTTGGCCCTTTTGATCGGGGCGGCGGGGGGGACGCTGTTCTACTGGCTCGGTCTGCCCCTGCCCTGGATGTTGGGCGCGCTTTTTGCCACCATGGTGGCTGCCGTCGCCAATGCGCCCGTGCTGGGGCCCGCGCGGGCGCGGCCGGTCGTTGTGGCGGTGATCGGGGTTCTCTTGGGGTCCAGCTTCACGCCCGATGTGATTGCGCAGGCGGGGCAGTGGATCGGGTCCATCGCGATTCTGCTGGGCTATGTCGTGGTCGTGGCGCTGGTCATCGTGCCCTACTACCGGTTTGTCGGGCGGCTGGATTGGGTGACCGCCTACTTCGCCGGCATGCCTGGTGGCCTGAGCGAGATGATCGAGATCGGCGAGGCCAGTGGGGCCAAGCCCGCGCCGATCATCCTGGCCCACAGCCTGCGGATCGTGGTGACCATCGCGCTGATCGCGGTGTGGTTCCGGCTGGTGCAGGGCCAGACCATCGGGGCTGCGGCAACTGCAGCGCCGACGGCGCTGACGCTTGTGGATGGGGTGGTCATGCTTGGCTCGGCCGCTCTGGGCAGTGCGCTGGGCACGCGGCTGCGCTTTCCGGCGCCAACGTTTCTGGGCCCGCTTCTGGTGTCAGCCGTGCTGCATCTGACCGGGGTTACCGAAAGCGTGCCGCCGACGCTGCTGGTCAATACGGCACAGGTGATCCTGGGGACGGTGCTGGGCTGCCGGTTTCAGGGCATCGGGCTGCGCACGCTGCTGCCGGCAACGGCGCTAAGCATTGGGGCCACCGTGCTGTCGCTGGCACTTGCGCTGGGGGCGGGGCTGGTGATGCGCGGGCTTTACGGGGTCAGCGCGGATCAGGCGCTGCTGGCGCTGGCACCGGGGGGCCTGACCGAGATGGGGCTGATCGCGCTGGCAATCCACGCCGATGTGGCCTTTGTGGCGCTGCACCATGTGGTGCGGATCCTGTTCGTGATCGTGCTTGCGCCGCTTGCGTTCCGGCTGGTGGCGGGGCGCGGCGGCTAAGCGCCCCTACCAGCGCAAGAGCCGCGCGCCGATCAGGGTTGAGACCAGCGTTATCCCCATGATCGCAAGGCCATACCAGGTGACATAGAACAGCGGGCTGTCTTCGGTGCAATGCAGAGCGTAGATCGCGGCGGCAAGGCCCGAGCCCGCCAGTCCCGCCACAAACCCCGCCCGCGCGGGGGCGGTCGTGGCACCCTGACGCAAGGTATAAAGCACACTGGCCACCGGCAGGATCGACAGCAGCGGGATGGTCACAAGGCAGGTGGTGATGGTCTTGCCGATGGTGGCCATCTGCCGGGCCTCGGCGGGTGTGGTAACATAAGCCCACAGCAACAGCCCAAGCGCCGCGACCGCCACCACCGCCAAGGGCCAAAGCCGCGCCGCCTGCACGCCTTCGGGCCGTGCCAGAACCAGAGCAAGTCGTGCCGCCGCGATCCCCAGAATGCCGGTCAGGATAATCCGGACCGCCGATACCGGGCTGACCAATGCGCTGCCGATATCTGCGCGAAAGCCCAGCGTCAGCCAGACCGCCGCCAGCGCTATTGCCAGCGCGGGGATCAGGCCCAGCAGCAGCGTGGCCATCAGCGGGCGCGGGCGCAGGGTATCGGCGGCCAAGGTGCGGATCAGATCGTCGGTCTTCATTTCACATGCCTTTCCCGCAGGATGGCGAGGGTTTTCAACGCCCGGTGCAGGGCAACGCGCACGGCACCTTCGCTCATCGTCAGCGCTTGGCCGGTCTCGGCCACGGTGGCGCCTTCCAGTCCGATCCGGCGGACGATGTCCGCCGCCCGTCCGTCCAGCATCCCGATCATCTTGGCCATGTCGGCGGCCTCGGTCGGGTCGGGCCCGGGGTCAGCGGCCAGGACTTCGGCAAAATCTTCGATCGGCAGGTCGATCTTGCGCCCCCGCGCGCGGAACGCATCGACGACCTTGTAGCGGGTGATCGCATAAAGCCACGGTCGCACCGGGCCCCCGGGTTCCCAGGTGTGCCGCTTGAGGTGGACCGCAAGCAGAACCTCTTGCAACACATCCTCGCACCCGGCCACACCCAGACCGCCAGCCTTGGCCCGCACGATGCCACGCAGAACCGGCGTGACGGTCTGCAGAAAGCGCGCATAGGCCCGGGCATCACCAGCATTGGCGGCGGCAAGAAGCTGCCCCCAAGCATCGATCTGATCTGCCATCACACCCTTCCAGTTCGCGCTGCCGCCCAGTTTGTTACACATGCCGACAAGATTGTCGCACCACAAGCCGTCAGTGCCGAAAGATCGTGACGGATGGACAACTGCACAATGAAGCATCGCCCGCGCGGCCCCTTACGTCTTGGCAAGCTGCGGTTGCTGTGGTCAGCCGTGCTCAAGGATCTCGACGGCAAGGACGGTCGGAAGATGCTGTGCAATCTCCAGCCAGGTTTCGCCTTCGTCCAGACTGGCGAAGACCGAGCCGCTGTTGGTCCCGAAATAGACCCCCGCCGGCGTTTGCGTATCCCCGGCCATCGCCTGTCGCAGGACGGTAAAAAAGCAGGCCGTCTGCGGCAGGCCTTGGCGTTTGTCTGACCAGGTGCGCCCGCCATCTTTCGATTTCCACACCGCCGCGGCGGCATCGGGTGGAAAGCGTCCCTCTCGGTCGCCATTCAGGGGCAGGGTCCAGAGTGTCTGCGGATCGCGGGGATGCACCCGGATCGGAAAGCCAAAGGTCGACGGCAGGCCGGTGGTGATGTCGTCCCACGCGCGGCCCCCATCGGCTGACCGCCAGACCCCGTGGTGGTTTTGTTGGTAAAGCACGTCACCCGGCCCGGGGGCACGCATGATGTTGTGGACGCAATGACCAGTTTCACCATCCCTGGGGCCGGCGGGGTGGTCGTGCCCGGCGCAGGCCTCGGCGTTGGACAGGCGGTTGCGACGCTCCCAGGTTTTGCCGCCATCTTCGGTGGCAAAGACCCCGGCCGCCGAAATGCCAATCCACAAACGGTCAGGGTCGTCCGGGTGGGCCACGATGGAATGCAGCACCAGACCGGCGGCACCGGGTGACCAAGACCCCGCGGAGGGGTGGTCGCTTAGGCCCTGAACCAGATGAAAGTTTTCCCCGCCATCGGTGCTGGCCAGCAGGCTGGCAGGTTTGGTCCCCGCATAAAGCGTGTCACCCGCAAGACCCAATGACCAGATCTGGGCGAAGCGGTCGCCAAAGGGCAGCGGGGCTTCGGTCCAGCCGATCATCGCGGCGAAATCGGGGTCGTTCGAGGCCCATTCGTCAAGCTTGCCCTTGGTCAGCTTGGTCAGCGTCCAGTTGGTGCCGCCGCCATCGGACCGCCAGACCCCCGCACCGTGCCAGTCGCCGCCACCCCCGGCCCAGATGCGCCCGGAGGCTGGATCGCCGATGACGTGGTTGATGGGCCAGCCGTCACAGAACGGCCCCGAGACCGTCCAGCCGGTTCGGTCCGCGCCGCCTGAGATCAGGAAAGTGCCTTTGGTCGTGCCTGCAAGAACGGTCACTTTGGGCGGGGCCATGTCCGAACTCCCATGGGTTCGGCTTGCAGATTACCGCAAAGGGGTGCCGTTTGTCATCTGCCTGTGTGTCAGGTGCCTGTGTGTCAGGTGCCTGTGTGTCAGGTGTCTGTGTGTCAGGCTTGCGCAGGCGGGGGTTGGATCAGGGCTGACGGCTTTCCGCTGCGGTGCGTGCGCGCAGACGGGTCAGCGCCAGAACCGTATCGATGGTCGGCGTGGGGGTGTCGGTCAAGCGGCCCAGATCAGCAACGGAGCCCACCAGCGCCTCAATCTCCATCGGGCGGCCGGCCAGCAGGTCTTGCAGCATCGAGGTGCGGTGCGCGCCCACGGCGGCACCACCCTCAATCCGGCGATCCACGTCGATGGGGAAGGTGACGCCCAGCTTTTCCGCGATGATCTGCGCCTCGACCATCATGGCGCGGGCGACGGCGCGGGTGCCGGGATCGGTGCACAATACGTCCAGCGTGGCGTGGGTCAGGGTTGAGATCGGGTTGAACGACAGGTTGCCCCAAAGCTTCACCCAGATCTCATCGCGCAGGCGCGGCCGGACCGGGGCCTTGAGTCCTGCCGCCGTCAGCGCCTTCGACAGCGCCTCGGCCCGGGCGGATTTCTCACCCGAGGGTTCGCCAAGGGAGAAACGGTTGCCCTCGACATGGGTGATGGTGCCGGGTTCGGTAACCTCGGCCGCCGGATAGACGACGCAGCCCAGCACCCGGTCGGGGCCGAAGCCGTCCCATTGCAGGCCGCCCGGATCGACCGAAGGCAGGCGCGTGCCCTCTAACGGGCCGCCAAGGCGGTGGAAATACCACCAGGGGATGCCATTGACGCCGCTGACAAGGGTGCTGCCTTCGCCAAGAAGCGGGGTGATCTGGTTGACGACACCCGGCACCGAATGGGCCTTGAGGGTCAGGATCACATAATCCTGCGGCCCCAGCGTTCGGGCATCATCGGTGGCGCGGACCTTGTGGGTCTGGGCCACGCCATCCTCGATCAGTGTCAGGCCCTTGGATTGCAGCGCCGCCAGATGCGGGCCGCGTGCGACAAGCGACACGTCCGCGCCCACAGCCGCCAGTTTTGCGCCCATGTAACCGCCGATCGCGCCCGCGCCGAAGATGCAGATTTTCATGTGGCCTCCGTACTGCTTAGGACCAGTGGGCCGCGCCTGTGGGTGGCGGCGAAGCCTCCGGCGGGGATATTTTTCGACAGATGAAATGTCAGGGCGTAAGGCCCAGCTTTTGTGCAAGGCCAATGCGTTGCAGCTTGCCGGTGGCGCCTTTCGGGATCTCGGGCAGGATCACGATACGGCGCGGCACCTTGAAGGCGGCGAGCTTTGTGGCGGCAAAGGCGCGGATCGCGGCCTCATCCGCGGCCATCCCGTCGCGCAGGACCACGGCGGCGGCGACCTCTTCGCCCAAGGCGGTGTGCGGCATCGCGAAGGTCACCACCTGCTGCACCGCCGGGTGATCCATCAAGACGCCGTCCACCTCAAGCGGGCTGATCTTCTCACCGCCGCGGTTGATGATTTCCTTCAACCTGCCGGTCAGCGTGAGATAGCCTTCATCGTCAAGCGAGCCTTGATCGCCGGTGCGGAACCAGCGCAGGTCACCATCGGTGAAAAAGCTTTTCGCGTTGGCGTCGGGGTTGCCCTCATAGCCCGGGGTGACGTTGGGGCCGGAGATCACCACCTCACCAATCCCGTCGTCAAGCAGGTGGTTTTCCACCTCATGCGCGATGCGCAATTGGGGCCCTGCGGCGATGCCCACGGCGCCCGGTTTCTGGGCGCGGGGGGGCAGGGGGTTTGACGCCATCTGATGCGCGGCCTCGGTCATGCCGTAGGCTTCAATCACCGGGGCGTTGAAGGTGGCGGCCAGTTCCAGCATCACCTGCGCGGGCAGCGAGGCCGAGGAGGAGCGCAGGAACCGCAAGGGCGCGCGGGCGATGATCTCGGCGTTGCGGGCGCTGCGTTGCAGGATGGTCTGGTGCATCGTCGGCACCGCCGTGTACCAGCTGGGCCGCGCGGTATCGAGCCAGCCGAAAAACCGCACCGCATCAAACCCCGGCGCGCACCAGACCGAGGCCCCGGCCGCAAGGCTGGCGGAAACGGCGGCGATCAGGCCGTGGATGTGGAAAAGCGGCATCATGTTCAGGCAGCGGTCGGCAGGCGTCAGCGCCAAGGACGTCTGGATATGCCGGGCCGAGGCCGCCACGTTGCGCTGCAACAGCGGCACGATCTTGGGGCGCGATGTGGTGCCCGAGGTGTGCAGGATCAGCGCGATGTCGTCTGCGCCTGCAAGGGCGGTGTCGGGCATGGCCCCGGTCGACCCTTCGGCTGTCAGGGTGAAGCTGCCGGCGGGGTCGGTGGCCGCGAAACCAAGCCGCAAGACCACAAGGCCGTGCTTGCCCGCCGCCTGTAGCGCCGGGCCGTCATAGCCTTCGGGCAGGATGATGGCACGGGCCTTGAGGTCGGAAAGATAGAAGTCGAATTCATCCAGCTTGTAGGCCGGGTTGAGGGGGGCGGTCACCGCGCCCTGCGCGACGGTGATGAAGGCCGACGCCATCTCGGGCCCGTTGGGCAGCACGATGGCCACCCGGTCAGCCCGCCCGACACCCGCGCCATGCAGCGCCGCAAGCGTGCGGGCGGTCTGGGTCGCAAGGCCGGCATAGGTCAGCCAGGGCCGATCTGGCGCGCCGATGGCCGGGGCGTCTTGGGCAGCATTTTCCAGGAGGGCATGAAGCGTGTCGGTCATTGGGTCACCTGGTTTGGGATGCAGGACTGGGGAAGCAGGAACAGTCGGGCCTAGAGGGGGGCGATAGCAAGGTCTTTGGCAATGCGGTCAAGATCGGCGCGTAAGGCTGGGTGCAGGCTGATCCCTTTGGCAAGGCGGGCTGCACGCTGCCCCTCACGCCCGTCGCCGGGCACCCGCACGGCGTCATGACCGGGCAGGGGCGGCGAGGCGCGCATCTCATCGAACACACGCGCGGTGGCAGCGGCGAAGCCGGCCGGGTCACCGAAAGCCGCGATGTCGATGGCAACGACGAACTGGCCGGTGTTGGTGGGGCTGGTGGTGTCGGTGGTGAAATCCACCACATCCGACCCGAAGGCGGCCCCGTTCAGCACCCCGGCCATAAGCCCGATGGCCATGGCAAGGCCGTAGCCCTTGGCCCCGCCGATGGGCAGAAGGAACCCCTCATCCCGGCGGTTCGGGTCGGTCAGGGGTTTGCCGTCGCGGCCAACCATCCAGCCTTCGGGCATCGCCTCACCCCGCTGGGCGAGGGTCTTGATCTTGCCGACGGCGGCCACGGTCGTGGCCATATCAAGGACGAAGGGATCAGCCCCTCCCGGTGTGGCGATGGCAATGGGGTTGGTGCCAAGCAGCAGGTCCGTCCCGCCATAGGGGGCCACATGATTGGCGCTGCCGACCGCTGCGCAGATGCCGATCATCCCCGCTGCGGCCTGTGGGCGGACATACAGCGCCGCTGGTCCTGCGTGGTTGCTGCCCCTGACGCCGACCCATCCGATGCCCGCCGCGCGTGCCTTCGTCATGGCAAGATCGCAGGCCATCGCCATGGCCAGATGGCCCAGCCCGTTGTCACCGTCGATCAGCGCGGTTGCCACGGTTTCCCGGACTACGTGCGGCCTGGCAGCCGGATTGCAGCCCCCGTCCCGCAGCCGGGCCACATACTGGCGCAGGCGAAAGAGGCCGTGGGTGTCATAGCCCAGCAGGTCAGCCTCGACCATCAGACCCGCGACATCTCTGGCATCCCCACCGGGAACACCTAGGCTTTGGAAGGCGCTGGCGGCAAAGTCCGTCAGCTGATCCGCCGCGACGGGATCTGCCATCGGCTATTCGCTTGCCGCCGAAACGCGGTCTTTCTGCCAGAACACCACCCGGCGCTGCGCGTAAGAGACGAGGGTGAACAAGAGCATCCCCACGACCGAGAGATACAGGATCAGCGAGAACACACGCGGCGTGTTCAACTGGCTGGCGGCGGTGCGGATCAGCTCACCAAAGCCCTTGCCGCCGCCCAGAAACTCACCCGTAATGGCCCCCGCCATGACGCCGACCGACGCGATCTTGAGGCCGGTGAACACCTGCGGCAGGGCCATAGGAACCTTCATCTTGACCAGGGTTTGCCAGCGCGTTGCACCCATCGTCTTGAAAAGGTTGCGGCTGTTGGTGTCGGCGGCGTGCAGGCCTGCTGCGGTGCCGACTATGATGGGGAAAGTGGCGATAAAGGCGGCAAGGGCCACTTTGCTGTCGATGTCAAAGCCCAGCCAGGCCACGAACAGTGGCGCAAAGGCGACCTTTGGCATCGTGTCGATGGCGACAAGGTAGGGCATGATCGCCCGCTCGCCAAAGGCGGTTTCGCCGACGATGGTGCCAAGGGTGAACCCGATCGCCATTGCCAGAAGGAAGCCGTAGAACACCTCTTGCAGCGTGATCCAGAGGGCGGTCAGCATGTAATCGCCAGACAGCAGGTTCTTGCCCACGAAGATCAGGTCAAGAAACGTCTCAAGCGGCGTGGGCAGGATGATCGGGCTGACCAGCCCAAAGCGGGTGACCAGGTCCCACAGCAGCACGAACACCGCAAAGACGAAGATCATCTGAATGGAACGCGGCACCCGGTCAAGCCAGCTGGTTTCTTCCGCCCAGACGGTATCGGGGCCAATGTCAGCGATGTTTTCAAGGTTGCTCATTTGAACGCCTCCTTGTCCAAAGATCCCCGGATATGTTCGACAATCGCGCCGAACTTGGGGGTCGTCATCATGTCCAGCGTGCGGGGGCGGGGCAAGTCGATGTTCACGACCTCGGCCAGCCGTCCGGGGCGGGGTTTCATCACATAGACCACGTCCGACAAGATAACCGCCTCCTGGATGGAGTGGGTCACAAGGAACGCCGTCGCATTGCGTGACGAGCAGATGCGTTGCAGTTCCATGTTCATGAAATCACGGGTCAATTCGTCCAGCGCGCTGAAGGGTTCGTCCAGCAAAAGGACCGCGGGTTCGGTGATCAGCATCCGGCAGATCGACGCGCGCTGCGCCATGCCGCCCGACAATTCGGTGGGATAGGTGTTTTCAAACCCCTTGAGACCGACAAGGTCCAACAGCGCCCTTGCCTGAACCGCTGCGGTCTTGGCGGCAGCCTTGCCATCGCGGATTTCAATCGGCAGGACGATGTTTTCCAGCGTGGTCAGCCACGGAAAAAGTGTGGCTTGCTGAAACATCATGCCGATGTCGCGGCGCGTGCCTATAACCGGTTTGCCTTGCAGAATGACCCGCCCCGTTGAGGGCGGGATCAAGCCTGACATGATTTTCAGGAGCGTGGACTTGCCGCAGCCGCTGGAGCCGATGACAGCCGAAAAGCTGCCGCGTCTCAGGGTCAGGCTGACCCCTTCCAGCGCCTTGATCGCGTTGCGGGCATAGGTCTTGCCCACGTTCGACAGCTGATAGACCGGCTCACCCAAGGGCAAATCGGCCTCGGTCAGGGCTGCGGCAGCCATCATCAGTTCTTGCTCCCGTTGACTTTGAGCGTGAAGTCGTTGGTGTAGGCGGCGGTCAGGTCAGGCAGAGGGCCGGGCAGCTCGCCACCGGCGATCTGGGTGGCCTGCCATTCTTCCCACACTTCGGGCGGCTGGTAGCCAAGGCCATTGGTCATGTCGACTGGAATGGTCTTGTCCTTGACCGCATCGAACAGCGCCGCTGCAAAAGCCGGATCTTCGCTTTCCTGCGGGTTGCCTGCGGCCAGATGCGCCAGCACCTTTTCGCGGTTGGCATCGTCAAGAGCGAAGGCGTGGCCCTTGTTGATGGCGCGCACGAACTTTTCCACCAGATCGGGATTGTCGCGGATCGTGGCACCCATGGTCACAAAGCCATTGCCGAAAAACCGCATGTATTCCGGCGGCGTAATCTCACGCACCGCCACACCGCGCTGGTTGAGGATCGCGGCATCAGCGGTCGAGGCGGAATAGGCGTTGATCTCACCCGAGGCGAAGGCCGCCGTTGCAGGCCCGCCGTCACCCACGGTCAGGAAGGTGTAATCAGTGCCATCCGTCAGACCAGCGCCTGACATCACGTTGCGGGCAAAACCCACTTCCGCGCCGTCGGCAGTGCCGGTGCCGATGATCAGCCCCTTCAGATCAGCCGGGGTCTGGACCGGGCTGTCGGCCGGGACCACGACACCAAAGTTCGACTTGGCGGCGAAGTTGTAGATGAAGACCACATCCTCACCCCGGCCACGCGCGGCCAGAACCGGGCCGGGACCCGGACGCCCGAACTGGGCCTGACCCGACGACAGCGCCTGCAACACCGCGCCTGACCCGTTGATAGCCTCAACCGCGACCTCAAGGCCCTCTTCGGCGAAATAGCCCTCGCCGATGGCGACGAAGACGTTGAACGAGTTGATCGCCGACGGGCTTGGCTGCACGAAGGTGACCTTGGTCATCTCTTGCGCCAGGGTCGGCCCCGCCAGTCCAAGCGCCAAGGCGCTGGTCATCAAGGTATTGAATGTACGTCTGTTCAGCATGTCGTATCCTCCCGATTGTTCTGTCCTAAGTCCTTCACGTCCGGTTCTTGGCGCCGGTACTCATTGCTCAGACGGTGCGGACCGGATTGGTCAGCCGTCCGATTCCGTCAATTTCGCAGGTGACCTCATCGCCATCCTTCAGGAAATTTGGCGGGGTCATCGCATAGCCCACGCCCGATGGGGTGCCGGTGGCCAGGATATCGCCCGGCTCAAGCGTCAGCCCCTCAGAGAGGGAGGCGATGAGGGTTGGAATGTCGAAAATCATCTGCGCGGTGGTGCTGCTTTGGCGTTGTTCGCCGTTCACAAGCGTGCGCAGGGCGAGGTTCTGCGGATTTGCCACCTCGTCCTTGGTGACGATGACCGGACCCAAGGGGCAGGATCCATCCAGGCCCTTGCCCTTGAAATACTGCCCGCCATGGCGGCGCTGCACGTCGCGCGCGGTCACGTCGTTCAGGACCGTGTAGCCCCAGATGTGGTCAAAGGCCCGTTCCTTGGGGATGTCGCGGCCTGCGGTGCCGATGACGATTGCCAGCTCAACCTCATAGTCGATCTGGGTTGAGACATGGGGGAAGATCGGAACCGTCGCGCCGGGGCCGATCACCGCCGTGCAGGGTTTGGTGAAGAAAACCGGCACTTCGGTGACGGCGACCGTGGTGTTTTGCGCCCGCGCGCCTTCGGCGATGTGTTCGGCGTAGTTGCGCCCGACGCAAAAGACGTTCTTGCGGGGGGTCGGCAGGGGGGCAAGCAAGGCCGGGTCCGCCACGGCAAGGTTGGCAATGGCGGCCTCACCGGCATTGGCCCGACCGACCAGCGTTGTCACCTCGGCCAAAGCGGCGGCCCCGCCGTCGATCACCGCTTGCAGGCCGCCCTGTTGCAGAGCCGGATGCGCAATACCCGCCGCAGCGCAGGCCGCCGCAACCGGCAGGAACCGCCCGTCGGTCAATTGAACCGCAGCAACCGGACCGGCCGAGGTGGATATCGTGGCAAACCGCATGGACGTATGTTCCCAATTTTCCTGATGCACAGTCGCTGTTCGACCGACTGCCCAATTCTGTCAGCGCTGGTGGTGGAATCAGTGACGCTTCCGCTTGCAAGCACCGGCAGACTCCGTATCCCCTTCAACCAATGCTAGACACGTTTCACGGCCCTGCATAGAATTTCAGCTTAACCAATACGGGGATTGGTCAGGATGGGCGCTACGGATCCTGCCCTGCTTGCCGAAGAGATCAAGCAGTTCATCGCGGCCGAAAGGTTCAACCACAATGACCGGCTGCCGCCCGAACGGCTGCTGAGCCAGCATTTCCAGGTCACGCGGGGCGAGCTGCGCAAGGCGCTTGCGGAACTGGAAACCGATGGCCTGATCTGGCGCCATGTCGGGCGCGGAACCTTCATCGGCGCGCGGCCCGTGCTGAACCTTGCCGACGCGGCCTATCTGGGCGAACTCGCCAGCCCGGCGCAGGTCATCGCCGCCCGGCTGGTGATTGAACCGGAACTGGCGCGACTGGCCGCGACCTATGCCACGAAAGCCGATTTCGATGAAATTCAGTCCTGCAACCACCGCTGTCGCGCGGCCTCTGACTGGCGCAGTTATGAGGCTTGGGACAACAACCTGCACTATGCGATTGCGAAGGCTACCCACAACAAGTTGTTGGTTCACCTTTTTGACATACTGAATGTAGTCAGGCGATCCACCGTCTGGGGCCAGCCCAGAACGTCAAAGCTGCCGCCGCGCGACCACATCAGCTTTACCGAACATGACGCGATCTGCGCCGCCATCACCCAAAGGGATGGCGCAACCGCGTCGCTGCGGATGCGCGACCACCTGATTTCGGTGCGCGACAGGGTGCTGCCAGCCTTGCGTGGCTGACAGCGAACCGAATCAGACCACCGTGACGGTCAGATCGCCGACGCCTTCGACGTGGCACTCCATCACATCGCCCTTCACGATCGGGCCAACGCCAGAGGGCGTGCCGGTCATGATCACATCGCCAGCCGAAAGTTCAAAGAAGTCAGAGAGATACGAGATCATCTCTGGCACTTTCCAGATCATCTGGTTCAAGTCGCCCGTCTGCTTTGGCGTGCCGTTTACCTTCAGCTGCACAAGGCCTGCTGCGGGGTGGCCCACGTCTGAGACCGGGCGCAGCGGGCTGACCGGGGCCGAGTCTTCAAACGCTTTGCCAATCTCCCACGGGCGGCCCATTTCCTTGGCCACGCCCTGCAAATCGCGGCGGGTCATGTCCAGCCCGACGCCGTAACCCCAGACGTGATCCAGCGCGCTGTCGATGGGAATGTTCTTGCCGCCGGATTTCAGCGCCACGATCATCTCGATCTCGTAATGCACGTCCTTGGTCTGCGGCGGGTAGGGAAAGCTGTCGCCCGTGGTCAGGTTGTTGGGGTTTTTCTGAAAGAAGAACGGCGGCTCGCGATTCGGATCATGCCCCATCTCGATTGCATGGGCGGCGTAGTTCCGGCCGATGCAGTAGACGCGACGGACGGGAAACAGCGCGTCAGAGCCTTCAATCGGCAAGGTCACGACGGGCGGCGGTGTGATGACATAATTCGACATGGGCAAAACTCTCCTCGTTCTTGGCCAACCTCCATCCCAGAGATCCGGTTGCAAATCAATCCAAATCAATCTGGACGCGCTAAACCAATCCGGGTATTGAATACGCATGCCGAATGACATGAACGCCTCGACTGGCACTCCCCTTGGTTCCGCGAAAGTGGAGCAGGCTGTTTCTGGCGGTGCGGCCCTGGCGCAGCTGCGGGCCTACATCGCCGACCGCGCCTTCAAACCGGGTGATCGGCTGCCGCCGGAACGGGTGCTGTGCGCCGACCTTGGGTTGAACCGAGCCGAGTTGCGGCGCGCGCTTCAGGTTCTGGAGGGCGAGAATCGGCTGTGGCGGCATGTCGGCAAAGGCACGTTTCTGACTGACGTTGACCCAAATGCCGCGTCAACCGATCCGTTCGGTCAGCTGGCCCAGCAGGTCAGCCCCGCCGATGTGCTGCGCGCCCGGGCAGCGCTTGAGCCCGCCATCGCGCGGGAGGCGGCGCTGCATGCCTCGGCCTCGGCCATCGCCAAGCTGCGGCTGAACGTCGACCGCGCCGTCCAAGCCGCCACCTGGCGCGAGTATGAGGTGCTGGACAACGAATTTCACCGGCAGCTTGCCGAAAGCACCGGCTCAATCACGCTTTTGGCGCTGTTTGACCAGTTGAATATGCTGCGGCGCATGGTGTCCTGGGGCCGGATGGTGCGCATCAGCACGCGGCCCCCCGCGGATCACAGCAGCTTTGCCGAACATGCCCGCATTGTGGATGCCATCGCCGTGCGTGACCCCGAAGCGGCCCAGATTGCCATGCGCGCCCATATTCGCACGGTGGAAAATCGCCTGCTGGGGTAATGGAATTAAGTCGGTATACAATTGGATACTGACGTGTGCCTGCCGATCTGCTAAGGCCGGACAAGACAGTCTCAACCGCAACAAGACAGG
Organism: Rhodobacterales bacterium; assembly: GCA_038211355.1. Lineage (GTDB taxonomy): Bacteria > Pseudomonadota > Alphaproteobacteria > Rhodobacterales > Rhodobacteraceae > Tabrizicola. Next base: position 10,695 of record JBBQVR010000040.1, on the reverse strand, counting down.
TTTCCGCCATGGCCAACCCGCAGGTTCCCGACATCATCTACACCAAGGTCGACGAAGCGCCGCAGCTTGCCTCGGCCTCGCTGCTGCCGATCATCGAATCCTTTGCCCGTGCGGCGGGTGTGTCGGTCGGGGTCAAGGACATTTCGCTTGCCGGGCGCATCATTGCGGCCTTCCCCGAAAACCTGACGCCTGAACAGCGCCAACCGGACGACCTTGCCGAACTGGGCGAACTGGTCAAGAAATCCAATGCCAACGTGATCAAGCTGCCAAACATCTCGGCCTCGGTGCCGCAGCTTGTGGCGGCGGTGAAAGAGTTGCAGGCCAAGGGCTACGCGATTCCGAACTATCCCGAAGACCCCCGGACCGACGCTGAAAAGGTAATCCGCGCCCGCTTTGACGCGATCAAGGGGTCGGCGGTGAACCCGGTGCTGCGCGAAGGCAACTCGGACCGGCGCGCGGCGATTGCGGTCAAGAACTACGCCATGGCGAACCCGCATTCGATGGGCAAATGGGCAGCCGACAGCAAGACCGTCGTCTCTACCATGATCGCCGGTGATTTCTTCTCAAACGAGGTTTCGGCCACGCTTTCGGCCGAACAGGCCGGTGCTGCGCAGATCGAACTGGTGGCGGGTGACGGCTCTGTCACGGTGCTGAAGGACGGGCTGAAATACACGCCCGGCACGGTGGTTGATGCGACCTTCATGTCGGCCAGCGCGCTGGACGCATTTCTTGCCGAACAGATCACGGCGACCAAGGATGCCGGCATCCTGTTCTCGCTCCACCTCAAGGCCACGATGATGAAGGTGTCAGACCCGATCATCTTCGGCCATGCGGTCAAGGTGTTCCTGCAACCGGTTTTCGACGCCTATGGGGACAAACTGGCGGAGGCTGGCGTCAACCCCAACTCCGGCCTTGGTGCGCTGCTTGATCAGGTGGCGCAGATGCCGGACGGGGCCGAGATAACGGCTGCCATCGACGCGGTAATGGCCGAACGCCCGCCGCTTTACATGGTCAATTCCGACAAGGGTATCACCAACCTGCATGTGCCGTCCGATGTGATCATCGACGCCTCTATCCCGGCGCTGATCCGCGCAGGGGGCAAGGGCTATGGCCCGGACGGAAAGCCTGCGGATACGAATTGCATCATCCCAGACAGCTCTTACGCGCCGATCTATGATGAATCCGTGGCCTATTTCAAGGAAACCGGCGCGCTGGACCCGTCCACCGCAGGCACGGTGCAGAACGTCGGGTTGATGGCGCAGAAGGCCGAGGAATACGGCTCACATCCGACCACTTTTGAGATCCCGCACAAGGGCCTTGTCCGGATCGTGCTGGCCAATGGTGACATCCTGCACACCCACGAGGTCGAGGCGGGCGACATCTGGCGCTCGGCGTCCACCAAGCAGGCCCCGATTGAAGATTGGGTGCAGCTGGCAATCAGCCGGCAGAAGGCCGAAGGCTGTCAGGCGATCTTTTGGCTGGACGAAAACCGCGCGCATGACGCCGAGTTGCTGAAGTATGTGCGACCCATCCTGGCTGATGCGGGTGCGACCGAGAAGTTCAAGATCCTGTCACCGCGGGCTGCGACGCGCCTGTCGCTGGAAACGATCCGCAAGGGCAAGAATTCCATCGCCATTTCCGGCAACGTGCTGCGCGACTATCTGACCGACCTGTTCCCGATCCTTGAACTTGGCACCAGCGCCAAGATGCTGTCCATCGTCAAGCTGATGAACGGTGGCGGCATGTTTGAGACCGGTGCCGGCGGATCGGCGCCCAAGCATGTGCAGCAGCTGGTCGAGGAAAACCACCTGCGCTGGGACAGTCTGGGTGAGTTCTGCGCGCTGGGAGAGAGCCTGAAGTTTCTGGCCGAAACCAAAGACAACGACAGGGCGCGGATCCTTGGTCATGCGGTTGACCGTGCCACGCAAGGCGTTCTGGACCACAACCGCTCGCCCGGTGCCAAGGTTGGTCAGACTGACAACCGCACGAGCCATTACTTCTTTGCCCTCTACTGGGCCCAGGCGCTGGCCAGCCAGAACGAAGATCCGGACCTGATCGCCCATTTCGCCCCTATCGCGAAGGCGCTGGAAGAAAACGAGGCGGTGATCCTGGCGGAACTTGCGGCGGCGCAGGGCAAGCCTGCCGATCTGGGTGGCTACTACCACACCGACGACGCCAAGACCGCTGCCGTCCTGCGCCCGTCGGCCACGTTCGCGCGCATCATCGGATGATCTGAAACGGGGGCGGCAGGGCGCAACACCCTGCCGCTTGTGCCCTGCCGATTACGTCTTCCGGCGCCGCATCACCCGCACGATCGGCGCGATCAGCGCAAACAGCACCAGCGCCAGCAGCACCGCCGAAATCGGACGCTCGACAAAGATCATCGGGCTGCCGAGGGACAACAGCAGCGACTGGCGCAGCGAGGTTTCCATCAAGGGCGCCAGCACCAGCGCCAGCACCAAAGGCGCGCGGGGGATGTCCAGTTTCATCATCAGCCAGCCAAGGATGCCAAAGGTGATGCACATCCAGACCGTCGCCATGCTGAGGGTGGCGGCATAGGCCCCGACAAGGCTGATCACCAAGATCCCCGGCGCCAGATAGACGTAAGGGATCCGCAGCAGGGCCGCAAAGACCGGGGCCAGGGGCAGGTTCAGCACCAGCAGGAAGATGTTGCCCACCACCATCGAGGCGATCAGCCCCCAGACCAGCGTGCTTTCCTGCGTCATCAGCATCGGGCCCGGCTTGATCCCGTGCAGGATCAGCGCGGCCAGCAGCACTGCCGAACTGGCAGACCCCGGAATGCCCAGCGACAGCATCGGGATCAGCGCGCCATGCGCGGCCGAGTTGTTGGCCGATTCCGCCGCTGCCAACCCGTCGATGGCCCCATTGCCAAACTTTTCCGGGTTTTTGGAGAACCGCCGCTCTGTCAGATAGGACAGAAGCGAGGCGACCGATGCCCCCGCCCCCGGCATGATGCCGACGAAAAGCCCGATCAGCCCGCCCCGCAGGATGGAAAAGCGGCAGGTGGCCCAATCCTCGGCCGTCAGCCACATGTCTTTCAGGCGGGTGCGGATCGGCTCGATCTTGTCGCTGCGTTCAAGCGAGGTCAGAACCTCGGCAATGCCGAAGACACCGATGGCCACGGGGATGAAATCAATGCCTTGGTAAAGGGAGGGCATCCCGAAGTTGAGCCGGGGCGTGCCGGTCAGCGGGTCCACCCCGACCAGCGCGATCATCAGCCCCAAAACGCCGGCCAGCAGCGACCGGATCGGCGCCTCGCCCAAACTGCCCACAGCAATCACCCCAAGGGCGGCCAGCAGGAAGTATTCGGGCGCGTTGAACTTGAGGCCGACACTGGCAAGCGGCGGGGTGATCACCGCCACGGCCATGACCGCCCCGATGCCCGCGATGAACGACCCGATGGCTGCGATGGACAGCGCTGCCCCCGCCCGGCCCTGCCGGGCCATCGCGTGGCCATCCATCGCCGTCATCACGCCAGACGCCTCACCGGGGACGTTGATCAGCACCGATGTCAGCGTGCCGCCATACTGGCCGCCATACATGATGCCGGCCAGCATCATGATTGCCGTCACCGGCTCCAGCCCGAAGGTCAGGGGCAAGAGCAGCGCCATGCCCGCCGCCGGGCCGACCCCGGGAAGCGCGCCGACGATCTGGCCGATCAGCACGCCGATAAAGATGAACAGCAGGTTTTCCGGCTGTAAGGCGATGGAAAACCCCTGCAACAATGCGTCGATCATGCGTCAGGTTCCTGGTCGTCGGGGTTATGAAAAGAGGGGTGCTGGCAGTGGCACCGCCAGCAAACGGGCAAACACCACCTCAATGCCGACCGTCACGATGGCCGTGGTCACCAGCGCGGGCACCAGCGCCGCGCGCATCACGATCAGCAGCAGATACAGCATGAACAGCGCCGCAGCTGGCACCATCCCGATCAGCGGCACCAGAAGCGCCAGCGTCACCAGCCCCGCAATTGCCGCCAGCACCCGCACAGCGCCGCCGGGTTCGGGCAGGTCGGGCTGGCCCGCATCGGTGCCGCGCCACTGCGTCACCAGAAGGGCCGCCGACAGCAGTACCGCCGCCCCCGACAGCCAGCCCGGAAAGAAACGCGCGCCGGGGGTGAAGCCGTCCCAGAAGGACAGCCCCGTGGTGCCCAGCATCACGCCGGTGGCAAGGCAGATCATGAAGATCGCGGGAACCGCTTGCAGAAACCGCATCATGGCTGCCTTGCCTTTCGTGCTATCAGCTTAGTTTGCCAGCCTGCTTCAGTTGGCTAGGCCGATCTGGGTCAGGATCGTGCGGAACGTCTCCTGCTCGGCTGCAAAGTAGGTCTTCGCATCGTCAAGGGCATAGAAATCCCCACGCTGCATGTTGGCCGCCAGACCGTCCTGCCAGGCTTGCGATTCAGTTGCCTGCCGGAACTTGTCTGCCCACCAGGCGGCAAGGGCCGGGTCCATGCCGGGCGGGCCACCAACGCCCCAGAACTGGGTGTAGACCACATCGACACCCTGCTCTTGCGCGGTGGGGATGTCGGCAACGCCTGCCTCAGTCCGACGCTCGGCCGACAGGATCGCCAGCGGCTTGGCAGTGCCGGCGGCAATCTGCTCCATCCCTTCGGACAGGGTGGCAAAGTGCAGCTCGACGTTGCCACCAAGGAAGGTCGCCCGTGCCGCCCCGCCGCTTTCATGCGGGATGTAGGTCATGGTGATCCCGGCGGCGGTTTCGATCAACCCGGTTGCCACATGGTCGTTGCCGCCGGATGCGCCACCGGCAACCCGCACGGTGCCTGGGTTGGCTTTGGCTGCGGCAACCATGTCCTGCAGGCCGTTCCATTCGCTGGTCGGCGTGGTCAGCAGCATCAGCTCGGTCTGGATGAAACCGGCAATCGGCGTGATCTGGTCGATGACCGACGGCGTGCCCTGCACGATTGGCGTCGTAAACACGGGCGAGGCGAGGGTCAAAAGCGTGTTTTCGTCGCCCGGCAAGCCAAGCACATGGTTGTAGGCGTTGGAATGGCCCGCGCCGCTGCGGTTCTGGATGACGATGGGGTTCTCGACGATCCCCTGTTCGTTCATGATCTGCGCGATGGTGCGCATGATCACGTCGGGCGACCCGCCTGCGGCTGCCCCGACGGTGAACTCGATCGGGCCGACCGGTGCGCGCATGTCCTGCGCCACGGCGGCAGTGCAAGACAGCCCGAAGGCCACCACAGCACCCAAAGTCAGTTTCATGTTCATTGCCATCTCCTCCCAAAGACTGCGGTTGTTAACGTGTGGCGCCCACTGGGCCGCCGGTCAGGTGTCCAGAAGGTCTGGACAGAAAAGCTCGTCCGGCGTCACCGCGCGGCAGGCCAGGTGTTGCTGGACCGAATATCTGCACGCAGTCTGCAGTTCCGGCACAGCGGTGCGGTAGCCATAGGGCCAGTAGTTTTTCCCCATCGCCCCGCGCGTCCGCTCCATCGCGGCGTTCAGCCATGGCAGGCTGAGGCGGTTGGCAGAGCCAAGCCAGACGTCTTCAAGCCGCTGCAACGCGATGTCACGTGCGGTGCTGAAGGCATCGAACAACGCGCGCGGCAGATCGGGATGCGCCGCGACCAGCGACTTGCGCACGGCCAGAAGGTGCATGATCGGAAAGAAGCCGGTACGGCGATGATAGTCTTCCTCGGCGGCGGCGAAGTCGGGCAGGATGCGGACGATCCGCGGATCACCCTCCAGAAAAGCCCGCGGCGGATTGGGGGCCAGCAGCGCATCAATCTTGCCCGCCAACAGCAGGTCCTGCAGGGTCTCTTTTTCCGTGATGGGCGTGATCGACAGCGATGGCGGCGCATTCAGCTCCAGCCGCTCATGCCGCACGCCCTTGTCAAGCGCGCCGGTGCGCCAGGTGATGTCGGTCGCATCAACGCCGTGATCATCCTTGAGGATGCCGCGCATCCACAGCGCTGCGGTCATCTGATATTCCGGCACCCCCACAACCCGGCCCTTCAGGTCAGCCAGGGATCGGATGCCACTGTCGGCATGGGCAAAAAAACCGTTGTGCCGGAAGGCGCGCGCCAGAAAGACCGGAATGGCGGTGTAGGCACTGGTCCCGCGCGACACTTGCAGCAGGTAGCTTGACAGCGACAGCTCGGTCACATCAAAGCGCGCCTCGTTCACCGCAATGGGGAAAAGCTGCGTTGTGGGCAGCACATGTGCCTCGACCTCGAACCCGTTGACCGGCACGTCACCGGTCAGCACCGGCAGGGCACGGTCATGATCCCAGGTGGCAAGGGTAATCCGCGTCATGCTAGCGCGCCCCTGCAAGGCAGGACGTGCAAGCCGTCATGATGACCTGACCGGATGACATTTCAGACTTTTCCCCCATTGCAGCCCGTCTTGCAGGACCGTGCAGCGCCCATACCCCGGCCGCAGTTCGTTAAGATGCTTCAGCAATCGCGCTTCGACAATCAGTGTATGTTGACAGCTGCTGTGCATATTCTGCATATCGGGCCCCTAGGCAAAGCAAGGGTATGCGATGGGCCGGTCAAAGATTGTTGGTGTCCTGCCGCGCATGCCGCTTGAAGTGCTGCGCTACGTCGTGCTGATTGCAGAGACCGGATCAACGCTTGCGGCCGCAGAAATCGTTAATCTGACCGCATCCAGCATCAGCCGGAAGATCGCGATCCTGGAACATGAACTGGGCGTCACCCTTTTCGAACGCCATTCCCGCGGGATGCGCCTGACCCCAACCGGCACGCTGGTTGTTGAGGCCGCCCGTCAGGTGATCCAACGGATGGAAAGGCTTGCGGCCGATGTCGATGATATCGAGTCGGTGGGGCACGGATCTGTCAAGATCCATGTTTCGCAGTCGCTGGTGGAACGGTTCCTGATGCCCTGCCTCATCCGCATCGCCAGAACCTACCCGCATATGAAGACCTATCTGCACATTGCTGCAGGGCGGCAGGCCGAACGGGCGTTGGTGCATGACCTTGCCGATTTTGCCTTGGTCGTCACCGCCCCCAATCACCCCGATATCGAAATTGTCGCCGAGCGTCCGAACCGCATTGTCGGCGTCGTCAGTCCGGGGCACCCTTTGGCCGGGACGACGTCGATCAACGTGGTGGATCTTCTGCAAAGGCCGTTTGCGGCCATGCCGTCCAGTTATACAAGCCGCGTGGCCTTTGACACGGTCGTGCCCTCACAGCACCGCGACGGCGAACCCCAGATGACTGCCAACTCTATCCCCGCTCTCAAGGCTTATGCACGTTCGGGGATCGGGATTGCCGTGATGCCCGAGGTGGCGATCTGGGATGAGGATCGCGACGGAGATCTGCTGCCGATCGAGATCCTCGGCCTCGACAACGCCTCAACCCGCATGTGCCTGTGCCGGCGCAGATCCCGTACCTTGGGCCCGTCCGCGCAACGCTTTTTGTCGGCCATGGTTGAAGAATTCGCCGCGCAGTAACGCCACAGCGCCGGTGCTGGTCGTGCCCTGCGGCCCTTGGCAGGCTTCCCGGCAGATCATCTTCGCCGGGGCCACGCCGATCCGCTGATGCCATGATGTGCCTGGCTTCTTGACGAAGCCTTTGCTGCGAATACCTGCGGGGTGCAGCGCGGGCGTTGTGCAATGGTAAGACGTTAGCCTTCCTGGCAAGGGTATCGACCCGGCGGAATCTGGTCAGGTCAAGCCGCAAGTGCATATGCCTCAGCGGGCGTTTTTCCTGTCCAGCGCCTGATGTGGGCGCCGGTTGTTGTAAAGACTGATCCAGTCTCCGATTTCGCGGGTTGAATGCTGGATGCTGTCGAAGCGTTGGCGGTGAACGCTGCTCTTTCAGCGCCCGGATCACGCGGTCGACCATGCCGTTCTGTTGGGGGCAGGGTGGCGTGATGAACTTCTGCTTTAAACCATAACTGCAAAGCAGCGCACCTCGCCGATAGCTTCCTGAAGATCCTTCTGCTGCTCAAACTGCTCCCGGATATCCAGCGGATTGGCCCGCGGGGCCTTTTCCTTCGACCAATTGGAATACAGGCTTTGAGCGATCCCTTTCTTGCGGCACAGCTCAGCAATGCTGTCTTCGCCATGAAGGCCAGACAGCACGATCCGGATATTCTCCTCGGAAGAATGCAGTTTCTGCAAACCCTCCGCTACTCAATCACCCTAAACTGTTCCATGGGCGTTGAGGGCGGACAAACGCCTCGGCCTTGCGGTCGGCGGCATTTGCCGTGTCGATGAGCATCAAGGCGAGGGTCAGCCGGTCCGTCGTGGTCATCGCTTTGCCCATGTCCACGCCTTTTCTTCAGAGTTGCGCAGAAAGGCCGTGGCGTCGAGCCGCCTTGCCCTAGGGAAAGGCGCCCGCTGGTCTGCAGCGGTCAGTTCGACGGGGCTGTACACGGCCATGGTAGGTAGCAGCTGGAACGGTGGCGCCGAGAAACGCGAAACCAGTCGATCCGGGGCGCGAAAGCGTGTAGGCTAAACGCATTGCTTCAAGGATATTTGCCATGATTGCAGACAAGACGGCCATGGACGGCGATAGCGCCTCTGGTCAGATCAACGATGGCGTGGTGATCGGCATGGTCCTGGGGTTTCAGGACGCCGTGCCGCTGGTCGTGTTTCCGGGCAACGCGCAGGACCGCGCCATTCCAGCGCGAAGCCTTGCGCGACTTGGCACTGCGGATCTGGGGGCGGAAGTGGCGCTTCTGTTCGAGGACGGCGATCGCGCCCGCCCGCTGATTGTCGGCAAGCTGGTCGATCCGCTCCGCCCGGCATCCGGGGTGGTCGAGGCCGGCGCCGTGGTCGTCGCCGATGGCCAGATGCTGCGGCTGGTTGCGAAAGAGCGGATCGAACTGCGCGTCGGCAAGGCCAGCCTGATCATGGAGGCGGATGGCAGGATCACCCTGCGCGGTACCGACCTTGTCAGCCACGCTTCGCGGTCCAACCGGATCCGGGGCGGATCGGTGAACCTGAACTGACGCCCGTGTCCGCCCCCAGCACTGCCCCGGTCCTGCCCCATATCCTGCGCCAGCATGCCGAGCAGGCGGCCTTCCTGTGGACGGTATATGACCACGCCCGGCTGATGCCGGAAGAAAACCCCGAGCTGGACGACCTGCGCATCAGCCGCCTTCTGGAACGGCTGGAAGCGCACCTCGACGGCCTGCGGATCGCCGGGGCCGAGGGGGTGAAACTGGCCGAAGAGCGCTTTGCCGAATACCCGGAAGCGGGAGAGTTGTTCGTGATCCGCATGCTGCAGCCGGGGGCCGAGCGGTTGCGGGTGGCGGAGTTGGATCTGGCGAAGGTGCGGGAGTATTTGGGCCAGACCCTGCCTATGTGCTGATTGCCGGTCAGCCTCCGTACTGCGTCATGTCCAACGGGCTGAGGAAGATGTTGCCATCATAGCCCAGTTCGAAGCCGCGCCAGTCCTGGCCGTCGAAGATGAAGACTTCCTTCCAGCCCGCGATGACCAGCAGGTCGGACGAGGCGTGCATGGTGAAGCCTTGGCCAAGCGCGCGGAACGGCTCCAGCCGGTCGCCGCGCTGGATCGACAAGCCGAAATTCGCGTCGCTCCAATAACGCTGACCCTTGAATTCGGCGATACCGATGTAAGTCCAGCCTTGATTTGCAATGGGGATCAGTTCGCTGTCGCGGATGGCGTAACATTGGCCCTCGATCCCCGCAAGGTTCAGGCTGCCGTCCTGGCCAAGATGGACCGCCTTGAACTCGGTCTGCACTGGCACTTCGAGTGGCACCCATCGCCGCCCTTCCAGCCGTACAAGCTCTCCTCTTGTGCCACAGGCGTGAATGGTCTGCGGGGTAAGGCCGTGGACCGATTTGAACAGGCTATCGCCATAGGGCTCGATTGCCTGCCAGTCACCGCCTTCTCGCAGGAAAGAGATGCCGCGGTCGCCGATCAGAAACTGGTGCCCGGCGTCGAGCGCCCAGATCCGCCTAAGACGGCTGGGTTTCAGCGTTACCTCTGTGTCGCCCTCTGGCTGCAAGTGGTGGATGATCCCACCCAACTCCAGCAGCAGATGTCGGTCCGGCGCCAGACTGGCGTGGGACAGGATTGAATCCTCGATCCGCACGCGGATGTCGAAGGTCAGCGAAGCGCCGAAACGCACGTCCAGCAGGAATGACCGGGCGAATTCACTGCGGTCGTTTGACAGCTCGAAGCTGGCGCTGAAGCGATCGCCGCCCAAGTGGAAGGCCTCCATCGTTTCGATATCGACCTGATCGGGGGATAGGCGGTCGATCTCCCAGCCTTCGTCGGGAATTTGACGTCTTACCATGGTGTCATGTCCTTATCGTCACGCTCCGGATCTCGTCGACCGTGGGTTTGCGCGGTTTGCTGGTCGGACTATCCTTCACCGGTTTGGCACAGGCCGCCAGATAGGACAGTATGATCAAGGTCAGGCAATCCAGCACTTCCTTTTTCTCATCGACACCCTTACCCTGCAGTTGCCCATGATGTTTGCCCACGGCAATCATCGTTTCGTCGCAGGCTTCACCCACGGTCGGCTGCGGGTTGGTGTTCTCGGCAAGGAATTCCCGCATGTCGGTGGTTTTAAGGTTGTGGGGCGTTTCCTTCTTGGACAAGGCGCCTCGCTTGCCGAATCCTGCGCCATCGTCGTGGCGCGAGGTCATGCAGATACAAGGGGCCTGATCGACGTCATAACCGGGGAAGTTCTTGTAGTTCGGGCCGCCGCGCGC